>NZ_JBTYZO010000045.1:0-17360 GCF_057808495.1 Hymenobacter sp. M1-2
CCTGGCTTTTGCGGACCTCTTCCGTTGTTAACTCACACCAAGCGTTTAAGTCCTGAATGGCCTGTAAGGAGCGGACGTCGCGTTCCAAATAGGTCTGAATATAGCTAGGGTAGAAATCAGCGGGAGCCAGGGCCGGATTACTCAGGCGAGGATAACCGCCACGTAAAAGCAATTCATTGATGTTAGGGGGAAGTTGCTGCGTGGCCGCCAACTCCGCGTAGCTTAGGGGTAGTAGGCGCAGAACAGCAGTGCGGCCCGCTAGTGTCTGGCCGATGCCTTCAAGCAGCAGAAAATTCTGGGAGCCAGTCAGTACGTAAGGAGCCCTAGGACTCGGCTGCCGATCTACCACTCCCTGCAAGTAAGAAAACAATTCAGGCACTCGCTGCACTTCATCAAAGATGGCACCGTTCGGATACGTAGCCAGGAAACGCCGAGGGTCCTGTTGGGCCAACAAGCGAACATCTGGGTCTTCTAGCAACACGTAAGGTAGATCAGGGAAAACAGCTCTTACTAAGGTTGATTTACCAGATTGCCGGGGTCCCGTTACGGTTAAAATAGGGAAGCCTCTGGCTAAAGATTCTAGCTTGGGCCTAAGGAAGCGAGGAAGCATACGTAGTGTAAATGTTTGTATGGACAAATATGCAATGCAAATGCACATTTGTCCATACTACCTTGATGTATAGGTTTCGGCAGCAATTGCAACAGTTGATAAGGGTTTCAGAAAGTCTTCTCGTGGCTATGTCACGAGCGATATTGTAGTGAGCATTGCGCAGTGCATTTGCCTCGAGTTTTATAGCGACTGGTTATCGGATGGAAAATTAAATTTGATCATAAACTTTACCAATTGGTAAATTTTGCTACCTTTGCTCCGTTCCCTACCGTAAACCCTTCTATCGTGGCTGGTCGGCTCAAAGAATTTGATGAGGAGAATGTTCTCAGTAAAGCGCAGGATCTCTTCTGGCGGCAGGGCTACGGCGCTACATCTACCGAGGAGTTGCTAGCAGCCATGGGTCTGCGCAAGGGCAGCCTTTACCATACTTTCGGTAGCAAGCGCGGAGTGTTTGTGCAAGCCACCAAGCAATTTGAGCGCGACTACCTGAAAACCTTACGGCAAGCGCTGAAGGAAAGCTCGGAACCACTGGCAGTTATTCGGCAGACTTTCCAGGCGCTAGCCGACCCTAGCCACGCGGAAGGAGTGGTGGCGAAGGGCTGCTATTTCGGTAATACCCTAGTGGAGATGGCAACACTAGACCCGGAGATGAAACAACTTGCGGCCCGAGCGTTGGCCGCCGTTGAGCAAGTATTTTACGAGGCGCTTAGCCAAGGCCAACAGGCTGGCAGTCTTCCTGAATCGATTGATGTCCGCGCCTTGGCTCGCTACCTTATCAACTTGTGGAATGGCCTCAATATCTCCCGTCGCATGTACGCCCCCCAGGACTTAATGCTCGTCATTCAAACCGGGCTGCAGGTATTAGACTAATTTTTTTGCCTCATAATTGACCAAATGTTTTAGAATATGCTCGTGCCATCATGCCGTCAGATAATGCCACGGGTGATGTGAAAAAAAGAACACTTTCTACTTGTGACTTCAGCCCTCAACTCCTCATCCTATGGCTAATTACGCCGCTTTGGCCTTTACGGAACCAGTCAAGCAATTACAACAGCGTTATGGTAGCCGTTCAGCTTACGCGCGGCAAGAAAACCACACTTATACTGCCGGACTCACGCAGTACGAAGTTGAGTTTCTGGCTGAACGTGACAGTTTCTACCTCGCCAGTATCGGCGAAAATGGCTACCCTTACGTGCAGCACCGAGGCGGGCCCAAAGGCTTCTTAACTGTGTTGGATGAGCACCGGCTAGGCTTTGTTGACTATACGGGTAACAAGCAGTACATCTCGATTGGCAATTTGCTCACGCACCCTCAGGTGTCTTTGCTGTTGATGGACTACCCCCGACGGACTCGACTGAAAATCTACGCGGAAGCCAGCATTGTGGAGCTAGGCGAGCAACCAGAACTGTTCGCGCGGCTTGATCCGACTGCTTACCCGCATCGACCTAAGCGAATGGTTGTGTTTGCTGTGCAAGCGTACGACTGGAACTGTCCTCAGCACATCACGCCCCGCTACACGGCTGAAGAAGTGACTACTGTTATGGCAGAGCAAACCGCCTATGTGCACCGCTTGGAGGCGGAACTGGCGCACTGGCGCCAACAAGCGAATTCCCTGGAGCAAACATCTCAGTGAGAACACAAGATCGGTTGCAGTTGACGCCTAATGAGGTTGCTGGCAGCCGAGCTTTTATTCGGACTTTCATTCTTCAACAACTCGTTTAGCTCATGTCCACTCCCCTTATTCCTCCCTTCACCGCTGAAACGGCGCGCGCCAAGGTGCAGGCGGCCGAAGATGCCTGGAATTCCCGCGACCCTGAGCGCGTGGCTTTGGCCTACACTGAAGATTCGGAGTGGCGCAACCGCAGCGAGTTTTTCCGGGGCCGCGAGGCCATCAAAGACTTTTTGCGGCGCAAGTGGGCGGCTGAACTGGACTATCGGCTCATGAAAGAACTGTGGGCCTTCACCGATAACCGCATTTCGGTCCGCTTTGAGTACGAATACCGGCCGGCGGATAATCCTACGCAGTGGATGCGGGCCCACGGCAACGAGCACTGGGAATTTGACGCCCAGGGTCTGATGCGCCGCCGCGACATGAGCGCCAACGACTACCCCATTCAGGAGCAAGAACGGCGCTACCGCTCGGCCTAACCTTCCACCATTCCTGGTTAATTGACTGCCTAAGGCAGCACTAAAACCGCCTGAGAAGGCGGGCAGGTTTACTTGTGCCTCAGCGCGGGAGTGCTACGTCTTCATAACACGCTATTTATCAAGATTATGACAAGAAAAAGCAATATGAAACACCTCGGAAAACCAGCTAGGCCAGGTGGCCTGGCTTTCTCATAAACCACTTTTCAACCCAATCCCATGCTGCACAAAACGGTTAAAATCGACAACCTCGACATCTTCTATCGCGAGGCGGGCAACCCGGCCCACCCCACCATTCTGCTCCTGCACGGATTCCCAACTTCCTCGCATATGTTCCGCGATTTGATGGTCGACCTTGAAAGCCGCTACCACCTTGTCGCCCCCGATTATCCTGGTTTCGGCAACTCTTCGTTTCCCGCCGCCAACCAGTTCGAGTATTCGTTTGAGTCGCTGTATGAGGTGGTAGTCAAGTTCATCAATGCCGTTGGGCTCGACCGGTTCTCGATCTATATCCAGGACTACGGGGCCCCGCTTGGTCTCAAACTCGCCTCCCGCCATCCCGACCGTATTGAGGCCATTATCAGTCAGTCCGGCAACGCGTATATGGAGGGCTTTACACCTTTCTGGGAGCCGCTATTTGCTTACGCTACCAACGCTGGTCCCGCCACCGAGCCGGGAGTGCGGGCATATCTGACACCGGAGGCCAACCAGTGGCAGTAGACCCACGGCACGCGCCACCCCGAAAGCATCGCTCCCGACGGCCACACCCTGGCCACGGCGAACATGGACCGCCCTGGCAACCGCGAGGTACAGCTCCAACTCTTTCACGATTATCGCCTGAACCTGGACGGATATCCTATTTTCCAGGAATATTTCCGAACTCATCAACCACCTACGTTGCTCGTATGGGGCAAGAATGACGAAATATTTGGTCCCGCGGGCGCCGAGGCTTTCAAAAAAGATCTGCCCGATGCAGAACTGCACCTGCTCGATACGGGACACTTCGCTTTAGAGGAAGACCACGCTCAAATTGCGGGCCTTATCGACACTTTCATGACCAAAAACGTGCCTCGTTAGGTATTAGCCGCGCAATGGCCGGTCCTGACCGGGGCCGGCCATTGCGCGAACCTATTGAGTTCTGACCGATGACTGCTTCCGAATCCGGATTTTTATTTGTTGCTGCGGTCGGGGCTAGTGCCCTCAATGCTGTAGCGGGTGGCGGTGGGTTTCTAGCATTCCCGGCCTTGGTGTTTACGCAAGTACCGCCGCTGTCAGCCAACGCCGTAACTGCCGTTTCGCTCTGGCCGGGCTCGTTGGCTAGCGTAGTCGCGAGTGCGAGCAAGATGGCCTGGCCCAGTCGGGAGGTGGGCTTGCTGCTGCTCGCTACCAGCGCGGGCTCCATAGCTGGTGCCGGGCTGATGTTGCGCACTCCACCCCAAGTGTTTCTACGTCTGGTGCCGTTTCTGCTGCTTGGAGCCACCGTGTTATTCGCCTTGAGCAAGCAGCTAGTGCGTCGTTCAACTGCCACGGCTACCAGCCCCGGCATCACAACCGAGGCCCTGCCACCGCTCTCGGCCGGTTTGCTAGTAAGTCAGCTGCTGATTGGGGTGTACGGTGGCTACTTCGGGGCCGGATTGGGTATCATGCTGCTTGCTGCTCTGGGTTTAGCGGGCATGCGCAACCTGCACAACATGAACGCTCTGAAAGTACAGATCGTGACTTGTAACAACACGGTGTCGGCTGGTATCTTCCTCTGCTCTGGCCTCGTGCTTTGGCCTCAGGCATTGGTCATGATGGCTGGTGCTATGCTTGGCGGGTGGGCCGGTGTCCGTTATGATCGTCGGGTGCCAGCAGAACGCCTGCGGGGGGGGATAGTGGCCGTGGCCTTAGCCATGAGCGTGTACTTCTTCTTCAAAACTTACTTTTAAGCCTCGTGATTGACACCCTAATAACTTTGTTTGAACGGGATCTAGCCAAGCTTCGTGAAGAAGTATTGGCCTACCCCGACGAGGCAGCGCTCTGGCGCGAAGCAGGCCACATCACCAATCCCGGCGGTACGCTGGCCCTGCATTTGGCGGGTGCGTTTCAGCACTTTATCGGCGTGGTGCTAGGCGATGGTGATTACGTGCGTAACCGGCCGTTGGAGTTTGCGGCCCGTGATGTGTCCCGGGCGGAGCTTCTAGCCCAAATAGAGGCTGCCCGGGCCGTTGTACGCCCTACGCTCTCGGCTCTGAACGAGGCCGATTTGGCCCGCGACTTTCCAGTGCGGATAGCTGACACTACCGTTTCGACTCAGTTTTTCCTATTACACCAAGCCACCCACCTCAACTATCACCTTGGTCAAATCAACTATCATCGTCGGCTGCTTGCTGGTCAAGCCGCAGCCACTGAGTAATTGGCAAGAGTAGCAAGCCTGAGCCAGTAGGCTCCGACTTTTACTAGGAAGGACCTGCCGCGCGAGATTCTCGGTGTGAGCTGGAAAGCAAGGTGTCCGGGGACTTATTTGCTGTTTTTGATGCCCAGCTTTTCCATTCTGGCTTCTAGGGTTGTGGGCTTTAAACCTGGTATTACCGCAGCTCCTCGGATGCCCCGGATTCGACCTTTGCACTTTCCGCGGCATCGCCGACCTTACGCTGCAAAAGTTGCATAGCTACTCGTGGCCGGGCAACATTCGAGAGCTGGAAAATCTCATCGAGCAGTCCGTCATTCTCAACGATGGCCGTCATCCGCTGACACTGAGCCGCCCCCTGACGACGGTTGCTGCTATGAGCCAGTTGGCTGAGTTCGACCCAACTTCAGAGTTGACGGGTACCGCCTTTCATTCTTCGTCGGGTATACCAGCAAGAATGAAGCAAAACTTGCAGGACCTGGAACGCACTTACATCCTGACCGTACTGAAGCAAACGCGCGGGCGTATTCGCGGCCAGGGAGGAGCCGCAGAACTGCTGGACATAAAGCCGACTACCTTGGAAGCAAAAATGAACAAACTTGGCATTAGAAAAGAGTTTAATGCTCTTAGTTGAGTGAACCACGGTTGCGAGGTGCTCACGGCAAACAGCCTAGTGTTGCTAGGCCGAGTATTCAGGAGCAACTTCATACAGGCGGTGCAAGCCTTTTTTGCCCTTGAGCGGGGCCAGGAAACCTTGGCGCACAACCAGGCTGTCGCCAGCGGCATCCACTACTGCCTGCGACACGAGAAAGTTGGTGCCGCATTCCTTGTTGGCGCTTTCTATGCGGGCTGCCACGTTCACGGCATCGCCAATGGTGGCGAGCTTGCGCAAACCCGGGCCCCCAATATGGCCCACCACCACGTCGCCGTAGTGCACTCCGATGCGCACGCGGAAACCGCGCTCATACATGTTTTGCAGATAAGGGTTGAGACGGTCAACGGCCCGCAGCATAGCCTGGCCCGCCGCAACGGCGTCAATTGCGGCCGTGTCGGGAGTTTCGAGCCCAAATACCACCATTAGCCCATCTCCGATGTAGTCGATGATCTGTCCATGGTGGCGGCGGACTTCTTCACCCATCAGCTCGAAGTAGCGGTTCAACACGTGAATCACGTCGTAGGGTGGCACCGCCTCGGCAAATGAGGTGTAGTCTTCGATGTCGGAGAAGAGAATGGCCAACTGCTTCTCCTCGCCTAGCTGCTGGTTGAACAGCGTTAATTCCTGGCGGGCGAGCTGCATGTCCAACTCGTCGAGCACCGGGCGGCGGAAGCGGACGGTGCCAGTAGCCACGGTGGTCTGGCACGCCAAGCGCATCGTTTCGGGCAAGTGAATGCGCTCCGCCAACTCCTGCTCCAGCGCGTTGCGGGGTGGTAGGTGCTCTAAGCCCTCCAGCACTAACACCCGGCAAGTGGAACAACGGGCTAGCCCCCCACAAGCGTGCACGTGCGGAATGCCATGCCGAAGGTCAGCGGCCAGAATCGTTTCTCCCGGCAGCATGTCGAAAAATTGGTTGTCGGGAAGAGCGCACAAAGAAGCCATAGAGCGAAATAAAGCGGGTTCTACATCAAACAAGCTGACGGATACCACTCGACAATATTCTAGCCTCGTCAGTATCCGTCAGCTCATAACCGCTTTCGGCAGGCTGTGGCTGCGCCTGAGCAGAATAAGAGCTTGTGACAGGCGCCAGGCCACAATGCCGCTACCACGAGAAAACTAGTCGAGGGAACGAAACTTACTCGTAGCGCAGGTATTCGACCAGCGCCTTGCTGACTTCGCCCCGGGCGTCTGGGTGTTCTTGAATGCCTTTGAGCAGCGCCGGGTAGTCTTGCTCGTACTGGGCCAGGATGGATACCAGTTGCTGCGGCTCGTAAGTGATGCGGGTAGGAGCGGTTTCGGCCCGTAGCACTTCATTGGGCAGAAAAGCCCACCAGTTTTTGCGCGCTACTTCCACCTTTAGGTCGGCCATGAGCTTGCCGATGCGGCGGAACTGCAGCACTTTGCCCGCCAGCAAGTTTTCCCGCGCTAGCAGCTTCGGATCCATCTGCACGTCTACTTTCAGCGTTTTGCGCACGGACGTTTCCTTGATATGGATTTCCACGGCCAATTGGTCGCCCGCGTACGTCCAGGTGCCGGCTTCCCCGCTGTTGCCGTACCGATACCGTTTGCCGTTCACGCGCACCGAGCGGGGAGGAAACTGGTGCAGAAGCCGGATGGTATAGCTGCGTTTGCGGGACATACCGTCGTACGACCCTTTCGTCGGCTCCACCCGCAGCACGACGCTGGAATCCTGCTGCTGGCTTTGAATTCGGGTTTTGGCAAAAGCGCCGTTTTGGTACGCGTCGGTGGTGCCATCATCTTCGTAGACTTCCGTGGAGCCGCTGCCCGGCACCACCGCCAGTACAAGGTGCGTCAAGTCGCCCTGTAGGTTGGGTATTTTGGGGTACATCGGGATGATGCTCCCGGCCTTGGCGTAGAGGGGAATTTCGTCGAGCGCGAAGGACCGGCGGATGGTTTGGCCACCGCTGACCATGCTGCCGGAATGCCATTCGTACCACTTGCCGTCCGGCAACCAAATTTCTTGGGTAGCAAGCTTGGTTTGCGCATCGGCCGGGTCACTGACTGGCGCCACCAGCAAATCATTGCCGAAGTAATATTGGTGCGGGGCTTGGTATGCCGCCTCTTGCTCTGGATGCTCGTAGTACATCGGCCGGCAGATGGAAACGCCTTCATCATAAGCTGTGCGCCCAGCCGTGTAGAGGTAGGGCGCCAGGCTGTAGCGCAGGTGAATGAGGTCCTTCATCGTGCGGAACTGCTCAGGATATTTCCAGAACCGCCGCTCAATGGACGATATCTTCGCGCTGTGCGTGCGCAGAATCGGGCTGAAAACGCCGAACTGCAACCACCGCACGTACAACTCCGCGTTGCTGTCGAGCTCACCCGACGCGTGGCCGCCGATATCGTGGCTCCAGTAGCCGTAGCCCACGTTGGAGGCAGTAGGAGTGAAGTAGGTCTGGTATTTCAGGGAACCCCAGTCGATTTTGTCGTCGCCCGAAAACCCGATTTGGTAACGGTGATTGCCCAAGCCACCCCAGCGGTGAAATAGCAGCGGCCGTTTCTCGCCCCGACGCTGCATATCGGTGAAGAAGGTGTGGTTTAGCCACCAGGTATGGCTCAAGCCCGGCACTATCTCGCTTGCCGGTTTCTGCTGCCAGTCCAGCCACCAGAAGTCCACGCCCTGCTGCTCCATTGGCTGCAATACCTGATCGAAGTAGGTGGTGGCCCACTTCTTTTCTTCCATCCGGTAGGGAATGTAGTGTTGGCCTGTGGTATCGGCGCCGTAGGCCTTGGCAAAGCGGCCATATTGCTCTTCCATGGGCGCGATGCCGGAAGCGGGGTGCAGGTTCAGGGCGGTTTTGAGTTGCTGCTCATCGGTCCAGCGCAGAAACTTGGCCGGGTCCGGGAAGTACGATTTGTTCCAGGTGTAGCCGGTCCAGCCCAACCAGTTACCGGTTTCGTCCATTTTGGGCTTGCCGGGCGTGGTGAGGCCGCCAAACGTCTCGTGCCAGTCCATGTCGATGATGAGCACGTCCAGCGGAATATCGTACTGCCGGAAGTCCTGCACTAGGCCGCGCAACTCGCTATCCGAGTACAGCCAGTAGCGGCTCCACCAGTAGCCCAGGGCAAAGCGTGGAATCATCGGAATCTTGCCCCCGATGGTTGTGTAGGCTTTGAGGGCGGCCTTGTAGTTGCGGCCGTAGCCAAAGAAATACCAGTCCTGCGCGGTGCTGTCCTTGCGAGTCGTGACCCAGTTCCAGTCCGAGTCATCGAATAGGAAATTCCGGGAGTCATCGAGCAAATGCCAGCCGCTCCGCGACAGCAAACCCTGCCCCAGATCCAGCGGTTTGCCTTCCCAGTTGCGGCCGGCGGTGAGGCCATCGAGGGTGCGAGCGGTGCCTTTCAAATTCAGGCTATCGACCATGCCGGGCCGCCACACTTGCTCCTGGCCCCTAACTTTGAAGCGGATTTCCAGATTGTCTGCTTTAAATGCAGCTCCTTGGTCATAGCGCAATACCAGCGAATCGGTTCGGATTTCAATCACGTTCCCAATTCTGACCGAGGTAAAAGGGGGCGGAGAGGTTTGCCGATTGACGATGGCAAAAGAAGCGTGATCCTCGAACTGCCCGCTGGTGCTCCATTCCAATCGAATCAACTGGGGCGTCAGCACAGTGAAGCGGGCATTTCCGGCCTGCACCACCGCGCGAGCATCGGCTTGCGGTACCACATTCTGCCCTTGCGCGGACAGGTTGAATAAGCCAGCTAGCACCACGCAAAAAAGGCGTCTGATGCCGGCCAAAGTGAACGAGTGAAACATAGGCATTGCCGCAAATGGAGCCGGCTTTATGAGCAAGCGTAGCAGAATCAGTGCGTTACCTGGTGCGAGAACACCGTGGCGTGGCAGTAATTCAATTTGTGGCAATCACGTTATTTTCTAGGAAGAAAGTATATAAACTTTAGGTAAGGCTATGCTATAAAGTATGCTCACGAAACAACCTAAAGGCATCATAAAAGATTGGTTGGTGACAAAAAGAACACGCCGCCTTCAAGCTGTGATATTCGTCAATCCAGAGGGAATTAGGCGGCTTGCAACTCGGCTTCGTAGTAGCAATCCCAGTACCCGTTATCAAGCTGGTAGACGTTGACGCGGTGCACTAAACCCGTGCGCTGGTGCCGCTTTTTCACCTGACCACGCCAAATGATGGTATGGGCTTGCGCGTTGGCAACGGGTTGCACCGGCTGGCCGAGGTTGTATGCGTAGGGGGCGGGCGTGAGGTCAGGAGCGGCTTCAGCGGGTGAGTCCGGGGCTTCTGGTGCCGTACTGTCGGCCGAAGATTCGTCTGCGACTCGGCACGCTTCTTCGTGCCAAGCTAATGGCTCGCCACAGCTGAGGCACAAAGAAGCATCAACGTCTTGATAGGCCGAAGCTGTGTCAGGGCTTGGAAGAGCTGGCGGAACAAATTCGTCAGTTTCTCCCGCCTGATAAGCGTCCAGCACAACTGTTTGCGGATTTTTTCTTTTGGCAGCCATACTCAACTAGCTAAAAATTTAAGCTAATTTAGGTAGCACTAATTATTTTGGCAAGCCAACTGGTTTCCAGCCGATACGAAACGGTGCAGATGGGATATTGCGGGCCGTATTTTAATTTACTACTTGCTCGCCACATTATACTTAGTGATTCGGAATAAAGGGTGGATTATCTATTAATCTAAATATAGGCTGTGAATTTGACCCAAGCTGCTTTCGAAAATATTGCGAATTGTTGAGATAAAATGAGGAGCTTGGCTATTTATTTTAGTTTTCATTACTATCTATGAATACTGAATGAAATACTTGTTTTGGCCTTGTGAGAGCTTGGTCTGCTGGCCGGTATTTAGCGCAATCCATGAAGTTACAGGACTTTTTATATGACATGAGTAAAATTACAGCTCCTAAAAAACCATTTGCTAAAATAGTTAGTATACTTGTTGTGTTCGTTTTTCTTTGTGCAACATGACCACTCTCGAATTAATTGAAGTTGGTACGCCAACTACTACTTGTTGGATTCCTGTATTTGCTTCTCTATTGCCCGCTGGTTTTCCTTCGCCGGCTTCCGATGAGCTAGAGGAGCTTTTTGATCTGAACCGTCTGCTTTTCCGCCACCCAGAAGCTACCTACCTCGTGCGCGTGTCGGGGGAGAGTATGACCAACGCCGAAATTCACGCCGGCGACCTGCTGGCCGTTGACAAGCACCTGGAGGCTGACCACAACCATATTGTAGTGGCCGTAGTGGAAGGCGAGTGCACGGTTAAGCGCCTCGTGCGCCGCGGCGGCAGCTGGTGGCTGCAGGCCGAGAATCCCGCCTATGCCGACTATGAAATCAAAGAACCCGACAACCTGCGGATTTGGGGTGTTGTCACCCACGTCGTGCATGAATTGATTCCCGGCAAGCTAACGGCGTTGCTGCGCAGTCGTGATTAGTGGCGGAAATAGGTTGCGTCAGATCATTAAGCCAGCTGAATAGACAAGCAACTAAACGGTGCTGATTGCCACTTCAGGAGCGGCCATGAACTGCTCAAAGAATTCGTCGCACCAGCGGCAGACGTTCTGCAATTCGGCCGTACGGGCGCGGGCGTGTTCTTCACTCACCCCCAGCGACTCGCCCATGTTCCAGGGCTGGCCTTGGTTGAGGCGCTGCATGATTTCCGACTTGGAAGCGCGTAACAGCACATCGGCTACTTTTTCGGTGCGCGCATCGCCCAGTGGAAAGCGGGTGCCGGGGCAGCAAGGGTTGATTTTCCAGAGCTGAATGCTGATTTCCTGCGGCAGCTCGGTGCCACCCAGAAAGCCTTTGGCCCCGGAGAGGATGCCGCAAAAGTTATGCGTGGGGTCCTTAAGCCACAGGTCGTTGTCGAAGGCGCGGCCGCGGGCCCAGTTGCCGCCCAGCCACATGTCGTCGGTGGCGCCCCAGTACCCCCAACTGAGGCGGTGGCTTTCTACCACGTAGCTTTCCTTGTCGATGAGCGGGTCATGGTCGTCGCCGTTGACGCCGCGACTCTCGAACAGATCGGCCAGCGCCATCAGGCGCGAACCCGCCAGCTTGTGAAATCGGTCGATGCTGGCGATGTCGAAGCGGGTGATGCCCTTGGCAATGAGATGGTCGAGGATGTCGGCGGTGAGCAGGTCTCCGTTGGTTTGCAGCATGATCTGGGTGCGGCCCTGGTATTTCTGCTGCAAGGCTTCCAAAATCAAATACAGCTTGGCCCGATCCGCCAATGGCTCGCCGCCGGATAGGATCAGTCGGTCTACTTGATCGGGCAGGTTACGAATAATGCGGAAGCAATCCTGGGCGCTGATTCGCTCTCCGCGCGGCCCAGAATTGTTGTAGCAGTGGGTGCACTGGTCATTGCACAACTGCGTGAACACCCAATACACCGATTCGCAGTGGTTGAAGTCGGTCTTCATGTTTTTAGTGCCTGGTTATTGGTGCTTAGTGCTTGGTTGTCGGTGCTTAGTGATTGGTTTTGGGTCGTGCTTTGATTAGACAAGCTAAGCACTAAGCACTAGACACTAGGCACCAACAACTAGGCACTATCAATGGAGCGCCAGAAGGCTAGCTCTTGGTGGATGGCCGTGCGCGCGTCATGTACAAACGCGGCCACGGAGGCAAAGCAGGTGAGTTGGCCTTGGTCAAGATAAGCCAGACGGGTGCCTACCGTTAGGGCTTCGCGGCTGTCGTGGGTAACAAAGACCGAGGTGATATGGTGCAGCCGGCTCACGCGCAAAAACAGCTGTTGCATGTCGGCGCGGGTCTGGGTGTCGAGGTTGCCGAACGGCTCGTCGAGCAGCAGCAGGCGCGGGCGGATAATGAGGGCCCGCCCAAACGACACGCGCTGCCGCTGCCCGCCCGAAAGCTGATGTGGTGCTTTGTGGGCGTGGTCGAGCAGGTCCAGCTCGGCGAGCATGGCTTCAACTTGCTGGTGTACTTCGGCGCGCGGCAGGCGACGAATGCGTAGGCCAAACGCCACGTTTTCAAACACTGTTAAGTGCGGGAACAACAAAGGCTCCTGGTAGAGATACACCATCTGCCGCTCGTTGGGCGGTATGGGCAGCAAGTTTTGGCCGTCGATTTCCAGTGTACCCGCGTCGGGCACTTCCAGGCCGGCCAGAATTTTCAGCAAGGTGGTTTTGCCGCCTCCCGAGCGGCCCAGCACGGCCAGCACCTCACTGGGCGCGAGCGTAAAGGACACGTCGCGCAACACGGTGGCCGAGCCAAAGCTCTTGGTAAGATGGGAAACAGTGAGCATGATTTACACGCGGGCCCCAGCGCCGTAGGCCGCCGCGTCGATGGTCATACGCTCGGCTTCGGGGCGCACGCCGCTGAGCCATTCGGTGAGCCGGTCCACGTAGTTGTCGAGGTGGGTGATTTGCTGGACGCCGTGCTCCACGAGCGGGTCGAGGGTGGTGACCAGCAGAGTACCACCATATTGGTGCGTTTGCCAGGTAATGATGTCGCCCTCCGCATTGGTTTGCAAGATGGTGGCCTCGGCCGGTATGCTGGTGTACACGCCGTGTGTGTGCCAGCAGGCTTGGCGCGGCGTGAGGCCCTGGTACACGGGGTGCGAATAGTCCGTGTGGGAAACGGGCGGGTTGGTGGGGTCCGTCACCCACCAGTGGTTATTGACGGGCCGGTCTTCCCACTGCGCAGCGAGCCAGGTGGCAGACGAGTCGCCTTCCACAAACACTTTTTTGCCGGCCCGCAGGAAGTTGTAAATGAGGGCCTTATTTGCGGCCAGCGCCGTTTGATTTGACTGAAAGGGTATCGCCAATGCTTCCAGACCCTGCACGGCGTTGGCGCTCAGGTCGTGCACGTAAAGCAGGCGGTACAGGTCGCGGTATTTGGGCGCCGTGGCTAGGGCATAGTGCGACCATACCCCGTTGAAAATCAAACCAATCTTAGACATAGGAGGTGGGTTGGAGGGTTAACAGCAAGTGCAGAAAGTTACGATACAGTGTCACCAAAGCGCTGTCAGACTGGCCAGCGAAAGTCACGTCGGCCAGAGGGGCGCTGGCGGTGAGCAGCATACGGCCGGGCGTGCTTTTTTCGTCGAGCACCACGATGGGGCGCTGCCAGGTATCGTGGAGTACGACGTCGGCGTTGGGCGCGGCCTGGATGTAGCCGCAGGCCCACCAGCCGCTCATGCCGTGGGAAAAGTTGAGTTCGTCCAGCGCCAAGCCCTGCAACAGACCGTGCCGGTCGGTGCCGGGGGAGTAGCGCACGTCCTGGGTGCGGCGGGAGTTGTCCATCACCCACTGGTTGCCGGGTATCCAGGCCGTAAACCAGCCGTCGGCGCATACCAAGGCTTTGCCCGCGCCGAGAAAGGCGCGCACCTTGTCTTTAATTTTGAGCATGGCCACGTGGTCGGAGCCGTTGGGCACCACCAGTAGGTCGTAGCCGCTCAGATCGGGATTGAAGTCGTGGGTAATCGGACACACGGTGTACCGCACTAAGTCGCCGGAGACAAACCACTTGTCCAGACCGACAATATTGTTGGAAATAAGCAGGGCTTGTAGCATTCGTTGGGTTATAGTTTTTGATGGATGGTTTTGGGCTGCTTTAGAGCTATTCGGTTTCAGTTGGGGAGGGTTGATTGCCGGATGACGAGGAAGCCAACAACCAAAAACCGCTCACCAAGAACTCATCAAGTGTTGCGCAACAACGCCGCCCGGTTGAGCCAGAGCAGCAGCAGTGGAGGGAGCATAAGCAGCAACGAAGCCAGGGCCGCAAGCTGCGTGTTGGCCTCCCCGACGTAGGTAAACACTTGGACTGTGAGTGTCCGCACTTTGCCGACACTGAGGAGGTTCGTAAGTCCAAAGTCGAACCAGGCCAGCAGAAATGTCTGCCAGAGCGCGGTACGCAGCAGCGGCCACGCTAGCGGCAGCAGCACCCAACGTAGCGCCTGGCCGGGGGTGCAACCCAAGGTGCGGGCCAACTGCGCGTAGTCGTCGGCTTGCTGGGTCCAGAAGCTACGCAGCAGCAGCGTAGCAAAGGGCCAGGCAACAAGTAACAGCCCTAGAAGTACGCCCCCAACGGAACCCGACAGGTGCAGGCGAATGATGAAGGGCTGAATCAGGGCGGCCAGCAATACTGGTGGCAGGGCGTAAGGCAAGTAGCTGGCGGCTTCCCAGCGCCGAGCCCACCCAGAGTGCGCCCCGGCCCCGGCTACTACAAAACCGCCAGCAGTAGCCACAATAGCTACGCTGCCAGCCAGTAGCAGACTGCGCCCGAGACCAGCCAGCAGGTCGTTGTCGGCGGCTACCAGGTTGCGGAGCGCGTCGAGGGAGTACGCCGGGGGAAGCACCGCCGGGAAGCGCCACGTGGGCGCCGAGGCTAGCAAGGCCAGCAGCAGAAACGGCAGGGCAAACAACCCCGCTAGCGTACCGACGAGCAGCTTAGCGCGCATGTTGAGGTTGGGTGAGGCGCACCACGCCGGCAATGAGAACCAGTAGTAGCATGGCCACCAGGAAACCGGCCAGATAGCCCGCCGGCAGCTCGCGCAAATCGAAGCGTTGCAGGCGCGAAGCAATGTGCACGGAAAGCATTTGCGGATACGGGCGACCCAGCAACAGCGGCAAGTCGTAGGCGCCGAGCGTAGCCACGGTGCTCAGCAATAGCGTAGGCGCAGCCCGGCGCAGCAGGATTGGCAGGGCCACGCGGCGGCGAAACTGCCCTATACTGGCTCCCAACGTGTGCGTCAGTTGCCGTAGCTCGTCGAGGCGGCTTTCTTGGTAGATGGCTTGAAGCAGCAAGGTGAGGAAGGGAAAAATCAGCAGGACGTGCGCCAGGATGATGCCGAGGCCCGCCTTGTCTTGCACCAGCTCGGGGAAGGCATCGAGGCCGCTGGTCAGCCCCAGCTGGAAGCACACGCGGGACAGCCAGCCCGCGCGGCTCAGCAGCTGAAACAGGTAGAAGCCCATCACCAGCGAAGGCAGCAGCAAAGGCACGTACAGCAGCCCGGGCAGCGGCCAGCGGCGCAACGTCGGTTGCGCCCCCAGCACGAGCCCGAGCGCGGCAGCCACCGACAACCCCACCGATGCCAAGGCAATCCAACTGCTGTAGAGCACGGCGCCCAGCAAACCCGTATCGGCGGGCAGGGCCTGCCAGTAGCGCGCAGTGAAACCAGCCGCCAGCGGCCCCACCAGCCCCACGCTACCCAGCAGGGCGTAGGCTAGCCCAGCCAGCGGCAGGCCCACCACCAGCAAGCCGTAACCCAGCAGCAGTAGTTTACTTGGCCGCAAGAGGTTGTCCTTCGATGACATAGGTGCGAAAATCCTTGAACAAGCGAGTCATGTACTCCGGGTCGGGCTCGGCCACGGCAAGCTGCTGGATGTCGGCTCGTTTGGGCGCGTAGCGGCGCGAGGGCAGCTGCTCGAACTGCTGCCGCTGCGTGGCGGGCAGAGCAGCCAGATTGAGCACGGTATGGTCGCCCCACACGTTCGGGTCCATTTTCTTGAGCTGCGCTTCGGGCGAGATGAGGAAGTTGACCACCAGCATGGCCGCCTCAGGGTGCCGGGCGTGGCGCACCACACCGAGGTAGTGCGAGTTTTGAATGGTGCCCGGCGCGGGCACGTAAGCGCGGGCCGTAGCCGGAAATACGCCCTGATTCACCTTGTTGTCGACCTCGGCGTCGTTGTTGGAGAACGTAAAGGCCAATTCCCCATTAGCGAAGAGCTGGTGCAGCGGCGCCAGCTGCTCGGGAAACGTCTGGCCCTGTTTCCAGAAGTAAGGCTTAGTCTGGTTGATGACCTTCCACAGCTCCCCCGACCATTTCTGGTAAGTGGCTTCATTGAACTTGCCCTGAAACAGCCGCGGGTCACCGGACAAGGCTATCATCCACGATTTGAGCAAGGTCATGCCCGTAAACTCGTTCGGGATGGTGAACTGCCCGGGGTGAGCTTTCAAGTAAGCAGGCAGCTCGGCAAAAGACTGCGGGGGATTAGGTACACGCTGCTGGTCGTAGATGAAAGCAAACTGCACGTTTCCCCAAGGACATTCCAGGCCCCCAACCGGCTGCTGAAAGTCGGTGTTAATGAACGGGTTTTGCAGGTCGAGCAGCTTGGCATTGGGCAGCTTATCTACAAAGGGACCAAGCAGCGCGTTTACCTGCCGGAGCTGGTAGAAGGTTTCACCATTAATCCACACCACATCGGCCTCGCTAGGCTGGCCTGCCTGCTGCTCAGCCACCAGCGTCTGCACCAAGCCGGCGCCCTGGCCCGCAGCTACTTGCAGGTCAATGCCGTAGCGGCGTTGTAGCTCAGGCTTCACGTAGCCATTCATGTAACGATTGATGAGCGGGTCGCCGAGCCACATGAGCATGCTCACTGGCTGGCCTTTGCCCTTGGCTTCGACTTGCGCCCAGCTCTGGGCCAGCACTTGCTGCGGCTCGCGGGGCTTATCGGCCGAATTGCAGCCGGTTAGCAACGCGAGGGTGGTGAAAAGCGAAAAGAGACGTTGTTTCATTGAGGGGTAAGTTCTAGGCTGATTTCCCTGCTTAGATGAGCAGGGAAACTAGCTAACCCAAGTTGCGAGGTAGTAGGCCTAGGTCAAAAAAGTCTGTTCCGCA
>NZ_JBTYZO010000046.1:0-17094 GCF_057808495.1 Hymenobacter sp. M1-2
GGCTGGCGCCGGCCGGCGTCTTACCCGTGCCTGGCAGGCGCACGAGCAGCTTACGCACGCCTACGTTGCGGTTTTGCTGGTAGGCGGGGTTGGCCGCCACGCCCGGGTCGGCTGTCACTGCGTCGAAGTAAGCGCCGGCGGGCAAGAGGATTTCCGCCTTGAGTTGCTTGCCGCCTTGCGTTAAGATCAGGCTGCGGGTGCTCGTGTTACTGTTAGGCAAGCCCAACGCGCCAGCCGCAAGACCCGAAATCTGGGCTTGGGTGTGCATCATCCACAGCACTTCGACAGATGCCTCCGCCTGAATCTCATCTTGCATCAGTACCTGAGTCGAATCAAACAGCATCACCCCGCGCTGCACCCGGCTTACGTTGCGCGCGTCGCCCGCGATGGGCCGGTAGGCGTCGGTCAAATCCGCGATGGTGAAGGCTTGAGCCGGCGACGACTGGAACGCTATGAGGCTGTCACGTGAATTGAACTTCTGGTTGGCGAAGTTGAGCGGCACTTGGGTGTTGGCGCTGATAGCCAGCGTATTTTGGCCTTCGGTGGCGCAGCGGTAGTAACCCCAGCGGCGGCCGTTGGTGCCGTCCTGCGCCCAGTCACTCCAGTAGCCGGGCAGGCTGTAGTTGTCCAGGCCCATATCCAGGGCCCAGCGCTGGCCCAAAGCGTCGAGCACGAACATGCCGTTGTCGAGGTGAGCATGGCCCACGTCGTTAGGGCCGGCGAGCAGGCCGGTGAAAAACCCGTTCGTAGTTTTCCAGGCGCTACGCAGCGTGGCAACGCCTACTCTGCCATAGCGCCCGTCTTTGTTGGGCAACGCCGCCACTGGGGCAGCCGGGGGCTGCAGCGAGGCTTGGTACCAGAGCATGTGCAGCACGGTCGACAGGTTGCCGGTACCTAGCCCGCGTTGGGCGTACACAGGCAGATTGAACTTGCGCGCCATCCACAGCAGTTCCCGCGAAGCCGACTGCGGCCCCTCGCCCTGGTCAGCGAAGTTGAAGTTTTTGCGCAGCGGCCCCACCATGTGCCAGGCGTAGAAGCCAGTGTTGCGAAA
This sequence comes from Hymenobacter sp. M1-2, assembly GCF_057808495.1. NCBI lineage: Bacteria > Pseudomonadati > Bacteroidota > Cytophagia > Cytophagales > Hymenobacteraceae > Hymenobacter > Hymenobacter sp. M1-2. The sequence goes on from NZ_JBTYZO010000046.1 coordinate 1,052, forward strand.
GCCCGGCGCCAGGTGCAGGCCCAGGTCGTTACGCAGGGCCGAATCTAGCGCGTCCTGGAAGTAAATCTGATATTCCAACCCGTAGGCCCAGTACGTCAGCCCCTCATCGCCGCCGCCGTGCGGGGCGTATAGCTGCATCACTACCCGCAAATTGTCGCGGGCCTCGGTGAGCAGGGCCTGCGCCAGAATGGGGTCCTGATCGGCCACGGCCAGAGCCGCCACGCCTACGCCAGCGTTGCAAATCAATCCCCAATTGCCCTTGCTGCGCGTCCAAAAAGCGTTGGCATTGTAGGCACTTTCGCTGGCCCGCAGCCCTTTGGCAATGATAGCGCTGCTAACGGTGGCCCGCTCGGCGGGTGAAAGACCAGCGTACAACCAATCGTACCCGTAGGAGGCTGCAATCATCAGGGCCGACGTTTCCAAAAACTGCCAGTCATCAGTGGCGCCGGTGGCTGGCCCCTGAGCCCAGTAGGGGAAATTCGTAATGGCTAGCAAGTCGGCTTTTGCTTGGTTAAGCCAGCGAGGATCACTGTCCAGCTGATAGAGCCCGGCCAGGATGGTCATTCGCCGCAGTAAGTAGCGGGCGTAGCCGTTGGCGTTGTTGCCTTGCCCATCGGTGAAGGGAAAAGACACCGGGCCGTCGAAGTTGTCGTTCGGGCGGTCCGTACCAGCGATAATGTCCAGCGCGTCTTCTTTAAGGTTGTTGTACCCGTTAACGGCCCGCGGTTCAGTGGCTTTCAGAGCCCGCACGTCCGCTTGATTGTCTGGTGTGAAGTGCAGACGCGGGTGGCCGCTGCGCAGGGTCGTCAAGCTTACGGATTGGGCACTACCGGCCGCGCTGCTTAGCAGCAGGACCAAGAGCAAAGGGCAGACCGTAGTCCAATGCAAGCACAAGCGGCAAGCGTTCGTTAGCGGTGCTGAAGTAATATAACGCATGGGGATGGTGAAGAAGGGGGAAAGAGGAAGCGCAGGACGCGTGGCAATAGGAGGCCTGTACTAACATGGGTAGCCCGGACGTGCGCCAGCACCACCGCCCAGTGGTTAGCTCAGTGGGTGCTCTTTTCGATTTTAGCCAAGCGCCACTGTGCCCCTTGCCGGAAGCGAAGCAGGTACACGCCCGGGGGTAGCACGCGCAGGTCCAGCGTGGCGTCGGCGGGCAGCGTCTGGGTCAGCACAGAGCGGCCGAGCAGGTCCGTGAGCTGCACCGGCGTACCCGCTGCCGCCCCGACCACCGTCAACACGTCGGTCACGGGATTGGGATACAGTTGGACGGCCGACGCTACGCTTGCTGAAACGGGCAGTAGGCCAGGGCTTTCATCCACGCGCAGCAGGTAAGGGTAGTCGGTGGCCGTGACACGCAGCGTCAGGCCGGTGGCGCGCCGCGCTAGCACCGTCACGGGCACCGCCGTGGCGTGCAGCGGGTCGTAGGCTGACACCGTGGCCACCGCCCCGTTCACGCCCGAAAAGCTTAGCACATAGTCTTCCGGCGTTAGGGTTTGGGCCACGTCGCGCGTCATGACGTAGTAGGGAATCACGAACCGGGTGGCGCTCACCTGGTAAGGTAAGAAGGCCAACACCTCCCGGTTGTAGAGCGGTGGGTGGGCCGCCGTGCCATTGCCGGCAAACTGCACGTGGTGGTGCGTGTCGCTGATGGAATCGACGGTTAGCGGCCGGACCGCAGTTAGCGTCGAGTCCAAGCCCTGGCGCATATAGCGCACCAGATTGCCCGTCGCGCGTAATGCGGGCGAGGTATAGGCCGCGTCGTCGGAAGGGTAGGTCGTGTTGGCTTGGGCGTAGTCCTTGAAGCGGTCGAGGCCGATGCCGTACCACAAGTCACCGGCGAACGCGGCGTAGGGTTGTACTTTGGTGGCGCCTTTGTTGAGGAAAAACGCGTAGTAGCGCAGCGTCGTCTTGGCCTTGAGCGCCAGCGCCTGGGCCAAGTCGGTGACGCCGTTTTCGTTCGGCGCAATGCCCACTTCGGTGATCCACATCGACACCGGCGCCGTGGTCCCGCGGGCGTAGCGCCCGTGCCGGGTGCCGAACACGTCGGTGGTCAGGGGGGCCAGGTCGCGGGTAATCGTTTCGGTCTGAATGGCCGTGGCCGGATACTCGGGAAATAGGCCCGAGTAGGTGGGCTCGTAGGTCGTGGGCTGGCCCAGTGCGTTGCGGGCATTGGGCCGGGCCGTGGGGCCATACGCCCGGCGCCCGGTGTAGGGATGCTTGTTGAGCGCCTCCACCCGGGCGGGCTCGGTTGAAGAAGCACCAAAGGGCTGGGTGTTCGTGAAACCGTCGCTCAGGCCCACGCCGGCAAAGGCGGCCGGGCGCTGGCTTACGTAGCTGGCCGTGGCTTGCACAAGGTTGGTCCAGATGCTTTCCCAGTTATAAGTGTAAGGCGCCGAGTCGTAGTAGTCGTTGATATTGAGAAAGTGCGAGCCAAAGGTCAGCTCGTTCCATACTTCCAGGTCGAAGCCTAGGTCGGCTTGGCCGGTGGTGCCCAGCGCGGTGGCTGCAAACGCCGCCACCGTGCCCACATAGGTTTGCCAACCCGCGATAGTCTCGTTGTAGTCAGCACTGCCCGGCACCGAGAAGGGCCGGTATTTGAGCGTGGCCATTGGCACGCTGGCGCCCGCTGCCAAAGCCACCGGCAGCGGCTTCGATAAGGTGAGCGTGTTGCCGCTGATGGCCGTGATGAGCGCGTCGGCTGCCCAGTAGTCGTGCAGGTTCGAGAGACCGCTGCGCCCCACCACCAGCCCGCTCACGTCGGTAAGCTGCACGGTGCGGGCCCCGGCCGGCGCGGCCGCCGCTAGCGTGCGGTTGTAAAACCGCGTCGGGCCCGGTATGCCCTGGTGGGCATTGAGCAAGATAAGTGGGCGCACCCGCCAGCGCCGACAGGCTTGCAGCATGGCCCGCAGTTGCGTGGGGGTGGTAAGCTGGGTTTCATCGTCCCAGCTCACGTTGCCCCAGCCAATCTCAATGCGCCCGTTGCGGATGCCATAGCGGGACAGGTGGCGCAGTTGCAACTCGGGGTTGACGTCCGTGTCCAGGCACATGCCCACGCCAGCCAGAAACTGTTGGGCTGGCACGGTTTCGAGGTAGGCGCGCCAGGGCTGCAGCCAGTGCGAGTGCGGGCCAAACGGCAGGTCGGTGAGCTGGCGCGGGTCGGTGTAGGTGCGCAGCGTGTGGGCTGGACCCTGCGCGGCCGCCGGAAAGAAGGGCCAGCACACGACTGCCAACGATAGCAAACAAAGTACGAAACGCATGCAGCGCAGCCCGCGGTCGGGGCGTAGAATGTCTTTCATGAGACGGACTAATGAAAAGAGTTTTGACGTGGCTTGAATAGAATCGCAACGCTAAACACCGTCCGTTGTCGCGTGGTGAGTGCGCCGACGTGTGGTTAGAAACTTAGTTTCACCCAGCGGCAAGTGCGCCGCGGCTGGGCGGCAGAGGCGGGCAAGGAGAGCACGTAGGTGCCAGGAGGCAAGGCCCGCACGTCAAGTACTCCGGCAGAGTCAAGTTGGGCGTCGAGCATAAGTTGGCCCAGTAGGTTGTGCACCTGTACAGCCGCGCCAGGGAAGGCACCCGCCACGGCCAGTCGTTCGGTTGCAGGATTGGGGAACACGTATAAGGCTGGGGCAGCTGGCGGGGTTGCGCCCGCGGCCGTCAATACGCCGCCCAGCAGGGGGTAGGCACCTAAGTCGACGGGCACGCCGGCGGGCACGCCCAGCGCGCGGGCCACGTCGGGGGGCAGGGCCGCACCCTTGCGGTAGGCCGGGTTAGCCGCGCCGTTTTTAAGGTGATAGTCCCCCGTCCCATCCGAGGCCGCGTTCACGAAGAAAGGGTTGGTGGCCTGGTTGTCAATCGCCAGGCCGTGCGCCTCAAAGCCCGTCGCCGCCCGGAAGGCAGCCAGCGTAGCGTAAGTGACGCTTTGATTCACGCCGGTGGCCCACTGGACGACCTTGGCCGGCTGGGTGGCATCGGCGCGGTAGTAGCCGTTATAGTCGAGCCCGCCCGCGGCCACTAGCGCATGAGTTTGGCCAGTGCGGGAACGGCTCGCTTCCAGCATGTCTTCGCTGGTGTTGATGGCGTTCGAGAACAGGTTGTTCTTGAGGATGGTGCGCTGGGTGAGAAACTGGCAACCCGCACTCACTTCGTTGGGTACATTATCCGGCCGGTTGCTTTCCTTGACGATCACCGCTTGCTCGTTGTCAACAAGCGTGTTGTTGTACAGCTGCGCGTCGAGCGAGTTGGCCACGCAGATGCCAGCCCACCGGTTGCCAACGCATATGTTGCCCGCAATCAGGCAGCCGCGCGAAATCTCGAAGAAAATGCCGAATCTATTGCCGAGCACCGTGTTGTTCACTACCACGGCGTCCTTGCAATTAAGGTCGAGCCAGATGCCATTGCTGTCGTTGGCTTTCACCTCGTTGTCGCGGATCACTAAGCCCAGCCGCGCTTTGAGCTTCAAACCCGCCGCGTTGACGCCGCGGTCGAACTGTTCGTAATTGTTGTGGTCGAAAGTGTTGTCCTCCACCAGCAGGCTATCCATGTTGTTGACGTCGAGACCGATTTGCCCGTTGTAGGCAATGCGATTACCCCGAATCACGCACTGAACGGGGTTGGTGGGCACCGTGCCCGATTGCCCATAATCGCGGATGCCGCTTACCCCAGACCAGGCCACCACGTTGTTTTCGAGCGTAAGGCGGGCCGAGCCCACGCGCAGCGCATGCTGAGCGTAGTGGGCAAAGCCCAGCCCGCGCACTTTCGAGTAGGGGCTAAGCCACATGCCCAAGGCGCTTGTGTAGGCCGTGGCTTCTACGGTCTTGGTGTCCGGGTCACTGGTGCTGTACACGTAGAGCTTGTTGGTGGCTGGGTCAACGTAAAAAGTACCAGCCACCACGTTGTCGCGGGCGGCCACCTGCCGCAAAGATGTGTTATCGATGAACACCATGTCCGTGTAGCGGGCCATCGCCGCGTCGCCTGTTCGTACCGCTTCGTACGGCAGCGGGTGGTCCCAACCATCGTGACGCCAGCGGTTAGGGCCGTCGGCCACCCAATTTGTCACTACTAAGCTGCCTTTGAACCAGACTTGCTCGCCAGGATAAGGCTGAATGGTCAGGCGCTTACTTGTAAACGACACCTCCGCATTGTTACCCCCGCGATAGGTGCCTTGGCGACAGACAATGGTGGTGCCGGCGGTGGCCGCGGCCACCGCTCTCCGCAGAGAGCGCCAGGGGGCGGTCTGGCTGCCGGTGCCGGTGGTATCGTTGCCGGTTGGGGCGATAAAGCGGGCCGTGCCGTCGGTGGGCACATTGTAGCTGGTAGGGATCAGCGGCAAGCTCTGCGCACGGGCCGAGCCTATCTGGACGATAAGCAGCAGCCCTCCGACTAGGACCGTACGCAGTAAAGAGGTCGGCAAGTCGTTGTTTTTCATCAGAAATTTCTACTCAAGGGTCAAATAAAAAACTAAGCGCTTCTCAGAGCAGCGCGGCTCAAGGATTAGTTTTGGTGATCTTGACAGTACGCCGTTGGATGCCCTCGCCTAGGCTCAGCACATAAACTCCAGTCGGCAACACGCGCACGTCTACCGTAGCGCTAGCATTTAGGACGGTATGAAGCATTCGGCGACCCGCCAAATCGGTAATGTGCACGCTCGTGCCAGGCGCTTCGCCGGCTACGGTAACTTGGTCCACTACGGGGTTGGGGTATACGACTGCGGGCGCGCTCCCCATCCGGTTGGCCGTGGCCAGCACGGTGGCGGTGAACTGCTTAACCAAGCTTTGACCCGCTTCGTTGCCGCCGGGCAAGGCGAAGAGAACCTGGGTGGTGTTGGCCGCGACGTTGTAGGTGGCACCGTTCCCTTGCAGGCGGCCCGGCACCGTCACGCTCACGGTGAGCGCCGCGTTCTGGGGGTTGCTCACGGACAGCGTCGCGGTGGCTCCGCTCTCGCGCAGCAATACTAGGCAGGGTTGGTCTACGGCCAGCGTGCGCCCGGCTTGCACCGGCACGCTGCCAGCCTGGTAGAAGGCGGCTTGTGTAACACCATCGGCGTCGTGGCGCACGGCTTGCACTTGGGGCGTATTGGCCAGCACGCGCACCGGCAAGTTGCTGGCGTAAGTGTCAAGCTGAGCCGGCGTCACGTTTGGTACCACCACGTACTGGTAGGCCGCGTCGTTCGGGTTCGAGCCGTGGTCGAACCACAAACTGAACACGCCCTTGGTGACGGCAGGCAAGGTAGAAGAGGCGTGCAGGTTGATGCTCTGCCAGGTGCCGGTCTGGTTCTCGTTTTTGAGCACCACGTTGGCCGTGCCCGGAAAGAGGTAGCCCACCCCGTCGTGGTGCACCCACTGCGGGTCGGCGAGCACGCGCTGGCCCGCAGTGGGCGTGCTGGTGGCGCCGGCCGCGCTTTTTACCGTCACCGCCCCCGTGAGCAGGCACTGGTTGACGCTCGTATAAATCGGGTTGGGCCGGCTGCCACTAATGCCCGCTCCCAAGCACACGTAGGCCTCGTCGAAGTAGAACCAGGCCTTGCGCGCCCGCACCGTCACGGTGCTCGCGCTCGGGGTGGCCATGTCGCGTGCGGCCAGGTCGTAGGCAGCCGCGCCCATTTGCCCGTCTGTGACCCCGCCGGCAAACGTGGTCAGGCCCTTGAGGTTGTTGGGGAAGACGCCGAAGCCAGCCGTGATATGCTCGGCCGTGATGCCGGGGATGCGGGCCCAGTCCCACACGGGAAAGATGTCGCGATACTCGTCGCCGCGCCGGTAGAGGTAGTTGGCCCCGTAGCCGAGAAACCAGTTCTTGAGCGCTTGCCCGTTGCTTTCGCTGCCGATCGTGCGCGTCGAGTGCATGCGCGTGGTAGCCAGGTAGCCGGGGCGAGCGTGGCTCATGTAGTCACTGCGCCAGAAGTGGCGGGTGCCACTCAACGTCGCGGCTTGCGTGCCGTCGACGGCGGCGGCCAGCGCCGTCAGCTCGCCCGCTCGCGGGCCGCCGACTTCAGCCAGGCGCCGGGCCGCCGCCGCCAGCCCGCTGGCGTTTTCGCCCAGGTACGGGTTGATCAGCTCGCGGCCCACGGTGCTGTAGTCATAGGTTTTGCCGCGCACCATCCAGCGCTGCCCCTCCAGCAGCAAATTGGTGAGCATGTCGCGCTTGGCCGTGCTGAAGGCGTAGCTGGTGCTGCGGGCGGTGTAGAGCCAGTAGGAAACGTCTTCGGCAAACTGGCGGCCGTAGCCGCCGCTGTAGAGCAGGTCGCCGTGGAAGTTGTAGCTGTAGTCGGGCTGGATGCCCTCGCCTGTGGTCACGAAGACCGTGTTCTGGATGGCAGTGAAGCCGTAGGCAAGCAAGGCCTCGTCGCCCTCCAGGCAGCCGCGGCGGATGACGTTGCCCGCCGTCCACACCATATTCTGACCCTCGCAATCCTGCATGATTCCTCCGTTGTTACCGTAGCACATTCTCACCCCCGTAGTGGGCAGCCGACTGACGGCGGCCTGGAACTGGGCAGCTGTCAGCGGGGCCGGGCCGGTGGTGGGGCGCAGCACGTCTTGCATCACCAGCAGCAACGGCCCGAGCACCTCGCCCTCGCCGATGTTGCGGTGCCAGAAGTTGACCGACGTGGGGTTGACCGTCACGTAAAAGTTGAGGCCCTCGGCAATGCGTTGCGCCAGGGCGGCGCTGCGGTAATGCGGGTTAGCGTTACCCGAGGTGGGGGCGCGGTGGTAGGCCAGAGCCATCTTCAGCAACCGTTTGAGATGGTTGACCGGGTCCCACGAGCCGCCTTCGGTGCTGGTGTAGTCGATGTCCGGCCAGCTGCCATTGGCCGCCTGGTCGGCCAGCAAGCCGTTGACGTAAGACGTGGAGGGCGCTGCCTCCCGCAGCGCGTCGGCCCGCAGGCGGGCCTTAACGGTGTCAGTGGCGGCTGAAGCTACGGCGCGCAATGGCAGGAGGATGCACAGCGCGATGCCTAGCCCAAGCAGCGAAAAAACAACCAATCGGGTGCGCGTAAAGGGGCGAAGTTGGCTCGGAGGGAACATCTGCGAAGGATAAAGAAGGTGAAGGCAGGAAATAGCACAAGCGGCTGATTCGCAGCTACTGCGGGCTTTTTATTATGCGCCAGGGGTGCGGGAAGCCGGCCCCATTCAGCCACAGGAAATACACACCGGGCGGCAGCGGACGCAGGTTGAGCGTGCCGGCCGCCCCGAGCGAGGCAGACAATGCCACTTGGCCCTTAAGGTCGCACACCTGCACCGGCGTGCCCGCCGCCGCGCCAGCCACGGTCAGCCGGTCCGTCACCGGGTTGGGGTACACGGTGGCCCCCATTCCAGTGTAGCCGGTGGCCGTAGCCAGCACGGTGCTCAATGGATAGGCGCCCAGGTCGACGGGCACGCCAGCCGGCACGCCGAGGGCGGCGGCCACGTCGGCGGGCAGGGCCGCACCCTTGCGGTAAGCCGGGTTGGCCGCGCCGTTTTTGAGGTGATAGTCGCCCGTGCCATCCGAGGCCGCGTTCACGAAGAACGGGTTCGTAGCTACCTCGTCGATGGCCACAGAACTGTGCGCCTCGAAGCCGCTGGCCCCTTGGGCGGCTTTGAAGGTGGCCAGTGTGGCGTAGCTGTTGCTGGCCCACTTGATGAGGGTGGCGGGCTTGGTCTGATCAGCGCGGTAGTAGCCGCTGTAGTCGAACTGCGCGACGGGGACGGGGGTATGGGTCGTGGAAGACCTCGACAGTTGCAGCATCGGCTCGGTTTTATTGGCGGCGCTTGAGAGCAAGTTGTTGCGGATCACGGTGCCTTCAGTGAAGATGCGCGTGTCCAGGGGTACCCCCCAGGCAGGTGCTTCCCACGATTTAAGGTAGCGCTCGCTCTCCTTGATGAGGAGGTTTTGCTTGTTGTCGACGAAGGTATTATTGTAGACGTGCGCGTTGTGCGCGTTGGCTACCATCACGCCGGCCCACGTGTTGGCCACGCACACGTTGCCGGCGATCAGGGCCCCGTCCGAAATCTCGAAGAAGATGCCGAATCCCTCGTTGCGCCGCACCGTGTTGCCTATCACCTTGGCCCGCTGGCAATGCACGTCGAGCCAAATGCCGTTGGCTTTGTTGTCTTGCACCACGTTGCCTTTGAGGAGCACATCCTCGGTGTCGACCAGCTTGATGCCGCCCGCGATCCACCCCCGGTCGAAGGACTCGACGTTGTTGTCGCGCAGGGTGTTGTTGAGGAGTTGCAGCCGGTGAGAACCCAGGCAGTTCACGCCCAGGCGCGCGTGGTAGGCGATGACGTTGCCGACGATTTTGCAGTCTTCCGCCCTCGTCGGATCTGTGCTTCCTCTGCCCGCCAGCAGCAGGGCGTAGTCGCCGTTGTGGGCGAAGACGCAGTTTTCCACCTCCATGTTCTTGGCAGCCAGCACGAGGGCCGCTTCGGCGAAGTGGGCGAAGCCCAGCCCGCGGAACTTACTCTCGGCAGCCGTTGCGTTCCATGACCCTAGAGCCGTGCGGTTGACGGCTGCCTCCACGAGTTTGGTGTCAGGATCAGCACTCGCACCTAGGTAGAGCTTGTGATTGGCCTCGTCCACGTAAAACGTGCCCGTCGTCAGCGCGCTCAAGCTCAGCACCTGGGCTTGGCGCTGGCCGTTGACGAAGAGCATGTCGCGCAGATCGGCTACAGGTGGGGTTTCTCCTTCAATGGGGCTGGGCGAAGTCTGGCTGCCCTCGCTCACGCGCCGGAGTATGTGCGTCCAGTTGTCGTGGCGCCAGCGGCCGCTGCCGTCGGCCACCCAGTTGGTCACCACCTCGCTGCCCTTGAACCAGACCTGCTCGCCGGGGTAGGGTTGCACGGTGAGCTTGCGCCACAGGTTAAGCTCGTTGATGCCCTCGCCGCGATAAGTGCCGGCTCGGCAGACGATAGTGCTGCCGGTCGGGCCGGTAGCCACCGCTTTTTTGAGCGTGGCCCAGGGTTTGGCTTGACTGCCGTCGCCGGTCTCGTCATTGCCGGCCGGGATAGTGGAGCCAGTGGGGATGGAAGGAGCAATGAAGCGGGCTGTGCCGTCTGTGGGCACGGGATAGGTGGTAGTGGTGATCAGCGGCACGTCTTGCGCCCAGACCAGGGAGGTGTGCAGGGCCAGCACTAGCACTAACAGCAGCAGCCCACGGGCAAGAGAGCGGCCCCGCCGGCCGGCCCTAAGCAGTGTGTTCACGTTTTTCATAAAAGAGAGGAAAAAGGGGGAGGAAAAGAGCAAAGCGTGAGGCAAGTGGAGGTCTGTGCCGGGCACCTAGTGTTGCGTGTGTGGGGGCAGTGGAGCCACCCGACTTGCACCTTGTAAATATGCAAGTGCTCTGCATAAAATACAGTAGGCTGTGCGCGGTGGCAGGACCAAGGCCATGGTGTAGGTGCTCGTGTTCAGGTTGGCACTGTTGTCGAAGGCGTAGCCCACGGCCTTGTTCACGGCGCCAGCCGGCAGCGTCACCGTCACGGTCTGGGCGGCCGGATACAAGTCCACGTGGGTGTTCACATCCCAGCTGGGCACCTCCAGCCACAGGAGTAGGTAGAACTCGCCGCTGCGCTTTTGCAGCAGCAGTTGCCGCACGTTCGTGGTGCTGCCGCTAAGCGTGTAGGCCAGCCGTTGATGGTGTTGTTAGACGGGGGCGTGGCGGCTAGCACGTCTTCCCGCAAGCGCCGGGCGATGGAGTCAGTATCGGCCGAAGCCAGAACTGGGAAGCCTTCGGCAAAAAATCCAAACGTTAACAGCAACATTGCCCACCATGTCGGGAGAAAGCTGGTGCGGGCAAAACGGCGAACAGGTGGTGAGGCAGTACATTTTCTGTCCATAAGTCAAATCATTTGAAACGAAGCTGATTTCACCGTGGAAGAGCCTGATAGGCCCGTATTTTCATCAGAACTCGGCCTTAGTAACTTTGACGACTCGGCGCTGGATTCCTTCACCCAGGGTTAGCAGGTAGGTGCCCGGCGGCAGCGTACGTACATTCAGCGTGCCTGCTGAACCTAGCGTGGTATTGATTACAATACGCCCGAGCAGGTTGCGCACCTGCACCAGTGTGCCCGCTGTGCCCTCTACAGTCAGCACGTCCGTCACGGGGTTGGGATAGGGTAAGGCCGACTCTTTGGCAGGTTGATTCGGCGGCAGGGCCAGTGCCTGGGCCGCGGCGGTCAACTTAACAATAGTGAGTTTGTCGGTGACGGGCAGGCTGAGGGCGCCGTTGGCCACAGTATGCGACACCGTACTAGCGTTCGCATTGTTATCGAGCGAGTAGAGAGTGGCCCGGTTGATGGCGGCCGGCAGCGCCAGCGTCACCGGCTGCGGGGCCGGGTACAGGTTCACGTTGGCCTGCACGTCCCAGCTGGGCACCTCCAGCCAGAGGAGCAGGTAGTAGTCCCCATTGCGCTTTTGCAGCAGCAGCTGCCGCACGTTGGCCGTGCTGCCAGTCAAGGTATACGCCAGCGAACTGGGCGTGAAGGCTGGGCCCGGGTCAGCTAAGAGGCGGGTCAGGTGCTGGACGGCCCGGTACGCAGGCTTCTCACTCAGGTCTTGGCGCAGCAGCCCGAACAGCGCCTCCCGCCCACTCGTGCCCTGGTTGACCAGCTCGTACTTGAACGAGCGCATAATGCCGCGGCGAAAGAACTCGGCGTACAGGCGCGCCGTGTACTTGCCCTCCGCTTCCTCCGACACACCGTCCGCCGCCAGCTCATTTGAGTAGCCGCACTCGGTAGCCTGCGGAGTCTTGCCCGAGGGGCTTTGCCGGTTCAGTAGGTAGGTGAAGTTCCACTCCAGGCTGCCGTAGCCGTTGCTGCCCCAGCCCGGGGTGCCAGGCCAGCGGTCCGACTGGTAGGGGTGGATGGTGGGGTGATCGAGCCAGGCATCGAGGTTGCCCACGGCTTGGTAAGCGGCCATTGACGTCAGGGAGGGCCCCAGCACCGGGCGGCTGCGCAGCGCTGGGTCGGCCTTAACGAGGCGGTAGAGTTCTTGGGTGTAAATGCGAATCTTGCCCACCCAATCGGTCTCGCGCGCGTCGTGGAACAAGTCATACTCGTTGGGCGCCTCCAGGGCTTCAATGGCGCCAGGCACCACGCGGATCTTTATTTCATTAAGTTCTTCCGAGATACGAGCCGGCTGCAAAGGAGACAGGTAGTTGTCCGGCCGCCGAGCCGTGATGAAGGTGGTGCGGATGCCGTGTGCCGCGTACAAGTCGTTGGCCCGGGGAAAGACGCCGCCCACGTCGCCATCGCGCACGTGGCGGATGCTGGCGGCGGCGAGCTTAGCTTTCAGGTCGGCATAGCGAGTGGCATAGATGTTGGACTGTGCCCAGTGCGTATTGACGCCGATGCTCTCGACGAAGGCGTCCGCCGGGCGCGCCGGCACCTGCGCCAACATCGGTGCCGGCCAAGTCGCGGTTCCAAGCACGCTCATCAGCAATGCCTTACTCCTAAGTAACTCCGAAGTCAACAGGTGTTTCATGTAAGTCAGGCTGAATTGGTGGCAATAAAACAGCTATCAGCAGGCAGCACAGCCAGCGTGCTTTAGTATGGCGCTGGCGTAAAAGAGCGGCGGTAATACTTCTCCGGTACATGAGGAGATGCATGCTCTTTCCCCCCAAAATTTAAACAACATGGTAAGGTGAGTCAAAAGTAGAGGAAGTTTCCTCATTTTCTTTGTAAAATGCAAAAAATCAATCCATATCCCTGTATGACCCGCCTTATAGGCCATACAAACGGTACATTATACTATGTGAACGACATAATCGCGGACCAGCACCCGTTAACAATATCGAAATAGTGCTGATTCGCTTCCTTATTAAGCTTAGGTAAGTACTACATAGAGTGGATTGTTAAGCGATTCTCCAGTACCTTCCCCATTTATTACAATTAAGTTCCCGCAAGTTCCATGGTGAATCCATCCTGGCTCCCGCTGCTGCTTTCCTTTACCTTCATCAGTACTCCCCACCCGAGTCGTCCGGATAAAGTTGTCAACACAAAAGGGCCAGCTCCCTCTGCGGCGTTGGTTCACGTACAAACGTTGCTACAACAGAGTGTACGATATCAGGTAGAAGACTCCGTAAAGGCTTGGCATTTCGCTAGCCAAGCGCTGGCGGCAGCGCGACACGCGCGCTCTGACTCGTCAGTAGCGGCAGCGCACCTAGCTCTCGGCAACGTGTTGAGTATGCAACCGCGGTATGCTGCTGCCCGGGCCCAATATCATCAGGCCCTAACCATCTATCAACGCCTTCGGCAGCCAACTGGCGTAGCCGCTAGCTACCGCGCGTTGGGTACCCTCCACCTCAATTATGACAACCTTCCTGCTGCCCGACAGGCGTTTGAGCAGGAGCTAAACTTGACGCGCCAGCAGCTCGCACCTGATCGCCTTCAATTAATAAAATGCCACAATGCCTTGGGCATCGTGTACTGCCGAATGGACAAACCGGCTCGCGCACTCGATTACTTGCTGCAAGGCTTGCGTCTCGCCGAGCAGCTGCATGATTCAGCGCAAATTGGCAAGGTGGCCAACAACGTGGCCAATACGTATACCATGCTGAATGATACAACCCTTACCCGCCGTTACTTTGCTTTGGCCGCACGCGGCCACCGCGCCGCCCACGACACGGTGTATACAGCCGCAGTCTTGGCTGCCCTGGGTATAGATTATCTGTATCCAGATGTCCCATCAACGCCGAGGGAATTGTCGCGGGCTAGCCACTATTTAAAGCAGGCCGAGGTGTTACAGCAACAACTAGGCTCACGAGTGCCGCCTAGACTGCAAGCGTTTATAACATTTGGGTTAGGTGCTTTAGCAGAAGGGCAGGGGCGTCCTCGTAACGCTCTGCGTTATTATCGCCGGGCCGAGAGTTTGTTTCGTGACCAGCGCAACAGGGAATCGCGCATCGGTGCCCTACGTGGATTGGCCCGCATGTACCAACAGACCAGTCAACTTGCTCAGGCCTGGGAGACAGCCCAGCAGGCGTTGGCCGAAGCCCAGAAAGTAGGCCTGCCCGAACCGCTGCGCGACACCTATATCCTACTCAGCTCGTTGAGCGTAGCCCGTGGCGACTACCGCGCCGCGTACACGTATCAGGCCCGCGAACAAGCATTGCAGGATACGCTTTTCAACCAGAAGCAAGTTAGGCAGATGACCGACTTGCAGCTGCGGTATGAAACCGAAAAAAAAGAAGCGCAAATCCGCCTACTGCGCAGCAATGCAGCCTTACAGCTGCGCAACCGAAACTTGCTACTCTTTGCCTCACTGGCCGTGTTGTTGGCCCTGACTCTGCATGGTGTGGCGGCCGTGCGGGGCTACCGCCGCCAACGCCGTAGCATTCGCTTGCTCGAAGCCAAGGAAGTGGAACTGGCTGCTAATAATGACGATTTAGTTCGCACGCAGCAACTGCTGCGCCGCTCACTTGGCGAGAAGGATGTGCTGCTGATGGAAATACACCACCGGGTCAAAAACAACCTGCAGATTGTGTCTAGCCTACTAGATTTGAAAGCGAGAGAGAAGCAACCATCCGCTCCCCAGGTAACTGCTGCACTCCGGGAGTGCCAAAATTGGGTGCGTGCTATCGCTTTAATCCACGAGATGCTGTATCGATCCGATAATCTAGTGCGAATTGATTTTCAACCCTTCCTCGAACGGCTCGTGGCCGCGTTGCAGCAAGCTTTCGCGCTCCCCGGTGCCCCCACCTTCGCCACCACCGTGACGACTGATGGAATACAATTGAATACCAACACCTCCGTGCCCATTGGTTTGTTGATTAATGAGTTATTGACTAATGCCTACAAGCACGCCTTTACCGGAATAGCTCTGGCAGATGCCCGCGTAGAAGTACGTATGACTGGTAACGCCACCGGCACCGATTACACCCTAACCGTAGCCGACAATGGTCAGGGATTGCCACCGGGTTTGGATTGGCAGCAGGCTTCTTCGTTGGGGCTGCGTTTGGTGCGTTCATTGACAGCGCAGCTCGATGGCACCCTACAAGTGACCAGCGCGCCCGGTCAAGGGACTTGCTTTATTGTTGTCTTTCCCGAGGCCAGTGAATCGCAACTGCCCACCTAACCTTTCCACCGTCCGAGAAAACTTTTTTTCTACTTTCTTTTCCTTGTTCACGTTGTAGCTGCTGATTTGCATGCCCCTACGCAAAATACTGATCGTCGAAGACGAAGTTATCATTGCCGAGAACCTTCGTGAAATCCTGCTGGAACTGGAATTTCAAGTCACTGGTGTCGTAAGCAGAGCTAGCTTGGCCTTACAATCGGTGCGGCTCGACCCGCCCGATTTAGTGTTGCTCGACATTCGCCTGAAAGGAGAGTTGGATGGCATCGATTTGGCTAACCGTCTACGTGCCGAGCACCACCTACCGTTTGTGTTTGTGACCTCGTTAACAGACCCAGCCACGGTAGCGCGCGCAGCCCAGGCGCGACCTCACGGGTATCTGGTCAAGCCATTTAAGCAACAAGAAGTGTACGTTGCGTTGGAAATGGCTTTTGCCGCTGTAGCTGCTGAGCAGGCAACCAATAATACGCTACCAGCAACTTCCACCTTCGACAGCCTGTTCGTGCGCGAGCGGAAGCAGTTAACGAAGGTGCCGTTTGAAGAGGTGCTGTGGTTACAGGCTGATGGCAATTACACCTTGCTACGGACCAGTACTACTACTCACACACTTTACAATACGCTACGACAAGTGGAAGAGCGTTTACCGCCTGCTGAGTTCGTGCGCGTGCACAAATCTTATGTGGTAGCGCTAGCAATGGTCACGTCCTTGGAAGGACGCCACATAACCTTGACCAACGGTCAGCTCATTCCCGTTGGCCGTCAATATCGGGCTGAATTGTTAGGCCGCTTGAATCGGCTTAGTACTTATCGGTCAGGGAAAAGCACTGATGATTTGCAAAGTTGAGTAGGCAATTCTTTGTTCTCTACTCCGCCGTCTGGCTCTTCTTAGGTGTATAGTCCCAGCGTGAGGTGGGTCGGGTCCCGGATAAAGATAGCGGGGTTCTTTTGCCACTGCGCACAGACAAATTCGTGCGGGGTAGCCCGCGCAGGGTCTTGAG
>NZ_JBTYZO010000047.1:0-13474 GCF_057808495.1 Hymenobacter sp. M1-2
CAAGGCCCTCGTTGCTCCTGCCCCGGCGCACCGAGGGCCTTCTCGTGTGGATATATGTCACTTCAATTGATGGCAGCGCTCTTCGATAGTAACCCAATCTAACTAACTCGTTCGTAGTAGTCTTGGTCTGAGGCTTGTAGATGTCATTATCTTAATTAAGCCGATTCGTAACGGGCGAGGGAGCGTTTATTGGGTGAAATTTGTGTCTATCTTCACAAGAACCCTCCATTGCTGATATGGCGTTAACACACCCTTGGTTTCTCTTAGGTCTATTGGCAGTAGCCATTCCTATTCTGATTCATTTGTTCGAGCTGCGACGGCCAAAGCGCGTGCTGTTCACCAATGTTGGGTTTATAAAGGAGGTACGATTAATTACCGCTCGGCAGCGGAAGATCAAGCACTTGCTGATTTTGGTGGCCCGCATCGGGTTTGTGACGTTCCTCGTGCTGATGTTTGTACAGCCGTATATTCCGGCTTCGCGCGAGGGTAACAACTCCCAGACGACTGTGGGCGTGGCAGTGGATGCTTCGGCGAGTATGCAAGCCGGAGAAGCAGATCAACAGTCTCATTTCGATCAAGCAGTTAATCAAGCCCGCGAGTTACCTACGGTTTACCCGGCGGGTATGCGCTTTGTAGTTGGAGAGGAAGTACGCACGCCACTAACGGCAGCTGCTTTTCGGGCTTCTCTGGATAAACTGAGTATCTCTGGCCGGAACAGCGGGCTGGAGAATGCAGTTACGCGCTTGGAAACAAGCCCCGCGCAAGTGGAGCAGGTGTTCATCTTCTCTGACTTTCAGAAGAGTGCGTTTCCCAAGCTCGGTGCTCACAAGTGGGATTCGACTAAGCAAGTGTATTTGGTGCCTTTGGCGGGTGCTGAGACGCGAAACGTATTTGTGGATAGTGTGTGGTTGGACGACGCTTTTGTGCGAAGTAACACTGACGTAATATTGCACTTGAGGCTACGCAACGGAGGCGCACTGCCGGTCGAAAACTGTCAGGTTAAATTATTCATTGGCCAGCGTCAGGCTACGGCCTTCAGCGTAAATGTGCCATCCACCGCGCCAGCTACTCGGACGGCGCGCGTGCGCCTCACGGGTGAACAGGTGCAGCAATGCAGGATAGAGCTGGAGGATTATCCGGTGACCTTCGACAATACTTATTACTTCTCGCTTCAACCTTCGCCTAGGATTCAGGTGATGGATATACGGACAGAGGGAACGGCCGCGACGCAACGCCTGTATGCCAACGAGCCGCTGTTTTCTTATATGTCTGCGGCGCCCGGGGGGCTAAACTATCAACTGTTGGAAAAGGCCAACTTGGTGGTAGTGCAGGGCCAGGCTCGAATAGAAGCAGGTTTGCGGGAAAGCCTGAAACGCGTGACGCAGCGAGGAGGCTCGGTGGTAGTGATACCGACCGGCGAAGTGGCTGGACGAGCTTCTTACGACCAATTGTTTCGGGAGCTGGGAATAGGCCCGGTGCAGTGGGAAGCAGCTAGTGCCCGGCCGACATTGCGCGATGTGGCCATGCCCGACCGGCGCAACCCGTTTTTCCGGGACGTATTTGGGGCACAGAGCCGGCAACCGGTAACTCCCAAAGCTGCGCCGGTGCTGCGTTGGTCTCGCTCAGGCACGGATATTTTGCGCATGCAGGACGGGGATGGTTTCTTGGCCAGCTTCGGTAGCGGCAATGGCAAAGTGTATCTGTTTGCTGCGCCTTTCGACGAGGCGCACACCGATTTCACCCAGCACGCGCTGTTCGTGCCGGTTATGTATCGGCTGGCTATGCAAAGCTACCATCGGGAGCAGCAGCCGGCTTACCGGCTCAACCAAGGCACGGTGGTAGTGAATGTGGAAGGTGCTGTGAATGCTGCGGGAGAGCAGGTGTACAAGCTCACCAAAGACAGCCTCTCTTTCATTCCAAGTCAGCGGGTGCAGGCGGGCACTCTCCGTTTCGACGTACCTGCCGGAATGCACGACCCTGGTTTTTACACGCTGACGCGCAACAATCGGCCCGTTGCGACACTCGCTTTCAACCACGACAAGCGCGAGTCGGAACTGGCGGCGTATTCGGCCGATGAGCTCCGGCAGCTTATTGGGCCCAACCAAAAGAATGTGCAGGTGTACGATGCCAGCAAAGGCGAATCGGTGGCGGCGCGCTATAAGGCGGAGCGGGTAGGTACGCCGCTGTGGCAATATTGCTTATGGGCGGCGCTGGCGTGCTTGCTGGCTGAAGTGCTGCTTCTACGATTTATGAACCAGCCTAAAAGCGTGGAGCCAGTGGCTGTAGCCGCTTAATGGCGGGAGCCAGTTGGCGAAAGTCCTTGTATCTTGCCGCCTCATAAGTTCGAATAGTTTGGAAGCTTCTGTTTCGCCGGCAAAGACGGTTGTGCGGACGGCTCTGCTGTACGGAGCCGCGGCGGGCGTAGTCTGCATGGCCTGGGTGGTGGGGCTGTATCTGACCGGCAACAATCCCTACGGCCCTAAGCGGCTGATGGCCATTTTCTTTCCGCCCATAGCCGTGTTGCTGAGCCAGTGGCATCTGCGGCGCTACTTCCAGCCCGATGGGCCGGGTATTCTCCGCTCCATCGGCACCGGTTTGCTTGTTACCCTGGTTACGGCCGTGATATCGGCGGGCAGCGTGTTCGTATTTGCGCGTCTGGCCGGGCCCGAACCTATACAGCGGCATTTGGTGGAAATGCGCCGCTTGCTAGAACAGACCAGAACGGAGTTTGCAAAGCAGAAGAACGGTCAGCGGCAGTACGAGCAAACCTTGCGCAACCTAGCCCAGACTCCTGAGGACTTCGCCGCCGACGACTACAAGAACAAACTGCTTTTCGGGCTTCTGATGAGCATTCCGGGTGGGATATTCCTGCGGAAATAGAATATTGCACCACGCATTTTCTTTCCATCCACCTTATTACCTGTCACCCCCATGGAAAACACCGCTACTTCCGTTACTCCCAGCGCCGTAGGCGTCCGTTACGGCTTGCTCGTCGGTCTGATATCCATCATTATTTCGTTTGCGCTGAGCGCGGCCGAACTGGAACAAACTCCGGCCAAGTGGCTGACGACTGTAGTGCTCATTGTTAGTATAGGGCTGGCTCATAATTTTTTCAAACAACAGAGTGGTGGGTTCATGACGTTTGGGCAGGGTATGACCATCGGCCTCATCCTTTCGGCGATAAACGGAGTATTAAGCGCCGTTTTTAGCTACGTCTACATGAGCTTCATCGATCCTGATTTGGCTACGCGCATCATGGACAAGACCCGGGCTGATATAGAGGCGAAAGGCAATTTATCGGATGCGCAGGTAGAGCAGGCCATGAGCATTTCAGCCAAGTTTATCAATGGCCCGATGATGACGGCGACCGTCCTGTTTATGATTCTGCTGATGGGCCTGCTGGCTTCGTTGCTGATATCGGCCATCACTAAAAATCCCCGCCCCGAGTTTGAGTAAGCGCCTTTCGCATTCTTTTCCGGTCGAGCTGTCCATCGTTATTCCGCTGCTCAACGAGGCCGAATCCTTGCCGGAACTAACCCGCTGGATACACCGCGTGCTGACTCAGCACGGCTTCACCTACGAAGTAATTCTGGTGGACGATGGCTCGACGGACAATTCCTGGGAGGTTATTGAGGAACTAGCCGAAACGGATACGCATCTGCGCGGTATCCGCTTCAACCGCAATTACGGCAAGTCGGCGGCGCTCAACGTGGGCTTCAAGGAGACGACCGGCCGGGTGGTGTGCACCATGGACGCCGACTTGCAGGACTCGCCCGAAGAGCTGCCGGAACTGTACCGCATGATCACGGAGGATGGGTTCGACCTGGTGAGTGGCTGGAAGAAAAAACGCTTCGACCCGCTCTCCAAGACCATTCCCACCAAGCTCTTCAATGGCGTTACGCGCTGGATTTCGGGCATCAACTTGCACGATTTCAACTGCGGCCTCAAGTCCTACAACCACCGCGTGGTGAAGAGCATCGAGGTATACGGCGAGATGCACCGCTATATTCCAGTCATTGCCAAGTGGGCCGGCTTCCGCAAGATTGGCGAGAAAGTGGTGCAGCATCAGGAACGCAAATATGGCACCACCAAATTTGGGTTGGAGCGGTTCGTGTACGGCTTCCTCGACTTGATGAGTATCACGTTCGTGAGCCGGTTTCGGCGGCGGCCCATGCACTTTTTCGGCACTATGGGCACGCTCTCGTTTGGCTTGGGCATGCTCATTACACTGTGGCTGATAGGTGAGAAGATCTATCTGTCGATGCACAACCTGGCGGCGCGCAGTGTAACGGCTCAGCCGCTGTTTTTCCTGGCCCTAATAGCCGTGGTGATTGGCGTGGTATTGTTCCTAACGGGTTTCCTCGCCGAACTCATCCAACTTAACGGTCCCAACCGCAACGACTACCTGGTGCGGGAGAAGGTTAATTTGAATTGAGAATGAAGAACAGTTGCGCCGGTCTGCCCGCTTTTTTGGCGGGCAGACCGGCGCAATAATTATTCACTGCTCATTCCTCATTCATTTATGAAAGTCGTCATTATAGGGCCGGTTTACCCGTTGCGGGGAGGGCTGGCGACGTACAACGAGCGGCTGGCGCGGGCTTTCCGGGAGGCCGGCGACGAGGTGCGCCTGGTGACGTTTTCGCTGCAATACCCTGACTTCCTGTTTCCCGGCCAAACGCAGTTCAGCACCGAGGCCGGCCCGGCGGATCTAGATATCGAAGTCAGCATCAACTCCGTGAATCCGTGGACTTGGTGGCGAGTGGGCGAGAAGTTGCGCCGGGAAAAGCCCGATCTGGTAGTCTTCCGGTTTTGGCTGCCCTTCATGGGCCCGGCGCTGGGCACCATTGCGCGCTGCGTCGCCCGCAACCGGCACACGCGCATCGTGGCCATCACTGACAACGTGATTCCGCACGAGAAACGGCCCGGCGACCGGCCCCTCACGCGCTACTTTCTCTCGGCCTGCTACGGTTTCGTGACCATGAGCCGCTCTGTGCTGACTGATTTGCGCCGCCTGCATTTCAAGCAACCAGCCCTCTACCGCCCGCACCCGCTCTATGATAATTTCGGTCCGCTGAAACCCAAAGCCGCGGCGCTGCAAGCCCTGGACCTGGACCCGAAGTTTAGCTACTTGCTGTTCTTCGGCTTCATCCGGGCCTATAAGGGACTGGACATTCTGCTCGAAGCCTTTGCCGACCCGCGGCTGGCAGCCCTGCCCGTAAAGCTTATCGTGGCCGGCGAGTATTACGAGGATGCCGCGCCCTACGAAGCCCTCATTCAGCAGCACAACCTCGAAGCCCGCCTCGTGCGCGCCACCGATTTCATCCCAAATGAGCGGGTAGTAGACTACTTCTGCGCCGCCGACCTCGTGGTGCAGCCGTACAAAAACGCCACCCAAAGCGGCGTGTCACAGATTGCCTATCACTTCGAGCGGCCCATGCTGGTAACCGATGTGGGTGGCCTGGCCGAACTGATTCCGGATGGCGAAGTCGGCTACGTGGTGCCGCCCAAGCCCCAAGCCATTGCCGACGCCTTGCTCGACTTTTACGAAAACCAGCGCGAAGCGGAGTTTACGACTGGCGTGCGTGCGCGCAAGAAGGAGTTTTCGTGGAGCGAGATGGTGAAGGCGTTAAAGGAAGTGGCGCAGCAATAGTACTTGCTAGGCACTACGCGCCGACTGCGTGAACTCGCCTTGTGCCTCTCCACCCGGCGCGGCAAGCGGCGGCTTGGCGGCTAACGCCGGGGCCCGTTGAGTGGGCTTGAGGCCGAATAAGAGGCGGAGAACGGTGAAGCGCTGCACCAGAGCCACGTACAGCAACAGCGTGATAGCGAAAGTGCCAATGCTGATGAGAAGAAACTTAGCGGCGTTGGTGGCCGGCCACTGCAACACATAGTAGCCCAGGCAGATAAGGACGGTTTGGTGCAGGATGTAGAACGGGTACACGGCTTCATTGGCACGCTGCAACAAGGGAGACTTCCGGTTGAGGTAGCGCCGGGCGAAACCAAGGCAAGTCAGTATCCAGCACCAACAATTGAAACCCTGCACCGCCCGCAGTACAGGCCCGTCTAGCACCTCCGGATAGTAGGCGGGCCCCCACCAGTAGCCGATAAACCCGGCCAGCCCCAGCGCTAACACCACGTAGCGCAGGCGCTCGGCGGCTTGCCAAAAGCCCGCCAGCGGCCCCAGCACGTAGCCGTAAAGAAACAGGGTGAGATAAAAGCTGAAGTTGAACCAATCGGCTATCAGGTTGCGGTTGTCGGGCCAATAGGGGCGCAGCACGAGTTGGAGCAGGATGAGCGGCAGCGCGAACAGCAGCACGTTGCCCGAACGGCTTACCCACTGATTTAGTTGAATAAACGCGGCTTGGGCGGCGGGCTTGCGCAACTGCAACATTAGGGGCAGGCTAAGCAGGGAAAACGCCAGCAGGTAAGCAATAAACCAGAGGTGGTTCCAAGTGAAATTGCCCTGCGGGTACACCCCGTTGAAGTAATGAGGGTAGAAATCGAGTAGGGAAGTGTAAGTGGCGCCCTGTGCCAGCCGCTCGTAGTACACCTGCGGCACTACTACCACCAGCATCCCGAAAACCAGTGGCAGCAGCAGGCGCCGCAGCCGCTCACGGGCAAACTGGTAGGGGGTGCGCCGATGCAGCGCCCAGGTGACGCCAACCCCGGAAATTACAAATAGCAATGGCATGCGCCACTGGTTCAAAAACGCCATCGGCAGCATCAAGCCGGGGCTGCTGGGTTGGCTCATGAGGTGGAATTGCCAGCCCACGAAAATCATTCCCGTGTGATAAGGAATAAGCAGGGCGAAGGCCACGACGCGCAGCCAGTCGAGGTCGTAGCGGCGGGTGGTGGCGGGTGGCGGGGCAGTGGTGGCAGGCATGGTGGAGGGGGAAGTAGGTGAATCGATGTTCAAAGCTACTTTTGGGCGCCCCGCGCCACGACACGCCTTGCAAACCCGGCGTACTACCTTACGAATCCGCACGTGGCGGACTTATGCAAAGTGCTTTTTTACTGTGTTATGATGGTTTTTCGGAATTGGGAGGGCGTCATCTGCGTGCTCTTTTTGAAGGCAGCATTGAAGGCGGATTTCGAATTAAACCCGGCGGCAAACCCGATTTCCTCTAGTTTCAAATGCATCGTTTCGGGCTGGAGGAGCTGCTGTTTCACTTCCTCGATGCGGTAGCCGTTGATGAAGTCGAAGAAGTTCTGCTGACACTGCTCGTTGATAACCTGCGAGAGGTGGTGAGCCGGCACGTGGAGCTGGGCCGCTAGCTCCGCCAATGATAAATCGGGGTTGCGGTAGGGGGCTTGGCTGGCCATTAGCGTGCGGAGCCGGGCTAGTATCTCGTTGGCTGCCTCGGGGCTCAGCGCGGTTTTAGCATATTTCCTGCGCTGGCTGACCGGCTCCGTCGAGGCAACTGCCGCGGGCGCCGGCAAGGCCAGCAGGCTAGACCGTCGAATGGCATTGCCGCTCATGCCATAGAACAGCAGGGAAATAACCGTGCCCACCAGCACATCGCCCGCGTCGTTGATGTCGCCGGTTTGGTAGCGGTGGTAGGCTGTGGCGCCCACGTACACCAGCAGCACCATCCCAAAGCCTGCGCTCAGGCGGCTAAGCCACGTGAGGGCCGCGCCGGAAGGCATCCCCGCGTGGCGGCGCCGATACTGAAGCAGGGTATGCAGCAGCAGGCCCATGTAGAGCAGCAGGTAGAAACCCAGTAGCAAGTAGAACCCGCGGTAAAACTGGGTGTAGGTGGCCAGCCACCAGAAATTATGCATGACCGCCGGAGCCGCCGGGTGGGGCTGGTGAAAGGATTCGGCCACGGTACGCAGCTTCCAGGCATTGCTCTGGGCGAAGAAAGGTATCAGGTAGATGGCGTGCAGCACAGCCGGCAGCAACAGCAGCAGGTAGCGCGGACGCCAGCGAAACGCGGGCGTAGTTAGGCTGCGGGCGTAGAGCAACAGCAGCGGCGATACCACGAAGTTCAGCGGCTCGGTGAGACTCACAAAAAACGGCACGAACCGGATGTAACCCGAATAGCAGAGCAGAATTTCAATGGTGAGTAGGGCCAGGCTGAGTATTACCAGCCCTAGCAGGCGGTTGCTGAGACGTGCTCCCTGCGTGGAGAAGAAAAACGTCCAACTCAAGAACAGCCCCTGCGCCGCGCCTAGCAAGATCCAAACTGACCATAGATTAAGAAAGGGCTGCATACGTGAACGAGCAAGGGCCGCTGATGAAAACGAAACGGATAGCTGTTGGGTTTATAGCCTTAGGATAACGTAAAGGTGGTTCTTTCGCCTCAAGACTAAAGCTAATACTGGTGACTGGGCGCGCAAGGAGGAGTTTTCAAGGAGGGAAATGATGAAAGCCCTGAAAAAAGTAGCCACCGCAGCGGGAGGGCTTCTGCCTGCTGTCCATACGCCCTAGCTCACAGCCAGGCTCACTTGGAAATAACGATGTCATTCCGACCGAAGGGAGGAATCTGAGCTACTCCCTAAAGAACAACCCAGATTCCTCCCTTCGGTCGGAATGACACCCATACATGGACTTGGCAATCGCGATAGGTTGATAGTAGGAGCTATCAACCGGAGAAATTATTTGACTACCGTAGCTTCTAATTCAATCTTAAGGGTTTCAAAAAGACTTTTCACTTCTAATAAAGTAGTTGCCTGCTTAATACCGTGCTTAATTATCCATTCCTGGAAAATATCAAAGCAGGTGAAAAGCTCGGCCGACGAAGTAGTGTAGATATTTAACCGCACAATGCCTTGGCATTCGTACCCAGCCTCGTTAATTACCTGCTCTAGATTTTCTATGGCTTGAATTAATTGGGACTTCATGTCGGCGGTGCTTGATTGCCCATCAGCATGTACTGCTGCTTGCCCCGAGCAATAAAGCGTACCCTCCACCTGTTTCACTTCAATGGCTTGCACGTAGTTGCGCTGATCTTGCCATTGCCACGGATTAATTATTCGCTTTTCCATTTGCTTTTTCAGTTTAAAAAAGTGTATTGCAAAGCTGAAAAGAATAGCAGGAAATAGCCGTGACCTATATCACGAATACAAGGTGATATAGGTCACACTACATTAAGAGGAAAACCTGCTGAGGGTTTCGCGCGAAACACCTAAATAGGCAGCAAGCAAGCTCTTAGGAATCCTTTGTAGTAGAGAGGGGAATTGCTGCACTACTTGTTTGTACCGTTCTTTCGCGTTAGTTGTCAATAAGGATAAAATGCGTTGCTGTGCTCCTATGTGCCCGAAGATTGATTTATTCAGGAGAAAATACTCCATTTTTCGGAGGCCCGCGCAGAGCTTTTGATGATCTTCAAGCGTAATGCAGAATACCTCCGTATCTTCAATACAATCCAACGACATCGTAGCTTTCGACTGCGTATAATAGGCGCGGAAATCACTTTCCCACCAGTCCTCCATTGCAAAAGAAATAATGTGTTGCTTTCCCGAATTATCAGTGTATACCAGTTTTAAAAGTCCAGAAACTATAAAATAGGCGTAGTTTACATTTTCGCCTTCCTGAATAAGGAACTGGTGCTTTTTATATTTCTTGAATGTAAAATGCGAGAGAATAAACTCAAATTCAGCGTCCGTAAGCGGGACTATTTTTTCTATATGCTCCCTAAGCTTGTTTACCATAGCCCTTACAATATCTAGGAAGTGTTCTGTCGCGCTGCCCGTAGCGAGGCACGACAGGATACACAACGGCAACCTACGCGAGCCTCGCCGCCGTTGAGCGGCTACACAATGGTTTGCTGCACTGGCACACTCAGCCGCACAGCCTCAAACACTTTCTCGGCCGGCAGCTCTTCCATGCAGCTTGTGCCGAGTTTGCAAGTGCCCCGGTAGAAGCACACGCACTGCCGGTCGGGCTGCACGAGCTGGCCGCGCCCGTAGAGATCGAATTCGTAGGGGTTGAAGATGTTGTTCATCAAGATGGTGGGCTTGGCCAGCGCGATGCTGATGTGCATGGCCATCGTTACCTGCGTCACGATGCCGTCCATTTGGTGCATGAGGTTGATGAACTGCTCCAGCGGGAAGGTGCCCAGGTAGGTGGCGCCGGTGGACGTGTGCAGGCGCTGGTTGCGGGCGTCTTCGGCGGTGCCACCCAGCAGCACGGGCGTATAGCCGGCGGCTTGGAGTTTGGTAATCAGTGAAACCCACTTCTCATCCGACCATAAGCGCGTCGTCCATCGGTCGCCGCAGCCGGTGTTGAGGCCGATGCGGGGGCGGCCATCCGGCAGGGCGTACCACTGGTAGCCCTTGTCTTCGTGCGTGTCGAACACGTATTCTTCGCCCCGGAAATCGAAGCCGCACAGCTCGAAGATTTCCTGCACGTAGGGCTTCTGGTTTTGCAGGCTGAACTGATCGAACACGCCCGTCAGGAATTTATGGTCGGCCAGCTCGTTCTGGGGCCAGGCTACGCCGTCGTAGGGGCGCAGGGTGTAGCCGAAGTGCGCGTCGGCCTGCAAGGTGGCGAGCAGGGCGCAGGCTTCCTTGTCTTTATCGAGGTTGTAGACCGCATCGAAGCGGCGGGCCTGCAAGTGCAGCACGCTGGCAAAATCGAACTTGAGAATCTCATCGACCTCGGCCTGGGGCAGAATGGCGGGCGTGTGCGTGAGCCAGGTGATGTGGCAGCCGGCATACTCCTGGCGCAGCCGCCGCAGCAGCGGCGTGGTCCGAATAACGTCGCCGATGGCCCCGAGCTTGATGATGAGCACGCGCTTCTGCACCGGGTCGTACACCGGACAGTCCTTGCACACGTAGCCGTGCTCTTTGTTGGGGCGGCACGGCAAGTCGCCGCGAAAGTGGCGGCAGTCGGGGCAAACGGTGATGGTGGAAAGCAACTGAGGCACGAGGGGAAACTAGAAATGGAGGGGTAAAAGTAGTAGGCCCGTAGCATTAACGGGCAGCCCCCTCGCAGGTTATGAGCAACAACACAATGTGTGACATCTTTGCGTGTTACAAAAAAATTTGTAACACGCAAAGATGTCACACATTAGCTCATCCGTTTTCTCTATCCTTGCTCATGCGTAAATTCTCCCGGCGTCGCCCACAATATGTAGCAGAGTATCAGTCTCTGAATAATGTAGAAGCTATTCAGGCTTGCTTTGGCCTTACCCAGCAAGAGGTAGCCAACCTGCTAGGCGTTTCGCGCGCTACGCTAGCTATGTATGGGCGCCCCACTACAGCAGCGGGAGCAGGGAGAGGGCTGCCCTCGACGGCCGTGCTGCGGCTACTAGATTTGTATAAGACCTTACCTGCACCCTACGGCCCGGCACCAGCGCCGTCCCCGGAACCAGCGCCAGAGCTTTCCGACCGAGACCGTAAAAAGCTGAAGTGGCGCCTCCGAGATATAATCATAGAGGAGCACCCCTTACGCGAAACCCTGGAGCGGTGCCAGACCCGCCTCGCCCAGGCCCGGCTACTCCTGCACACGCTACCCGCCCTGCGCAATGCTTTTCCCGACGAGCACAGTCAGCGTTGGCTGGCCTTTTTCGAGGAGGATGCAAAAATCATTCTGCGGGATAAGGCGAGTACTCCCGCTATGCTCACGCTACGACTGAACCTCCTGGCGTTTGAGGCAGCCGAGATTAAGCGTTTGCTGGAAACGGGCGGCGAAGAGGGTAATGAAGCTTTGCTGACATCCTGAGCATTATGCTCTAGCCTAGCCCCCAGGCAATCGAAGCAACTCTACAAGCGGTAATCTATCGTTCACCGAAGCGGTAAAGCTGCTTGTATAAGTGGAGGCCAGGTCAAGCACGACCAAAACCTAAAAGCCTCGGCACGTACGAATCATACATTGCCATTCCTCGGAATATTTTCAGCGAGGAGTCTTTTCCCCGGCGCCAAATGGTAACATTCTTTCTGGTATTTACCCCCGAAAAATCACCTAAGTAGTGACTAACAAGCCCTGTAATCAGGGCTGCGGATAGCGAAGGGTCCTGCCTGAGTTACTCGTGTAGTCCCCTGCCGTTGAGAATGTGCTGACTATATTTTTCAACTCTGGCCGCTCGGGTTTTGGATTGCTTGGGGGCCGCAAAATACAGCAAGTAGGCCCGTTGCCGGCCCGGCGTTAGGGTGGTAAACGCGGTTTTCAGGGCCGGGCTCTCGGCTAGTTTTTGTTGCCACTCCTCCGGCAGAGTGAATTCATCCGGTTGTTTGAACGCCACTTTCGCCCCGTTTCTTTCCACTTCTAGGGCTTCCTGGATGTAGGCTTTCAAGACGGCTTCCCGGTTTACTACTTCCTGAAGGGTGGTGAACCGAATTTGACGTGTGGCCTGCGTATTCGCCGTTTGCTGGACCAAAAGGCCCGGCGCATCTCGCAACAGAACGCCTTTGAAAAACAGAACGGCGCAGTAGTCCTTGAATACGTGCAGCAACAAGATGTTGCGGTTCTGAAACGTGTAGCACGGCACGCCCCACTTCAACTCCTCCGTCAGGCCGCAGTCCAGCACAAACGTTCTTAAGTGCTCCAACTCTTCCAGCCACCTGTGGGCTTTATGGAAATAGAAATCAACCTTGGGATTCATGTTCAACTCATTTGAGTGGTTGCTGCGTGTGTACTACCGCTGGGCCGGCGGTAGGGTGGGCCAAGCCTACCGTATCGTTTGGAGATGCGAGCGTCGGGGCGGGAACCAGCCGGCGGCTATTGGGGCGCAACTGCCAGGAAGCCACCGTCAGGCAGGCGAAAACAAACGATGGCAGTGCTCCGCCGGGACCGTCGCCGTTGGCTAGGTGCGAGACGGTGGCGCCCGTAAGCAGGAAGAAGAAGCCCGCGTAGGCCCACTCCTTAGCCAGCCGCCAGCCCGGCAGTAAAAGCACTAGAACACCCACCAGCTTCCACGCGCCCACGAGCGACAGCACGTACAGAGGGTAGCCCAAGTGCCGCATACCGTCCACGTTGAATTGAGCGTGCAGGAGCTGGCCCGTGCCGCCAGCCAGCATTCCGAAGGCCAGCAGGCCAGTTACCAGCCAGAATAAGACCGGGCGCGAACGTCGATTTTCCATGAGTAGTAGTTGTTTACTGAGGTTTTCAGCAAAGCTACCCGCCGGTGGTATCCGGCTATTTAACAAATGATAAAAAGCTACAGCCCGGCCCGAATGCGGCTCAGCGACACTTGCGTAATGCCCAGGTAGGCTGCCAAATCGCCTAGGCTGATGCGTTGTAGCAGGGGCGCTTTCTCCTGCACAAACAGGCGGTAGCGCGTCGTAGCGTTTTCTTCCAGCATTTCGCTGATGCGCTTCATCATGCCCACGAAGGCCTGCGCCAGCAAGTGCTTAAACAACGTTTCGACGGCGTGGTGCTGGCGGCAGAGGCGCTCAATGTCGGGGCGTTTGATGCTGTACACCGTAGTGGGCTCCAAAGCCAGCAGTTGGTACTTGGAGGGGGCGCTGGTTAGGTAGCTAACCCAAGTTGCGAGGTAGTAGGCCTAGGTCAAAAAAGTCTGTTCCGCAT
>NZ_JBTYZO010000048.1:0-12453 GCF_057808495.1 Hymenobacter sp. M1-2
AAGGCCAGCCCTGGCTTTTGCGGACCTCTTCCGTTGTTAACTCACACCAAGCGTTGAAGAGTTTGGGCCTAAATCGGGGCTCAAGCTCGGGCTGACGGGTGGAATGGGCCCCGGCCAGGGGCTAATGGCGGCGCAGCCAGTTGAATCATTAGAGTCGGCCGGCATGCAGCCTTCGCTGAGCTGGGCCGGGTAAGGGGCCAGCTGTTGCATGGTGAAATGAAAAAGGTCCATGGAAGTGAAAATCCCCTGATAGGATTAGTGAAAGTTTGTTTTTCAGTTGGTGGTGCGGCCCACTGCGCGGTCCAGGTCGACAGTGGCGATTTGGTAGTCGTACACGGCTTGCAGGTAGCCGGACTTAGTGCGGGTCAGCGCCAGCTCGGCATCGGTAAGGTCGAGGCGGGAGGCCATGCCGGCGCGCCACCGGTCGCGGGTGATGCGGTAGCCCAGCGCGGCAGCAGCCACAGTTTGCTGCTGCGTTTCGACGCGGCGGCGGGCTTCCTGCACGCTCGACACGCTAGTGAGCACTTCGGCCCGAATCAGCTCCTGCTCGTTGGCCAGGCCGCGCTCGGTTTGCTGGCGCGTGATGCGGGCCTGCTGGGCGCGCGCAAGTACTCGGCCGCCGCTGTAGATGGGCACTGCCACCTGCAAGCCCACGTAGGAGCTCACTGGCCACTGGTAGTCGCCTAGCCGCAGGTCGAAGGCTTGTGCTTGGGCTTGCACGTTGCCGGTGGCGGCCAATTGGGGCCGACCCACGGCCGTGGCCTGGCGGACTTGTTCCTCGTTTAACTGCTGCGTGAGTTGCAGCTGGCGCAGCTCGGGGCGGTTTTCCAAGGCCAGGGCGTAGGCCTGCTCGTTGGTAAGAGGCTGGGGCTTCTCATCGTAGTACAGCGAATCTTGCAGCGTCAGCGGTTTATCGGCGTCCAAGCCAATGGTGGTGGCCAGCACGGTTTTGGCGATGGCGATGCCGTTGGTCAGGCGCAGGATGTCGGGCCGTATATTCTCCACGTTCACGTAGGCGCGCAATGTGTCGACCCGCGAGGCGCGGCCCTGGAGCAGCAGCGAGCGGGCATCGCGCAGGGCCTGCTGGTTGCGGGCCAAGCTCTGCTGCTGCAAACGAAGTTGTTCTTCGGTGATGAGCACGTTGAGGTAGGCTTTGCGCACGGCCGTCACTACCTGGCTCGCCGTTACGGCCGCCTCGGCAGTACTGCGCACTTCGTCGAGGCCCGCCGCCCGAATGCCAGACTTCACCCCACCCTGAAACAGCGGCTGATACACCCCCACCGAGCCCACAAAAGCCTGGTCACCGCCCACGCGCAGGTTGGCAATTTGGTTGTCGGCCAGGCCCGCGAAGTTGCCGGGCAAGAAAGACACCGGTCGTTGGAAATTGTACAGGTATTGCCCAAAGCCCGAAACGGTAGGCAAGGCCGCGCCGCGGGCTTCGCGGCTGCGTTGGGCGGCTTTGGCCACGGCCAAGTTGGCAATTTGCAGGTCGCGGTTTTTCTCCCGCGCCAGGGCCACGGCTCCGTCAATGGTAAGAGGCGGCAATTGAGCCGCGGCGGGCAGGGAAAAGGCTAGCAAACCAGCCAGAAGGACGAACCGGAGACTGACGGCTACGCTTGATAAAGCAAAAAATCGCATGGTTAGGAATTGACTCTAGGAGTCAGAAAGGAGGAGAGAAAGCAGTTGCGCCGAGCAAAGTCGGAGCGTAGTGAGGGCGGTCTGCAAGTCGGCTTGCACAACCGGCAGGCCCGTAGACCCCACCCCCGGCCCCTCCCCTCCGGGAGAGGGGTGCGTTCTGACGGCTCTTGCGTCTGGCACCCCTCTCCCGGAGGGGAGGGGCCGGGGATGGGGTTACGCCACAGCGGTTTCCTCGACTACCAGCACGGGCTTGTGCTTGCGTGAGAGGAAGGAGTACACCGCCGGAATGACGTAGAGCGTCAGGAAGCCGGCAAACACCAGCCCGCCCACGATGACTGTCCCCAGCGAGCTGCGGCTGTTCACCGTCAGAGCAATAGGAATGGTGCCGAAAATCATGGCCAGCGACGTCATCAGGATGGGGCGAAAACGCGAGGCGGCCGCCGCCTGCGCGGCTTGCAGCGGCGTGAGGCCCTGCTCTTTGGCCTGGTTGGCGAATTCGACAATGAGGATGCCGTTCTTGGTAATGAGACCAACGAGCGTGATGATGCCGATTTGACTGAACACGTTCAGCGTCTGGTCGAGCAGCCACAAGCTAAGCAGCGCCCCGGTGAGGGCCATGGGCACGGTCAGCAGAATAATGAGCGGGTCAATCAGGCTTTCAAACTGCGCGGCCAGAATCAGGTAAATCAGCACCAGCGCAAACCCGAAAGCCAACACCAGGCTCGACGCGCTTTCCGAAAAGTCGCGCGCCTCACCGGCCAGGGAGGTTTTGATGGTCGGCGGCAATACCTTCTTGGCAATGCGCTGCATCTCGGCCACGCCATCACCCACAGTTAGGCCCGGGGCCAGGCCCGCCGATACGGTGGCCGACAAGGCCTGGTCGTAACGGTAAATGGCTGCGGGGCTGATGCTTTCCTTGGAGGTGACGAGGTTGTCGAGCGACACCATTTCGCCGCTGCGGGTGCGGGCGTACACCGAGCGCAAGTCGTAGGGCGTGTCGCGGTTCTGGCGCTGCAGCTGGCCCACCACGTCGTACTGCCGGTCGTTGAAAATGAAGTAGCCGTAGCGTTGCCCGCTCAGCGCCAGTTGCAGGCTGCGAGCAATCTCGGCCACCGAAATGCCCAGCTCAGCGGCTTTGTCACGGTCGATGCTCAGCACCAGCTCGGGTTTATTCACCTTGAGGTCTGAGTCAGCAAAGCGCAGCACTGGGCTCTGCCGAGCTTCGGCCATAAAGGCCGGCAGCACGTCGGTTACGGCTGCTAGCGTGGGGCCCTGAAGCACGAACTGCACCGGCTGCCCGCCGCCAAACCGGCTGCCAATGGTGGGCGGCTGCACCGGAAACACGAGCACGCCCCGGAAATTCTGCGCGTTGCGGCCTAGCACCGCCGCCACCTGCGCCTGCGTGGCCGTACGGTCTTCGGCTTTCTTGAGGAAGGTCTGCTGAATGGCTACGTTCACGGGCGCGGGCGGCCCGAAGGTCAGGGCCAGCAAGGAGTAGGTTTGAAACAGGCCCAAATCCTTGGTCGAGTCCACCACGAACTGCGACAGCTCGTTGACGTACTTTTCGGTGTATTCGTACGAAGAGCCTTCCGGTGCCACCATAATCATGGCCACCTGCGAGCGGTCTTCGAGCGGGGCCAGCTCCGAAGGCAGTTGCTTGCCGAGCCAGTAAGCCAGCCCGCCCGTCAGGAGCAGCACCGGCAGGGCCAGCCACCGCACCCGCAGAAACCAACCCAACGACCGTTCGTAGCCCTGGTTCAGGCCCACGAACAACGGCTCAGTTTTGCGGTACAGCCAGTTGGGTTGCTCCCGGTGCTTGAGCAGGTAGGCACTCATCATCGGCGAAAGCGTCAGGGCCACGAAGGCCGACACCGTGACCGAGCCGGCCACCACTACCGCAAACTCCTGGAACAGCTTGCCCGTGATGCCTGGCAGAAACAGGATGGGCAGAAACACCGCCGCCAGCGTAATCGTGGTCGAAATCACGGCGAAGTAGATTTCCGCCGAGCCTTTGAAGGCGGCTTGCAGCGGCGTCATGCCCTCTTCCACCTTGGCGTAAATGTTTTCCAGTACCACAATGGCGTCGTCCACCACCAGCCCGATGGCCAGCACCAGGCCCAGCAAGGTCAGCACGTTGATGGAATAGCCGGCCAGGTACATGATAAAGAAGGCCGACACGATGCTCACCGGAATGGCCACCACCGGAATAATGGTGGAGCGCCAGTCGCGCAAAAACACGAACAGAATGACCACTACCAGCCCAAAGGCAATGAGCAAGGTCTCTTCTACTTCTGAAATAGATGCCCGAATCGACTCGGTGAAGTCCTTGCCGATGGTCATTTCGTACTCCGGCGGCACCTCCTTGCGCAGCTCCTTCAAGCGACGGTAGAACTCATCGGCGATGGCAATTTCATTGGCTCCGCGCTGCGGCTCCACGAACACGCCCACGCAGGCCGCGTTGCCCCGCAAGCCGTTGAACACCGCGGTTCGCTCGTTTTCGGCACCCAGCTCGGCAAAGCCAATGTCGCGGAAGCGCACAATGCTGTTGCCGTCCTGCTTGACAATCATGTTGTTGAAGTCGTCGGCCTGCGTCAGCCGGCCTAGCGTGCGCACGGTCAGCTCGTTACGATCCCCTTCGATGCGGCCACCGGGCAGGTCCACGTTTTCCTTGCGCAGGGCCTGTTCCACATCGGCAGGCGTGAGTTGGTAGGCCGCCAGCTTGGCCGGGTCGATGCGCAGACGCATGGCGTACTTTTTCTCGCCCGCCACGCCCACGTGCTTCACGCCGGGAATGGTCTGCATCCGCTCCTTGATAACGGTGGAAGCCAGATTGCTGACTTCCAAGATGCTCTTGGTTTTGCTTTCAACCACCATGAAAATCACGCCGTCGCCGCCCGAAGCTTTCTCCACCACCGGCGGGTCCACGTCGGCCGGCAGTAGGCGGATGGCCTTCGCCACCTTGTCGCGCACGTCGTTGGCGGCCGCTTCCAAGTCGGCATTCAGGTTGAATTCAACGGTAATCACGCTGGCAGCCTCGCGCGACACCGACGAGATGGTGCGAATGCCATTGGCCTCGCCAATGGACTCTTCCAGCGGCTTGGTGATCTGGTAAGCAATGACGTCCGGGCTGGCTCCCGGGTACGAGGTGGTGACCGTCACAATGGGCGAATCGGTAACTGGGTACTCGCGCACGCCCAGGTAGGAGAAACCCACCGCGCCGAACAATAGAATAAGCACAGAGAGCACCCCGGCCAACACCGGCCGCTGAATGCTAACGCTCGATAAACTCATGAGCTAGAAACTTGAAAATGAAAGAGAAATGAGTCGCCTCACTGAGCCTTGGCTACCTGCACGGGCACGCCCGGGCCCAGCCGGAGCAGATTGGTGGTGATGACCGTATCACCGGCGCTCAGTCCCGTCAGGACCTGCACCACGCCGCTGCTGCGGGTGCCGGTGGTCACGTCGCGGTAATCCGCTTTACCGCCTTTAATGGCGTAGAGCGAGTAACCTTTAGCCGTGGGAATTAGCGCCTGCGTCGGTACCACCAAGGTGGCGGTAGCCGCGTGCAAGGCAAAGCTGATTTTGGCCGACATGCCCGGCACCAACTGCCGCTTAGTATTAGGAGCCACGGCTTTCACCAGCAGGCTGCGCGTGCTGACCTCGGTGCGCGGCTCGGTGGCGATGATGCGGCCCGTGTGCGGCGCAGCGCTATTTTCGGTGGTGAACTGAATGGTCTGGCCGGTCCGTACTTCGGCGGCGTAGCGCTCCGGCATCGTAAAGGCAACTTCCACCTGGCTCACATCTTCGAGCGAAGTGAGCACCGTGCTGGGTGTCACGTAAGCCCCCAGGTCCACGTGGTTAAGACCAATTTTGCCAGCGAATGGGGCGCGGATTTGGGTTTTGGCTAGCTCCACGTCCACCAGTTGCAGGTCGGCCTGCAACACCTGCAGGTTGGTCGACACCTGGTCGTATTCCTGTTGCGTCACCGATTCGGTTTGGAGCAGGCCGCGCATGCGTCGGTCGTCGAGCAGGGCCAGCTTTTCCTGAAGTTTGAGCTTGCGGCGGCGCGCCTGCAAATCGGCGTCGTCGAGTTTGAAGAGCAGAGTGCCGCGGGCCACGGTGGTGCCTTCGGGAGCATATACGCCGGTAACCTTGCGGGCCACCTCGCTCACGAGCTGCACTTCCTGGTTGGCCTGAATGGTGCCGGTGGCTTGCAGCTCGTCGGGCACGGCCGTAGTGCGCACCACGTAATCGTCGACCAGCACTGCCGGGGGCGGACCGGCCGGCGCGGCTCCGGCGGCAGCCGGCGCGGTTTTCTTGGCTGAAAGCAGTTTGGGCAGGCCAAATCCCAACAAGACGAGAAGTAATAGGCCGCCCAGTAGCAAGGCCCGGGAAGAGAAGAATGTGGTTGTCATTAGTGTTCGGGTTGTGAGAGTACGCATCAATTGATAATAATGCGTTAATGTGTTTTGGTAAAAAATTTTGGTCATTGGCTGAGCCTCAGCACGAGTTATTGCATGCCAAAGACCTTGAGTCGACTGCCAGGATGTTTTTCATAAACACATAAACAACAATCGATGTTTTCGAGAATCAAAAAACCAGCTGATTATTTATCTCAGCTGGTTGCGGGGCTATCTCACTTTCAGCAGTTGCAGAAAGGTTTCTAGCTCTCGAAGTTTTTCTGGATTCACTGACAAATGCACGCAACGTCCTTCCTTGCGCGACTCCACTAACCCAGACTCCACCAACGCCTTGACGTGGTGCGACATCGACGGCTGGCTGACTGGGGCCACATCAAATAAATCAGCGCAAGCTACTTGCGGGGCCTGCGAAATCTCCTGCAAAATGCGCAGACGATTGGGGTCACTAAGCGCTTTGGCGATTTTAACGAGGGACTTGGTATCCATGAGGAGCTAAAGGTAGCTAATACATGTGCATGTATTGATGCGTCTTAACCGTCTCGTCTCCAGAATGGTTTCCTGTGGTAGCCTGCTATCGGCTTTGTTGTTGCCATCATAAGTAGCCCCCTAATCGACTAATGGTTCCAGTATGAACCATCAACAAAAAAGCCACTCAGCATGCAAGCTAAGTGGCTACTCATCAACGTGGCCCCGATTGGATTCGAACCAATGACCGGCTGCTTAGAAGGCAGCTGCTCTATCCAGCTGAGCTACGGGGTCAAAAACAAATAGCCGCCCGCCCCAATGGTGGGCTGACGGCTATCTGAATTGCGTCGGGGTGGCAGGATTCGAACCTGCGGCCTCCTGCTCCCAAAGCAGGCGCGATACCGGGCTACGCTACACCCCGAAAAAGAAATGAGGAGTTGACAAGGAGCACTAAAGAACTCTGGTTGCTCCTTCTCAATTCCTCATTTTCAAGAAATGTGGAGAGGGGGGGATTCGAACCCCCGGTAACCTTTAGAGCTACGGCAGTTTAGCAAACTACTGGTTTAAGCCACTCACCCACCTCTCCATTGGTGGTCTCTTCCGGCTGAAGAGTGCGCAAATATACGAGTAGAACCGATAAACACTGTGTTTCTAAAAAAAAATCTTGCGAAGGCAAACTAGCCTCCTACTGCCCATGCCGCCCCCGAACTTCTATCTTTGCTGGTGGCGAGGCCGCTCGGCTTTGCGCTTTGATATGATACTCATTCTGTTGCCTTCTCATCTGCCGTGCTAACCTGGGCCTATCCGTTCTCCTGGCCGGAAGGCGTAGCCGTCAGCATTTTTTTTGTGCTGTACGTGGGCTACGTGTTGCGCACGCGCCGATTGGCGGCACCGCTCGGGCAGCGCGGCTGGCGGCTAGGCTGGAAATTTCTGCTTCGGTTTCTGTACGTGGGGCTGCTCGGCGTGGCGCTGCTGGGCCCGGCCTATGGGCTCACCCGTCGGCCCGTGCGTACCACCGGCAAAGACGTGTGGCTACTCGTGGATTTATCGCGCTCTATGGATGCGCCTGACATAGCCCCGACCCGCTTGCAAAAGGCAAAGGCCGAGCTGGCTACGCTCATCACCAGATTTCAGGCCGACCGGATTGGGCTCATTGTATTCGCGGCGGACGCCTACGTGCAATGCCCGCTCACCTACGACCAAAGCGCATTGCAGCTGTTCCTGAGCACGCTGCAAACCAACCTCGTGGCGGCGGGCTCCACTGACCTGGCGCCGCCACTGGAACTGGTACTTAATCGGCTCAATAAGTTGCCTCCCACGGCTACTCCCCGCGCCACAGCTTTGGTATTGGTGAGCGACGGCGAGGATTTTGGGGAGAATCTAGAGCCGACGCTACGCATGCTGGCTCGCTCCGGCGTGCGGCTCTATGCGCTGGGTGTCGGTACACTGGAAGGCAGCCGCCTGCCCCGACCCGCCGGTGGCTACGTGCGCGACTCCCGTGGCCGTGATGCTGTGACCCGCCTCGCTCCCACCCCGCTGCAACGACTGGCCGAGCAAACCAGGGGGCAGTATTTCGAGTTGTCGGATCGGCGTGATGAATTTCCGTTGTTGGTAAATGCTCTCAACCGGCTGGAAGGCCAGACCGAGCAAGTACGAACGGTATCGGTGGCTGACAACCGTTACCGCTATCCATTGTTGCTAGCCTTGGCCCTGATGGTACTAGATGTCCTGCTGACTGTGCGCGTTATCAAGCTATGAGACTGATTGCCACCTTGTTTTTGCTTTTGCTGCTGAGCGGCTGGGGAGGCCTGAGCCGCATTCACGACCGTAATGAAGCCGTGCAGGAGGCGCAGCTGGCATATCGGCGCGGCCAGTTTGCGGCGGCGGCTTCTCTTTATAGAAAGGCGGTCCGGCAGCTAGGAACCACCGACGAAACAGTCCTGCTCAATTTAGGCCACGCCAGCGCCCAGGCCCGACAAACGGCCGAGGCCCGTGCAGCATATGGCCGGCTGCTCGCCAGCCGTACGGCAGCCGTACGGAGCGTGGCGTCGCAACAGTTGGCTGTACTGGCTTCAGCTAAAGGCGATTACACGCAGGCCCTGAGTTTACTGCGCCAAGCGCTGCTCGCCGACCCAACCAATGCCGGCGCCCGCCACAACTATGAGGTAATCAGCGATTATTTGGCCCGCCGACAAGAAAATCCCGATATCCCGCCGCCAGCCACCACGGAAAATCCTGGCGCCGATACTAATCCGGATAAAAAGCAGGACCCTACCCGCCAACCGCAGCCGCGCGAAGGCCAGGGCCAACAAGACCAACTGAACGACCCCGCTCGCCCGCAGGACCCACGCAACGCCCCGCAACAGCGCCCCGACCAGCAAGGTCAACGGGATGCCAGTCGCCCCTCAAACGACGCCGGCAACGCGGCGACTGGTGGTTTCCGGCCGGGCCAGGGCAAAGAGCGGTCTATGGCACGGGGCACGGAACCAGGCAACACACGCGGCTTCAGCGACCAGGATACCGGACCCGAAGCTCCCGGCGGCACCAGCAACCGCGCCGGCACCGAAGCTGCCGCCCTCGATGAAGCCCAGCTCCAGACCCAGCGAGCCCGCCTGCAACAAATGAATCTCAGCACTGGCCAGGCACGACAGCTGCTCGAAGCCCTAAGCGCCGCTGAGCAGCAGTATTTACAGCAATTGCCGCGGCCCAGCACCACCAAGCCCGACCCGAACAAGCCTACGTGGTGAACTTCCAATGACCAATTAACAATGAGTAATTGCCGAGCTAGGCGTTCATTGTTCATTGTTCATTGAGCTAATTCCTCCTTCCGCGTTGTTGCTACCTTTGCAGACAGATTCCAACCAACCCCACCCCTCATTATATGCAAATCAAAGAAGTGGTCATCGTTGCGGCC
Organism: Hymenobacter sp. M1-2; assembly: GCF_057808495.1. Classification (NCBI taxonomy): domain Bacteria; kingdom Pseudomonadati; phylum Bacteroidota; class Cytophagia; order Cytophagales; family Hymenobacteraceae; genus Hymenobacter; species Hymenobacter sp. M1-2. Next base: position 9,439 of record NZ_JBTYZO010000048.1, read on the forward strand.
GTGCGCACTCCTATCGGCTCTTTTGGCGGCAGTTTGTCGTCGTTGTCGGCTACGGAGCTGGGCGCTATTGCGCTGAAAGGTGCCCTGGAAAAAGCGGGTGTTGATCCGCAAGAAGTGGAGCAGGTGATTATGGGCAACGTAATTTCGGCTAACCTGGGTCAGGCACCAGCTCGCCAAGCGGCCAAGAAAGCCGGCTTGTCCGACACCGTGGAGTGTACCACCGTAAATAAAGTGTGCGCTTCTGGCACCAAAGCCATCATGTTTGCCGCGCAGGCCATTATGCTGGGTCAGTCCGACGTGATTTTGGCTGGCGGCATGGAAAGCATGTCGAACGTGCCCTACTACCTGGATAAAGCCCGCTTCGGCGCCAAATACGGCCACGGCCAGATGATTGATGGCCTGATGAAAGATGGTCTTTGGGACCCATACCACGACTACGCAATGGGCAACGCCGCCGACGCTACGGCCAAGCACTACGGCATCACGCGCGAGCAGCAGGACGCCTTTGCGCAGCAGAGCTACGAGCGGAGCGCCGCCGCCGCCAAGGCCGGTAAGAAGAAAGACGAAATCGTACCCGTCACTATTTCCGTGCGTGGCAAGGAAGTGGTGGTCGAAGACGACGAGGAGTACACCAAGGCTGATTTCACCAAGTTTGCCAGCCTCAAGCCTGCTTTCGGCAAGGAAGGCACCGTGACGGCCGCTAATGCCTCTACCCTCAACGACGGCGCGGCTGCCGTGCTGCTCATGAGCCGCGAAAAGGCCGAAGAACTCGGCGTGAAACCTCTGGCTCGCATCCGGGGCTTCGCCGACGCCGAGCAGGCACCGGAATGGTTCACTACTTCGCCGGCCCTGGCTATTCCAAAGGCGCTCAAGCACGCTGGTCTCGAAGCCAAAGACGTGGATTTCTACGAAATCAACGAGGCTTTTTCGGTGGTGAGCCTAGCTAACAACCAGCTATTGAGCCTGGAAGGCACCAAGGTGAATCCATATGGCGGCGCCGTCAGCCTCGGCCACCCGCTTGGCGCTTCGGGCGCGCGCATCATCACGACGCTGGTGAACGTGCTGCACAACGAAGGCGGCACTATCGGCGTAGCTGGCATCTGCAACGGTGGCGGTGGTGCCAGCAGCGTAGTAGTAGAACGCCTCTGAATCGCGGATTTTGCAGATTAAAAGGATTTCGCGGATTTCGGTGACGATTTTCGCTGGCTTAGAGCCCCGCCGCTTGGCGGGGCTTTTTGTTTGGGTTCGAGCAGTTCGGCTCCGCGCACCTCTGCCCTATCCTCTGCGGGCTCTGCGGGAAATGTGTGCCTGCACTATCTGCGGCATAGTTGCGTTCTTGCTGCTATGAAATGGATTGCTTTTGCTTTGCTGCTGCTTTTTGCCACGGCTGCGCACGCCCAGAAGATGCGGCGCTTCACCACGTATTACGATTCTACCAACACCCGCAAGCGCGAAATATACTCGGCAGTGGTGGCTGGTGACACCGTGATGGAAGGGCCCTACAAACGGTTTTACCGTTCTGGCAAGCTTGAAGCGCAAACTCGTTACGCGGGCGGCAAACGTGATTCGGCCTACGTGGAGTTTCATCCCAACGGCCAGCGCCGTCTGGAAGTAACTTACAACCAGGGTGTGCGCCAGGGGCCGTTCAAAACCTACTACGACACGGGCAAAACCGCCCAGGAAGGCGCCTACGAAAACGACCAGCCCAGCGGTATGCTCCGCTATTATCATCCCAATGGCGAAGTGAAGCTCGAAACCACGCTCACAAATGGCCAGCCGGCTGGCACGGTACGGGAGTTGTATCCGTCGGGCAAGCCGAAGGTGGAAATCGGCTACGAGAACGGGCAAGCGAATGGACCAGTGAAGACTTATTTTCCTAACGGCCAGGTGCAGAGCGAAGCCACATATAGCCGCGGCTTACTGGCGGGGCCCTATAAAACCTATTACGACAACGGCCAGATAGAAACCGAGGTGCTGGCCGATAAGTCGGGCAAGGGCAGCTACCGCAGCTACTACCGCTCCGGCAAGCTGCAAACCGAAGGCAACTACGTGGCTACCACCTTCACGGGCCGCGCCGTGAAAAACCCGCTCGGCGACGACCTCACCAAGCAGGCCCGTAGCATGGCCGGTGGCACCAGCAACCTCGACGGCCCCGCCAAAGCCTACTACGAAAGTGGAGCCATCAAGAGCAAGATGACTTACCGCCAAGGCGTACTAACGGGCACGCAAGAAGACTTCTACGAATCGGGCAAGCCGGAGCAGAAAACGGAGTACGCCAACCAAGCCCGCGACCGAAAAGTGACGGCCTATTTCGAAGATGGCACCGTGCGGGCGGAACAGCAGTTCAAGAATGGCCAACCGGCGGGGCAGTGGCGCACATTTCACGCTGGCGGCAAGCAGCCCGCCAGCCAGGAAAGCTATGTGAATGGTCGGCTGGCCGGCGAAAAGCTGATCTTTTCTCCTACTGGCACCGTGCTCAGCAAGCTGCTCTATGAGAACGGCAAGCCTACTGGCCTCGGGCAGGAATTCTACGCTTCGGGCAAGCTCAAAGCGGAAACCACCTACGTCAAGGGCCTCAAAACTGGCCCTTTCCGCCAGCTCCGCGAAGACGGCACTGCCGAAGTGAGCGGCTTCTACCGCAACGGCAAAGAGTCCGGAGAGTGGACCTATTTCGGGCCGGATGGTACCACGGTGCAGCAAAAGAAAACTTTCCGCAATGGGCAGGAAGTACCCGAAGGGCAAGCCCCGCCCGCCGGAAAACCAGCGGGAAAGAGGCCTCCGGTGGGAAGGAAATGAAGGAATGATTAGCCTTTTTGCTGCGAGTAGTTCTCTCGTTTTGCTGAGGCCGGAGCGGCTAAGGTGCTAATGCAGTGTCTGAATGCATCGGCTTCACCTACTTCTCGTGTTCGTTGTTATCGAAACGACGCGGCACTTGAGTAGGGGGACAGTAAACAATCTGGCTTACTTTTGCAGACTTTCCATCCTGCCTATTTGCGCTTTGGTACACATTGAGAA
>NZ_JBTYZO010000049.1:0-5819 GCF_057808495.1 Hymenobacter sp. M1-2
AGCCGGAAGTCACGGCCAAGGTGTCACGCGTGAAGGATGTGCGCATCTACGAGGTAGGCATCAGCTACTACGGCCGCACCTACGCCGAAGGCAAGAAGATCGGCTGGCGCGACGGGTTCCGCGCCATCTACTGCATCATCAAATACGGACTGTTTGGGTAAGCCAACAGCTGCTTTAACCGCAAAAGCTCGCCATTTCAACGTGGAAAAGCTTTCGCGTTGACGCTACTTATTTAGCCGTTTTAGGACTGAACGCTTCAGCCCGTATATCATCAATGAAGACTCCCCCTCCACCTTCATTGAGCACATATATTTTGATTACGTCGTCGGGTTGCAAATCGGTAGGGAGGGGCGCGTCAAACCAGATTTGCCCCCACTTGCTGTTCACACTCAAGTTGTTTTGCAACCGCACGCCGTGCCATGAAACGGTTTTGCCACTGCGGGACACATCCATTACAAGCTTGCAATTCCAGGCGCCGGCATCAGAATATACCCAGCAGGAAGGGCGGACCCATTGCTCCGGATTCAGGCCCGCTTGGCCGGCTCTTAATTCTAGGGTTGTGCTGTATGACAAGGCCGGCTCGGTGCGGTACGACTGCTTACTATAGTATCCTCGCTCAGCACTAATCCCAGTCGCGGGTGAGACGGGTAATTCGTTGAAGTCTATATTGCCCACGACCCGCCGCTCATACTTCTCCTCAGACAAAGGCAGGCGCGTGTCTACGTCCAGCAAGGAATAGTCGGCCTGTGAGGGCATGGTTTTGTTGAATATCGCCATGTAGTAGTGGCGGTTCATCTCTTCGGGATGAATGATGGTGCGCATATACTGCCAGTGCTGAAACAGGTTCAGGTCCGTGAGCAGCACAATCAGCGCTCCTAGTGCAAGCGCTACAGCCGGCCGACGCCCAGAAGTGAATGTCCAAGCCAACAGCCCGGCTAGTGGCAAACTCAACACCGCGTACGACTGCACTAGCGCCCGTTGGCCAATGCTGCCGCCGTACCACCACACGTCCCAGGCAGACACCACCCACAAGTTCAGCAGGAAGAAAGCCAGTGCTGGTATACATAGTACCCGATTGTGACGCCATAGCACAACCAGACCCGCAATGGGCAAGGCCATTAGAGGCGTATAGAGAAGCCACCCTTTTTTGAAGCTAAACAGCACATCCCAGGTGTGAGGCTTCAGAAAGTTAAAACCTTGCTCTTGATAGCTATACACGATGAATGTGCCTGCGGCCCATTTCCAGTACAGCAATTGTGGCAGCATCCCTAAAAACAGGAACAGCCCCAGCAGTAGCACATCCGGCCAGCGACGGAGCAACAGCTGCAATTTGGCGCGGGCCGTGTCTATCGAACTTATTCCCCACAGCACCGGAACCACTATGGCAACCGCTTCTGAAGGCCGAGTGAGGATAAGAATGCCCAACGTGAGGCCAATAGCCGCCGCCAACATTCGGCGAGGCTTCTCGTGCCAGAGAATTGTAAGCCAGATTAGAAGTGCGTAGAGCGTGAAATCGTAAGTATGCGGCATAGCTGCATCGAACACCGCGTACTGGAAGTAATTGGTGCCCAGAACGATGAGTGCCAGAGTAAGAGCCGTTATGGCATCTGAGAAAAAACGCAGCAGCACGCGCCGCAACAAGCCAAGACCGAGCAATCCGTACAATAAGCTCCCAAAAGCAATAGCTATTTGGTACGGGGCCGAAAAACCATCTTGCGGGTAATTAAAGAAACTGGCAGCCCAATGACCTAGCCAAAAGAACGGCGTATACAGTAGAGCTAGGCCAATAGGATACTTCATTACTAGTGCTCCTTCCGGACCATTGGGCACCTGAAAAGCTTGGTAAAAGCTGGTTGTGGGTACGTATTCGCGCATAATATCGGGCACGAAAGCTAGTCTCGACAGATCGTGATAAATAAAGTGCCCGGGCAAGTAGAGATAGTAACCCATTACGTCCCAGGTCAAGATGGCCTGCACGTTGCGCGTATCCCAGTAAGGTGCCCACAACCGGGCCTGCACCATTAGCACGAACAAAATTAGAATGGTAAGCAGCGAGATGGGAAAACTACGCTTCATATAGCACGGCAAAACGAATGAAATACCCCAAGTGAGTTGAGGGAGGACTTCTATGAGTTCCTACAGGGTAGCAAAACTAGGCGACTATCTGCGTATTGTATGGCCTCTTCTGAGACTTTCTCTATTTGCGTGGACGAACAAGTATGGTATCGTGCTTGCCTGAAGCACCTTATACATTCTTAGAGCTTCCGAAACGGAGGCCAGCATATCTTTCACGCTGAGTTTCGCGCCGGGCTTTATAGCGAAAATCCTGCGTCTAACCTTGCGCTAACCCCTACAAGGCAAGCAAGGCGGAAGTCATAATTCCGCAACGCAATTACACTATATAAGCTCCAACGCTCGAAATGGAATATAAAATCAAAAACGTAGCGCCGTTACCTTATGCGCAGGACCTTTCCGGCGTCAGAACCAGATGCTAAACACCGTGGGTCCGCCGGGTTTGGACTCTAGGTTGAAGCGCAGATTGTGTTGCAATAGAATATCTCGAATCAGGGTGAGGCCGATGCCTTGGCCGTCGCGCTTGGTGCTGAAGAAGGGTGTGAACAGGCGGCGCTGCACCTCGGGCGGGATGCCGGGGCCGTCGTCTTCGATGTGCAGGGCGGGCGGGTTGAGGGTGGTGCGCAGGGTGAGGTTGCCGTTTTCGCCGATGGCTTCGAGGGCATTCTTGACGATGTTGAGCAGGGCTTGTTCCAGCTGCTGCGCGTCCAGTTCGGCACGCAGCGGCACGGGGGCCAAATGCCAGTGCCAGGCAATGTGGCGCCGCTCGGCCTGCACCTGCATCAGGCGCTGAATACCGCGCAGGAGCTCGTGTACGTCGGTGGGGCGGCGCTGCGGGGGCGGCAGGCGCACGAGGTTGGCGAAGTTGGCGATGAAGTTGGCCAGGTGCGTGTTGCGAGCAATGGACACGTCCAGCGCCTCCGTGAAATCGGGCTGGTCCGAGGGGCGCAGTTGGGGCGTGTAGTAGCCAAACGACTGCAAGATGGAGTTGATGGCGCCGATGGAGTTGTTGATTTCGTGCGACATCATCCGAATCAGCTTCTCGTAGGCCTGCTTTTCTTGCCGAATCAAGTCCTGCGTCAGCTCCTCCAGCACCACGAAGTTGCGGGAGAAGCCCCGATCCAGGAAGTGCGAGCAGTGGGCGCGGTAGGTTTGAATGCCCGAGAGCTGCACCACCTGCGGCTGTCCTTCGCGCAGCGTGCTCAGGGCCGCGCCCCACTCGCCCGGCAGTTCGGCGGGGCGGTGCGTGAGCAGCTTGGCCATCGGCAGGCCCAGGCACCGCTCGGCGGCGGGGTTCACAGCTTCAATCCGGCCCTCAAAATCGAGCAGCAGGATGCCGGCCGGCGAGGCCTGCACGAGCCGTTCCAGTAGAAAGCTTTTCTCATGCTGCGTCACGCGCTCCTGCCGCAGCTCGTCTATCATGTGGTTGTACACGTCGATGAGCTGGTCCATCTCGCGCTGGCCCACGGGCACGAACTTCATGGAGAAATCCTTGCTGCGAATAGCCTCCGTGCCCGCCGCAATCAACTGAAACGGCCGCACAAAACCGCGGTAGAGCTGTACTGTGAGCACGATGCTAATTACAAGCAGCACTTCCAGCCCCACAAATAATGCTGCGTTGGTGCGCAATACCTGCGCTGCTAGCGCAATGAGCACACCATGAATGATGACGACGAAGAGCAGGAATTTGGTACGGAGGGTCACTGGATGGGCGTAAGCTTGCGAACAGCAAAGCTAGAAGCTAGAAACTAGCTCCCCTCCTTTTTTCAAATTCCGCGCATCAAGCGGCGTAGGTGGCCGCAGGCCGGGGTGGTAAAACCGTTGAACGATTATTAGTTCTAGGTTTTTAGTTCTAGCCAACCACCCCGGCCTGCGGCCACCCCTCCTTGAAAAAAGGAGGGGAGCTAGTTTTCTAGCTTCTTTGCTACCCGCTACTCATCAAACGGAATAGCGTATTTCTCCAGGCGCCGATACAACGCGCCGCGGCTCAGGCCGAGGGCTTTGGCTACGCGGCTCACGTTGCCGGCGTAGTGCTCCATGGTCTTGCGAATCATCTGGGCTTCCAGCTCGTCGAGGGTCATGGTGCCGGGCTCGGGCAGTTCGCCGGCGGCGGGCTGCTTGGCAGGTGCTTTCTGGAATTGCGCTTGGAAATCTTCGGGGCCCAGTTCATCCTTACCGCTGACGAGCACGGCGCGCTCGACCAGGTTTTTCAGTTCCCGGATGTTGCCCGGCAGCGGCAGCTCGCGCAGCCAGTGCAACGCGCGGGTGCCTACTTTCAGGGCGGGGCGATTGTAGGTGGCGCGCAGCTGGTCTACAAAGTGCTGCACGAGCAACGGAATATCGTCGGCGCGCTCGCGCAGGGCGGGCAGGCGCACCGTGATTAAGTTGATGCGGTAGAACAAGTCTTCGCGGAAGCGACCCTGCTGCACCAGTTCAGCCAAATTGCGGTTGGTGGCGCAGATTACGCGGATGTCGAGGCGGCGGGGCTTGCTGTCGCCGAGCACTTCGTAGGTGCGGTCTTGCAGCACGCGCAGCAGCTTCACCTGGCTGCTCATATCCAGCTCCCCTATTTCATCGAGGAAGATGGTGCCGCCGTTGGCCAGCTCGAAGCGGCCCACGCGGTCGGCTTTGGCATCGGTGAAGGCACCGCGGCGGTGTCCGAACATCTCACTCTCAAACAGCGAAGCCGAAATGCCGCCCAGGTTCACCTTCACGAAAGGCTGCCGGCGGCGGTGGCTGTTCTGGTGCACGGCCTCGGCAATCAACTCCTTGCCGGTGCCGCTTTCGCCCTCAATCAGCACCGAGGCATCGGTGGCCGCTACCTGGCCCACGTTGCGCAGCAGGTGCAGCAGCCGCGCATCCTGCCCCACAATGTGCTGGAAATCGAACTGCTTGTCGAGCTGGCGGCGGCTTAGCTGGGCCTCGTCGGCGGCCGGGGCAGCCGACTGCTCGCTCAAACTCAGGATGGTGCGGATGGTTTGGAGCAGGGCGTCGTTGTTCCAAGGCTTGGTCACGAACTCGGCGGCGCCGGCCTTCATGCCTTCCACGGCCAGCGTAATGGAGCCCCAGCCAGTAATGAGGATGACGGGCACCTGCGGGGCCAGCTCTTTCACGCGGGCCAGCAGCGCCAATCCATCCTGCCCGGAGGTATCGAGCGAATAGTTCATGTCCATCAGCAGCAGCTCCGGTGGCGCGTTGCGCACCACGTCCAGCGCCGCTTCAGGCGTGGCTACGGCCTGCGTAGCGTACCCGGCTTGCTTGAGCAATAAGCTCAGCGAAGTCCGAACTGCCACGTCGTCGTCGATAATCAGAATCATAGTTCAGGGGCGAAGGACGGAAAGATAGGACAGGATGCCACGTGGGCCAGGGCTTTCGTTTATGCAGGACTTCCGCCCAGCAACGTGTGAGGAAGCCCCGGCGGGGCGGTATATCGGTAGTAGAACGGCGGTAATCAAGAAACAAGCCCCGGCGGGGCGACACGCTTTGACCACCTATGATTAGGTGTCGCCCCGCCAGGGCTTTAGGGTATTTACTCAACAGGTTACTACCGATATACCGCCCCGCCGGGGCTTCTTGCTACCCCACGTTGCGGCGTAGCCGCGTAGCGGTACCAGGTCTGTAGCCCCAGTTCGGGGAGTAGCGGGGGGGGGGGGGGGGGGGGGGGGGGGGGGGGGGGGGGGGGGGGTGGGGAGGAGGGGGGGGGGGGGGGGGGGGGGGGGGGGGGGGGGGGGGGGGGGGGGGGGGGG
>NZ_JBTYZO010000004.1:0-255417 GCF_057808495.1 Hymenobacter sp. M1-2
CTCAAGACCCTGCGCGGGCTACCCCGCACGAATTTGTCTGTGCGCAGTGGCAAAACAACCCCGCTATCTTTATCCGTGACCCGACCCACCTCACGCTGGGACTATACATCTAGATCGTCTGGTTCTGAAACGAGACACACTTTGGTTATGATACAGGTGAAATTTATAATAATAACGAGTATATTTATTACTGTAATCGTTGCGCCGAATTTGTTCATGATGATATTCAATGCATGAAAGTTAGATCATTGACAGAAAGCCAACTCAAAATCACCTCTAATTATTTTTATGGATAAACAGACAGTACAAGTCTTATATAAAAAGCCCTGACAACAGTGTTGTCAGGGCTTTTTATATAAGACTTGTACTACCTATTACATAGTACCAGCCCACCGGTTGTCGTGGACGACACCGCTAAAATCAATTTTATTAGCTGATACAGTCAACGTCATAGTTAAAGAGGTGTTGGTATCGACACCACGAGCGTCAAAATTCAGTACACAACCAACAAAATACGCTTCGTAGAAGCTTATCGTTCTCAAAGTGGAATCTTGGTCGTTGCGAAGGAAAGTAATCACACCATCACACCGTTTGAAAGGGTCGACTGATAATCTATCAGGAGTAGTGTCCTCTGTGCAGACAATGGTAAACTTGATAACACCACCCTGTACTTTGGATGATGGACGACCTTTGTCATCGACATTTTGGTCGATGCTGGAAGTACACGAAATTACTTCGAATTTGGGGCTGCCGTCAAATGTGACGTGCGCGGTATGTGCAGACATACTAAAAAAAGGTTAAGAGTGAAAAATGGTTGGAAAAATTACTGTGTTTTAGTTCTCAGTTAATGTAATGTGCCTACCTCGCTACTTCTCAACTACTGCTGCTTGTATTCAGCATTCCAGTCTCGGCCTGGGTTATCTGGGTCGTCTCCTTTGGTACCATCCAGTGAAACCAAAAAGGTCTTAGCAGGAAAGTAAGGCACCATATGAATGTCAAGCAGAATACGGTCCTTCTGGTTAGGGTCTCGCTCAAACTTCTTGAGCGTAAATTTTTCAATAAGTTTGCCTGGCCCTGCAATGCCATCAAGGAAGCGGACAATTTGACTCTGGATATCCATACGCATGTTATGGTCCCAGTTTTCAAATGCTCGGCGGTTTAGGAAGTCAATGAGTACCTTAGTTACGTAGTCAAACACGCGAACTACGGAATAAGTTTGCAAACCTATATTGTCGCCGTTGAATAAAGTTTTGGCCGAGAAAGCCATTACCCGGCCGTATTCATTCACCATAGGTACAAGACCTATTTTCTCCATATTAGAGATTTCGGTTTTGCGAAGTGGAAAACGAACACCGTCAACTTCATTCAAAGTGCCATGTTTGCGACCAGCTGTTACCTGAGAAGCCAGTGTGCTATAGATTCGGCCAGCTAAGGCTGAAGAGGGAGGAACGAATAGATCCTCTTCCTCGCCTACTTCTTCTATCTTTCCCCTGCCCACAAGCCAGTTGCAAGCCATAATTACATTGGACTTGTGAGCGTCAGCTCCCGTTAGGTTAGCCTCTGCAAACAATTCCACAACATCATCTGGAGTGTCGTAATGCTCAAAGTCGGTGACCATCATCACCTTGTTTTTATGAGCAATCTTGGCCCACTTGTCGATTACTTTGTTTGAACCCAGATATCCGGGTACAATGAGCAAAGAGTAGTTATCCCGTAAGTCAAGGCGGTCATAATTCTGCTCTAGCTCGTTTGAAACAGTATCGATAAAAGTTGTATTGTCCAAATCTTGTAGCTGATCTTTATCAGCATTAAGAATGGAAATATTCTTTACCTCATCCTGATCTGTATTGCGATAAAACAACGCAACGGAACGATACGACTGTTCAAGCTCATGCGTCGCATCAATAGCTTTCTTCAGATTTTCCGTGAGCTGTTGCTTAGCAGATTCTACTTGCTGTTCAACCTGCTCAACAGCATTCGACACGGAGTCAGCATTGCTGAGCATTTCATGCCACATAGCAAGGCGCTTTTTGAGCTGCTGACGATCTGCTTTTTTAGTGTCTTCAGTAAGAAAAATTTTCTTACGAGCCTTCTTTTCTGGATTTAGGTTTGATGCGCCGTCAATGGTAGTTTCCAGTAGATCAAAACCGCCAAATCTAATAAGAGCTTGTGCGTTTTGTTCTAGTGAAGGAGCTTTTTCCCGTTCTCGAGTGACAGCTGCTGCGGCAGCGTTTTGTTGTTCAGTAGCCATAGAGAAGCTCTCTAGTAATTTAGGTGAGAGTAGGAGAGGATTGAGTAATGAAAGATAAAGCTAACTATTCTAGTTCACTAATCATAGCCTGAATGGCAGCTAAAAAAGCAGCTTTTGCCTCAGGATTATCAAGTGCCGATTTCAAGACTTTATTAGACTTAAGTTGGCGCAAAAGTTTCTGTAGATCGTCGGTCTGGGTATTTATTTCCTGCAAGAAACGGCTCTGGTTAATGATACCCTTTTTACCAAAGTCCCCTAGGGATTGAAAATGCAATGCTTCAGGAACAACGCTACCATCCGCCTTCTCAAATTCCACTTCCACTTCTGGCTTGAAGTGAGCAAACACTGCCTCGGGAGTACGCAGCCCCTCTATTATTTGAGGGCGTAAAGGTGCATCGGAAGTAAGTTTCTGAATCAGCAGCGTCCGATTGAGAGGAATATCTGAAATGGCCTCTTGAGCATTATCAAGCTTGCGCTCTTGCCCGCCAACTCCGTAGTTGAACATGATATGAGAAATTAGGTAAGATTAAGGCCTTATCCAATAGACTTGCCGCCCTTTGGAGGGCCTTTCGAGTGCCAAGGTACAGGAAATTCCAAAACCAAAGTATTTTTTTTCAACATTATTTATTTATTAATGGTGGAGATTGGATACAATAAAAGGCAAGTGCTGGTAGTCAATGTATTACAATATAGGTGTCTGTGATATTACAAGACTCTATATCATTACAATAAGGCCTATGGTTTGGTGAAGCTAGTTTTAATGTAAGAAAATAAGTTTGTATACGGCGTTTACGCTATTTTGCCACAGTTCTTCAGCTTCTTTCATCCACTTCATTTGCTATATGGCTCACACCGACGAGTTAAAGCGTGTCTTACATATTGCGCAAGCAGTAGCCCATGAGTATAGGCACGAGTATTATGCACCACCGCATCTGTTTATTGCGCTATTACATAATGAGATTGGGCTAGCATCATGGTTGGCAGTGACTTTGGAAAAAGATATTCATTACCTGCGAGAGTGGGCCGAAGTTCGGTTGGAAAGCTTGCCTAAGGCTGCTCGACCACCAGAAATGCCCGCAGCTGACAAAGAAATAGCCCCCATTCTGGAGGTCGCTGACTTAGTAGCATTACAGCTCTCCAAAGACCGGACTGATCCTTTATGCGCATTGGCTGCCCTATTGCGACCAGGTCTGGCGTACACCGTGGAGCAGTTGAAGTCGTTGCCGCTCACGCAGCGTGAGGTGATGGAAGCCATTGAACCGGATGTAATGCAGCCTGTAGCGGTAGGGGCTGATGGTCAAGAATCGACGCCACTAACAGACCGGGCTTCCGGTGGCAAGGCTGGTGCTTTGGCTACGTATTGCGTGAACAAGACCGCTCAGGCCGAAGCGGGGAAACTGGATCCTATTGTGGGGCGTGACCGGGAAACGCGTCAGATGGCTGAAATCTTAGGTCGCCGGACTAAGCCCAATGTGCTGCTGGTGGGGGAGCCTGGGGTAGGTAAGTCAGCGTTGGTAGAAGGCTTTGCTCAGCAGATTGTGTTGAAAAAGGTGCCTGGCCATTTGCAACAGGTTGTTCTGTTCGAGCTGGATTTGGGTACTCTGGTAGCTGGTGCCTCTTATAAAGGAGAGGTAGAAGACCGTATTAAGAGTGTACTGAGTGAAATCAAACAGTACAACCGGGCTATCCTCTTTATCGATGAAATTCATGTGTTGCTAGACCCTAAAGGCTCGGCTGGAGCTGGTATCGCGCAATTACTGAAGCCGGAGCTGGCGCGCGGTGAAATCACGGTTATTGGAGCGACTACTAACGATGAATACCGCCAGTACATTGAAGCTGATGAAGCCTTTAACCGGCGCTTTGATGTGCTACGGGTAGAAGAACCGAGCGTGGTGGTAGCTGAGCGGATGGTGGATAGTGTGTTGCCTTACTATGCAGCTCATCATGGTTTGCAAGTAGGAGAGGGAACCGTCGGTGAAGCCGTACGCTTAGCCAAACGCTACATTAAGGACCGACAACTACCTGATTCTGCCATTGATTTGGTGGACCGTACAATGGCGGCCATTCGAATGCTGGACGAGCACGCTGAGGCAGAGTTGGTACAGTTGCAGCAGGATTTTGAAGCTATAGCAGCCCGTAAGTCGGAGTTGGTGGAGACCGATTATATGAAAGAGCTGCGTTGGTTCCTGTATCAGGTGCAGAATCAAGTGAGCCACTTGTGGTTGAATCAGCTCGACCAAGAGCAGCAGCCAGAGACACTAGAAACCTCAGAGCCGCTGGAAACTTACATTCGGGAACTGCTGGCCGCCGTTGTCAATCTTTCCGCTACGAAAAAGGAAAGCGTAGAGCGGTCCGATATTGCTGCTGTCGTATCGGGCAAAACGGGAATTCCGTTGGGTAAGCTGCAAAGCAACGAGCGGGATAAACTGCTCAATATGGACCAGACGCTACAGCAGCGAGTGGTGGGGCAAAATCATGCCGTGAAGGCGCTTTGCGAAGCTATTTTGGAGTCGCGCTCGGGGCTTACGAAAGCAGGGCAGCCTATTGGTTCCTTTTTCCTGCTTGGTCCTACGGGTACTGGCAAGACAGAGCTAGCGAAGGCGCTGGCTGATTTCTTGTTCAACGACGAGTCCTTTTTGATTCGTTTCGACATGTCGGAGTTCAAGGAGGAGCACTCTGCGGCACTGCTTTATGGCGCACCTCCCGGCTATGTAGGCTACGAAGAAGGAGGTATGCTGGTGAACAAGATTCGCGAGAAGCCTTATTCCGTGGTGCTCTTTGATGAAATCGAAAAAGCACACAGCTCAGTGTTCGATATCTTCCTGCAGATTCTCGATGAAGGCCGGTTACATGATCGACTGGGCCGCGAGGGTGACTTCTCGAATGCCGTTATTTTGTTCACGTCCAATATTGGCAGTGAGCAGATCATCCAGTCCTTCGGTGCCGGGCAAATACCGGCTACCAATATGCTGATGGAATCGATGAGCCGCCATTTCCGACCAGAGTTTTTGGCGCGCCTTACGGAGATAGTACCGTTTGCGCCTATTTCAGAGGAGAACGTGGTGCAGATATTCGATATCCACTTGCGGCCTTTGCAGGAGCAGTTGCGCCGGCAGGGTATTACCCTGGAGTTGTCGGACGCGGCTCGGACGCATCTGGCGCTTTCTGGCTTCACCCCACGCTACGGGGCTCGCCCCATCAAAGGGGTGATTCGACAGCAATTGCGGCGGCCCATTTCGCGAATGATAATTGCGGCCGAAGTAGGCAAAGGTTCGGTCATTTCGCTCGATAAGTCGTCAGAAGCCGAAGAGATAAGCTGGCAGGTGCAAGCAGCTGAAGAGCTTGTTGAGCAACCGGTTGAACAAGCTGTTGCGACCTCAGAAGCCGCTACGACAGCATAAATAAATTGATTGCTTCTTAGGTGGACTCAAGTATAGCTTTCTAATTCACGCTACTCCTGTTGGTATGACGTATATCCACGCTGAACTACACTTGGCTGGGCGCATCTATGTGCTAGCGGCATGCTCCTTTAGTTTCCGACAAAATATCGACCAGCGTGGGCGCCCGAATTCGAAAGTAGTGGGAGAACCGGTGCAGCTTCTACTTGATGGTCACGAGGGCTCGGAACTGACAGAGTGGGCTACGATGCCGGATGGTCTGCGCAGTGGTGAGATTATTTTCTTTCCCGCTGATGGTACACAGCCCAATCGCACGCTGAAATTCACAGATGCTCGTTGCGTACAACAGCACGTTTCTTTGGTCCCTGGGACCAACCAAGCGTCGTATCAGTGCCTATTGGTGATATCGGCGCAGCAACTGGAAATTGGCGGTCAGGTGCTGGAGCAGCGCTGGAACAAGCCTCCCGTAACCCGAACCAAAACCGGCGCCAAAAAACCAGCAGCCACCGCAACTCCAACGGCGGCTTTAGCTGCTACAAACAAAGTTGCGGAGCCATGTGCTTTGCTCCCATCCAAACAGGAGCGGTACACAGCACGCCGAAACTTGATGAAGGCTGCCGAAAATAAATTGGGAATGGTATCGCCTGATGTAGCCGGCGAGCCGGAAGCTACTGCTCAACAGGCTCTTACACGTTTAGAGCGCAACAACGTAGCCGTAGAGCGCGCTCGACTTAGCGGCCACGTCTACAACAGCGACAAAATTTCGCCTGTGCCCGAGCCGGAAGGTTGGCACATGCTGGATGCGGACGAACTAGCCCAAGTGGGTACCAGCCGTGAGATGCTCGCCGACCCGAAGACTGGGTTTAAAGCAGCCATCTACCAGTCCAGTTTCGAGGAGCCCCCGAAGTTAGTTCTGGCCTATGCGGGCACAGAAGATAAACCGGATATTTTGGCTGACTTACGGCAAGGCATAGGCTTGGAAGAAAAACAGTACAACCAAGCCATGAACCTGGCGAAAGCCGTGGTAGCAAAAGTTGGTAAAGACGAAGTGGAAACCACTGGACACTCACTCGGTGGTGGGTTGGCCTCCGCAGGCAGTGTCGTGACGGGCAGCAAAAGCTACTCGTTTAATGCGGCCGGACTGCACGTCAATACTATCAAGCGCGCACCATATAATCTTTCGCGGACGGCTATGGAAGAGGGGAGTGCCCTGATTCAGGCCTACCGTTCGACGTCGGACCCACTGAATAACGTTCAGAACGGCGTAAATTTTCCCGGAGGATTTGTACTGCCAAAGGCGCTAGGAGTTTCCCGACCGGTGACACCGGCCCCGCAGTGGCAGCATCAGTGGCGGGATCTGGCCGCCTGGAACCCCATCAAGCCCGTTATTGATATGGCATTGCATGGCCACGGCATCGCCCCTCAGATGGTCGACCACATTGAGCACGAGAAGGACCAGGACGTGGGTACGCTCACCAACTACCTTGGACGATGAAGCGGTTTTGTGTTGCCGCTAAACTGCTATGCGCCGCTGGTGCTTGGCTCTGGGCTCTTTTCTTGTTATTCGCTTTCACGCAATGCACCTCCATGGAATCTTCCGCTTCCAATCCCATCTACAAACACAAACCTGAAGAGTACTTCCCGGCCGGGCCAGCCTTGGAAATGGCGCAAGCTATTCGGCAAGATGACGCCGCCAAGATTGATGCTCTATTCAAGCAGTACTCAGAGTTAGACCCTAATCTAGTGGGTAAAAGTGGTGTCACATTTTTGTTTTGGGCCTATTCGCACCACCATGTGCGCAGCTTGCAGGCACTAGTACGCCACGGAGCTGATGTAAACCGACCATTGGTGCTGCCTAATAGCGAGGGAGGACAGGACACTACGCACCTTATCAATATTGCCGCTGAGGGACCAAAGGATGAATTGCTAGTAGCACTGCTCGACTTAGGAGCCGACCCAAACAGCCGGGATGAGCGGAAGATGCCTGCGTTGCACAATGCCTTGTACATCAATAATTACAAGCGCATGAAGATTCTGCTCGACCACGGTGCCGATATTAATATCACGGATAGCTCCGGTGCCACGGCGGCTGCCACGTTGGCTCGCCTCAACAATTTCGAGCAGGTGGCTTACCTGCTTGAGCGCGGCGCCGATTGGCACAAAACCGATGGAGAAGTAGCGCTGCACACCCAGGAAAATAGCATAGGTAATGCCGAAGCAACCCAATGGCAAATCAAGGTAAAGCGGCTGCTGATGGAGCGCGGCGCAAAGTTTCCGGTTCCATCGGCGGGAGCAGCACGCTATCGGGAAATTCGGGCGCGCTGGGAGCAGACGCCTGAAGGCAGCGCGTGGCGTCAAAAACTGGATGCCTTGGGAGCCCAACCCGACGTGGTGGGAAAACCTTGGGTGCAACAGGAAGACGCCGCGGTAGCTGAAATGAAAGCGTGGATGAAAACGCATGGTATTCCTACGCCGCCGCTATTACCACCCAAAACGGCTCAGAAGTAGAGGATAGGCCTCAAAACGATGGTGCGCCGCAGCCAGAAATTGTCTCTGGACTGCGGTGCACTATCGTTTTGAGCAATACTACTCCCACTATGAAGTATCCTTGCTTAGGACGTTGCCACTAATACCTCATAGGGTAGATTCATGGCCGATTGATGAGCTAGCAATGTTTGCAGCTCCTGCGCTGTGCGCTGCCATTCGGGAGCTGAAAGGCGACTGGTAGAGGCCGGCGTGAGTTGCACTCGAATGCAACGAACAAAGCCGGCGGTAGGAGTGGTGCCTTTACGGAAGCTTTTTTCAATG
This sequence comes from Hymenobacter sp. M1-2, assembly GCF_057808495.1. NCBI lineage: Bacteria > Pseudomonadati > Bacteroidota > Cytophagia > Cytophagales > Hymenobacteraceae > Hymenobacter > Hymenobacter sp. M1-2. The sequence goes on from NZ_JBTYZO010000004.1 coordinate 8,458, forward strand.
TGCACTTGGCTCAACTGGCTGCCGAGCTCAGCCCAGCACGTGGCGCGGATATCTTCTAGCGTTACGATACGGTTGCGGCTGAGCAGGTTTTTGCGCATCTCGTGCACCCGCTCCTCAGGACGAGGCCGCTCTCGGCCACCCGTAGTTGTCGTGATTAGCTGCACCGAGTCAAGATAGTGGCCGTCGTAGACTTGCAGGCGGCTACCAGTAGGGACTCGGTTGCCCGCTTCCCCGTCACTCGACCAATATTCCAGATACACACTATCATTTGCGTCGCGGGGGCGCAGCATCACATAGGGAGCTGGGTCGCTGGTAGCTTCCGTATCGGTTTGGTTGATGCGTTCCTCTAGGCGAGCCAGGTTCTGGTTTAGCTCGCGTAGCGTATTGGAAACGAAATCGGTACCAGTAGCAGTGAAGGCCCGGCTTTCGTCGCGTAGTAATTCCAGTAGCTCCAATAGCGCTTCTTTGCCGGAGCGAGCATCAAAACGCCCCGCCCCGTACCGTAGAGTATAGGTGTCGGTTTCTTGGTCCTGTAGCGTACTGAGCGTGGTCGAACGGAATATAACGTTGCGCAGGCTATACACCTCCCGAATAGCCAAAAACGCCTCCTCCGAATGAAGCGGAAAGATGTTGAGAGCCGGCTGCAAACGAAATATCTGCTTGTTAAGCCGGCGGTTGAGCACGGGAAAGCAGTTGAGGCCGCACGTAATGGTGTTCAGGGCTTCGGGAGGCAGGGCGTGAGAAAAGCGTATCTCCAGCCAAATCAGTGGCTGCGTAAATGTCTGCAACACTTCGGCCGAAAAGCGTTGAGCTAGCGCTGCCGGAAACGTTTCTCGCAGATAGAATTGCAAATCGGCAACGGCCGCCGGCTGGATGCGCACGAAGCCCGGCGCATAGATATTGCGTACGTGCTGCTCTACCCGGTTTAAGAAATCGTATTGCTGGTGTAGTAAGGGCGTTGCATCATTTTGCTCGGCGCTCAACCCTTGCACAACTGGTAAGATTCGGTCGCCGAGACGCCACGCATCACCAGGAAGGTAGGCAGAATAAGCTTCGCGCCGCGGCTCGTTTAGCCAATCGAAGTAAAGCGTCAGGTCAGACAACGAAACAATATCGGCACTCAATTCCAACCCTATCCAAAGACGACGGTGCTCCGTTGGTTCCGGGCGGCTAGCGGTGGCTACTGGCCGCTTTTGTCCAGCGGCTTCTACCCGCCAGATTTGGTCATCGGTGGCGAGGTAGCGTACAGCGCCATCAGCTAAGCGAGTAGGCTGAAGCGGCGAAAAAAAGATGGCCGGCCCAACCGTAGCTCGGCCCACTGCCGCCCGCTGAAAAGCAAACTGCGCGTCGGAGGGCAAGTGCATGATGGGCTCGCGAGGGTGCGCCTGGGCAATGGCGTGCGCGGGGCGAGGGGCATCTACTACGTCGGGGTTAAGTAGACCAGCCAAGCGTTCTACTAATCGGTACTGGGTGTTGTTGATTTCTTGACCGATCTTCTCCAACTCCACCGCGCAGGCTTCCAGCAGCAACTGCACCAAAGGGTCGAACCCCTCTATTTCCCCCTCGCCATAACCCCACATTTCGGCCGCTTTCTGCGTCAGGCGACTTTTGATAGCGGCTTTATTGAAATCGTCAGAAATCTGCATAGGTAGAGATAATCAAATGGGAAGAGCCTACTTACACCACCGATAAGGGCGCGATAAATAAGCTGGCCCGAAAAGCAAAGGGCTCGTTAGTGCGGTGCAAAATGCCACGCACAGTTACTTCCAGCCGCTTTCTAATGCGCTGGTTCACGCCTTTCATTTCGAAATCATCAACGTTGACCTGTACTTTCACTTGTTCTAAACGAGGCTCACGGACAATGATAGTCTGCTCCACGGACCTCTGAACATCGTCTTTCCAGCGCATGTTGGTCATGGCTTCGAAGTCCTGCTGCCACACTACGCAACCAAAATTGGGGTCGAAGCGCGACTCGCCAAAATGGGTGGTAAGCATCAGATACAGATGCTGAGCAATGGATTCCTGTGCTGAGCAACGAGGCAAATGTCGGCGCTCCAGGAGGTCTTCAAAGTTGAGCGGGAGGCGGTAATATTCGTGACTCATAGGTGCGTTCTAGGCGTAGCCAGCGCAGTGAAACACTGGCTACGTTAGTTACCATAGCCAAAGAGTCCCCGTCGGCGGCCAAGCTCTTTATCAATGATGTCAACCATCTTCTCGGCGCTAGACTTCATTTCTGGGGAACTAGGCTGTTGGATGATACCAATAAAGCCCTTGCGTGCTTGTTCCAGCATCTCTTTGCGCTGTGAACTGTTCATGCCAGTAGCACGCTGCCGCAAACAATCCGCATTAGCGAAAGCAACCTTATCCGTAAGCACGGCCACCTCCGTATTGCTGACATCAAGCAGACGCTTTAAGTCGTCGCTACTAGCATTGCTGCGAGGAGTACTATTGTTGCTACGACGCGGACCGCCGCCGCCACCCCCGCCGCCTCCAGAAGCCTGGCGATTGGAGTTAACAGCCTGTAGAATAGCGAGATTACTTTCAGCGCGGTCGAGTCTAGCTTGAATTTTCTCGCAGTCCGATACATCTACGCCTTTGTCCTTAAGTGCTTGACGCAGAAAATCAATGGTATTGCGGTTGCTGCGGAACAGCTCAAAGTCGTTGAGAATATTCTTCGCCACCATCTTGCTCATGCGAATCTGCATACGCGTAGTATCGGCCCGAATGGAGCTAAGCACGCTGGCTATGGAATTCACGTTGTCTTGATTTTTGGTGTTCAGGCGGCCGATAATCATGTAGTTGTTCTCGTCTCGCAAGAGTTGGTCCGTCTGATCGATGCGGCGGAGATGGCTCGTAAGCGTATCGAGGTACACTACCAGCCTTTTCTGCTCATTACGGGTGCGGTCCAGCTCGAGCTTTAGCTTTCTGTTTTCATCGGCTATAGTGTTATCTGAGAACAGATAATAAGAGGCCACCAAGGGTAATGCTAGCGCCAAAATGTAAAAGAGCGTGAATTTCCACAGGCGGGTGGTACGTTCAGCGTGATTAAGAGGCTTCATGCAAGTGGGAGAAATAACGAAGGAAGAGGCGGATTAGAAGGGGCTCCACCGTGTAACAGGCTTATCCTTTTCTGGCGCGGAGTCCGGTGCCACCGGGTTCTCGTTGATGAAGGTCTTCCAGCCTTCCTTATTCTTACCAATGTATTCGAGGTGCGTGAGCTGACGGAATATGTTGGCAATCAATTGCCACATGGCGTATTGTTGCTCCAGCAAGTCGTGCACCCGGTGATGGTCGTAACGAACCGAGATGGAACCGCTCAGCGCATTCAAGAGCGTGACGGGCAATGTCTCCGACCACTGCTCAAAGTACTTCAGAATTTCTTCGCGCTCGGCTTCAGTGAAGCAGTCAATGGTGGTCTTGACTTGCTTGGCCATGCGCAGGAGCGTATCGAGCAGCTGAATAGGGGGCTGCTCGGCGGCGCTTAGGTGCAAGGTGGTCAGGTGCTGAGACAGGGCGAAGACGGTGCGTTCAGCCAGCAGTTGTACTTGGTCACTCAAATAGCTCTTTCGGTCGATGCGCAGCTTCACCTTATGGATGATCTTGAAGGCATCCGTCTCAATTTCCTGCAGAATATGCTCTATCTGATGCAGCCACTTCAACAGAGCTGGGTGGCTGGAGAGGGCGGTGCTTGGCGGAATAAAGTTTGGTACCGTGCGCAGAGTGCCTTCGGTATAAACTAGTTCGCCCACTACTAAGTGAAACGAGCTTACGGTGGTGGTATTCACCTGCTGCGTAGGCACCACGCTTAGGTGGTACTGTGGCATGGTGTACGGGTGGCGCGGGGGTATCTCCTCGGGGGTCGGCTGGCCCATGGGCACCCGCACGTAGGGGTTCACCGTTACTACCACGCTGAAGCGTAGCTGCTCGGTGGGAGCAGGCAGGTTGAACTCCGTAAGAAGTTGGGCTAGGCTGGTGCGCAGAGTAAGTGGCTCGGTGCCGCCCGTTATTTCGATACGAGCCCCTCCTGCCGTAATAGCTCGGCAGTGCGTGAGGCGGGCTTGTACACCTTGCTGCGGATCGACGCTGAGTAATAGTTCGAACGAGGACACTCCGTTCGGGTCTGCGGGTAACAGGCCGTAACGATGCGCGCTCAGGCCGATGGCCGTAGCATCGCGCAGGTGTTCGGTAGTAAACTGTTCAAGCTCGGTGAAGTGCCGACGAGATATTTTCATACCGTCGACCCAGTTCACGGGGTAATGCTTGATTTCGGGTAGCATAATAAAGGAAAGGAGAAAGGAAAGAATATTTTGCCTTGCAAATTAGGCAAGCGCCACCAGATTACGGCCACAATGGTAGCCGCCAGCTTTCAGTACCTACTGAATCACGCGCCGGGACACGATAATGTCGCCTTGCTTAATGAAGTTATCGCGGAAGCTATAGTCGGGATCGATGTAGCGGCGGCGCTTCCACCAACGCTGTTTGGCGTAGAAAATCCACCCGTAAGGCCTGCCCTGGTCGTCTAGGTACTGGATGGCTTGGTCAGGCTTCATCACGTTGTAGTCGGTTAGGAAGATACGGAATAGGTCACCAAAATGCATCTCGTGAGGCGCTTTGGAGGAGAAGTCGTGGTAGAGCGACTCGCCGTGGCGGCGCGACATCCAGAAGTGGATTACCATGAAGTTGCTCAGATCGATGCGGGCCAGATCGGGGCCGGCGGCATTGGCTTGATAGTACCACAGCTTGTACTGCTCGCGCGGAACCTGCTTCCAAGCACGGTAGGCTTCGTTGAAGAAGTAGGGTATCACGGCTGGCAGCGTCGCCATAATGTAAGCAATGGGAGTGGTGCGGCCCTCCAACCGCGGCAGCCACAGCAGTAGCGCTATGCCGCCAGCCCCGGCCATCCAGCTCAAAACCGTCATTACGGTGCCATGAACCCAATCATCAGGATTGAACCACGGCAACCAGGTCTCTTGGGCATACAAGTGAAACCATCCTAAGAGCAGCGAAACAGCCTGCACTAGTATGAAGGTGGTCTTGTAGGGAAACGGGCTGTATACGGCACCGGCGCCTAGCAGCGCAAACAAGAGCATGCTGCAAAGCAGGTAAAGAAAAATACTAATGAACGTTGGGTTCCGCTGTAGACCGGAGCGGGCATTGGAGAATAAATTGCCTACGGCGCTACGCGCTTGTGCCTGCGGGTTGGGAGTCAGCATACAAAGACTAACTTTGATCGAGTAAGTAAAAGAAAAGCAAAGTTGGGATGGCAATCAGAGTCAGCTAGTACCTTCCTAGCTACTCCATATGATGTAGGGTTTGACGAGGTAAACCTACTCAGAACGCGCTGCTTTACCCAATTCTGGAGAATTGAGTTACTGGCGGGGACTTGTGAGTATCCGACATTCGAGTGTAAGTTGACAGAAAAAAGATAGTATGCCAAACCTAACTATAGATAGAGGCCTCACCGAATCAGCGCCACGTACACCTACTACGTCAGCGGCGGTACCCACGATAGAGGGCGTACAGGCCATGCTAGAGGAGCTACGGAAACAGCCTTTCGACCTGCGACTGGAGGTGGTGCTTGCCGATTTGATGGCGCAAGGCTATCAGTTCGATGACTTCATTGTTCGGCCCGTGAGTCTGTTTGCGCGCCGCTACCGCCGCGATATTGGTGCCGTGACGGAGGAGCAAGCCGAGCGGTGGAGGTCGCCTAAAACAGTGGTGGAGGTGCACCGGGAAGGACTCTACGATGCGTTGCCCCAGCAGCTTTTTCACCATCCCAACAACCCCGCGCCGCAAGATGGCGTGCGGGCCATGATCGAAGAAATTCAGGCCCAGCGCCGACGGGAGAAGGCTACGCGCCGCTTCTTTTTGCCCTTCGAGCAGGAGTTTTACCGGATGCGGGTGCTGCTGGAGCAGGAGGAACGCCGCTATATGGCCAACCTGTCGGCGCAGTGGTACAACGAGGTGATGACCCGCTTCTGGGAGCTGGACGGCCAATTGCCGCCTCGCCAGATAACTACTTTGCTTTATCTGCTGCCATTGGCCCACCAGATTGTAGGCGATATGGCGTATACGCAGCACTGTTTTGAGAGCATGCTGGAAGTACCCGTGCGGTTGCGTACCGTGGCGCCGCTCCAGTTCCCGGCCGAATCTGTTCAAGTCAGTGGAAGTGCGGCGGGCTTCGCGCTAGGCCAGGGCGAGCTAGGCCGTGACTTCGTGCTGACAGGGGCTTACTACGAAACGTTGCCCGCTCTCGAAATCAGTCTGGAGTCCTTGACTACGGCGGAGCTGGAAGTGTTTCTGGCTCCTACTACTTGGCAGGCGCGGGTGCTAGCGCTGCTGTGCCGGTATTTCATTGCTTTTGAAACCGATGTGGTGCTGCGCTACGAAATGGCGCCCGAGAGTCAGTCTTTCGTGTTGTCGGATGAGGGAGAAACCGCCGTGCTGGGCTATACTACGTCCGGGCTGTAAGCGAGTCCAAGGTACTAAACGCAGGCTCCGGTCGAGCACGCAGTAACACAGAACAGGCCGCTCACTGTACAGTGAGCGGCCTGTTCTGTGATAGGCAACGTTACGTAAGACGGCTCTTACTGATGCAGTTCGGCCAAGGCCGGATGCGTGTACATGCGCTTGATATAGGCGTTGAGGCGAGTGAGCATTTCATCATCTTGCTCGTGGAGCAGCTGCCGCCAGAGCGCCTGCACAAGCAGCGTGAGGTGGTAGGTAGCCAGGTCGGGCTGCGAGTAGCCTAGGTCAATAAACGCCTTATTGAGCAGGGAGTAAACGGGCAGCATGAACTTCTGGAAGTGCTTTTGCACCACTTCTTTGTCGAAAGCCTTGTCTTGCAGGGTCCAGAAAGCACGCTCTTCGCGCACTAGCTTGTAGGGCAGGTCAATGACTTTCTGCACCAGCGCAGAGGCATTGGCTTCCGTGAGCATGCCCCGGTTGGCTTCCACAATGCGTTTGTAGCCATCCTTTATAATAGCTTCAAAGAGCTTGTCTTTGCTTTGATAGTACTTGAAGATAAGAGGCTCCGAAACGCCGGCCTCTTTTGCAATAAGGGCCGTGGAGGTATGGTCATACCCTCGTTCCGCAAACAGGTGCAAGGCAGTCTGCTCAATTCGCTGGAAGCTTTTCATGGGTGCAGGAGAAGGAGATGAGCGGCGGCCGTAGGAGGGAAGTACCAGCAGGTGCACTGGGTAACAGCACGTTGGTGAGGCAGCCCTCACCTCAAAAATAGGAGGCTTGGCCCAATACCCGACATACTTACCACAACTATCAGTCGGAGACTATCTTTTTAAGCAGTGCCAGGGGAAAAGTAAACGACCAGCAAACCGGTACCATGAGCAAAACGACTCATCCCGCTCAGAGCCGTTTGGCAGACGGGTGTAAGCCACGCACGACGACAAGCAAGCAGAGGAGGACTTGGGCGCCTTTTGCTAAATGAATGAGTTGGCAAAGGGCTTCTACTAGCAGCTCAATAGACGGTTTTTATTCTATAGTAAGTCGCAAAAGTTGCTTTCTGGTAATGTTGGCAATATTACTATTCTGTTGCTTTAGTATCATCCGATGCACAAGACAAGGGAAAAAGAGGATGAAAAAATTGGCTTAACAATTTAGTAACATCTACTAGTGATACCCCGGCTCAGCTATCTATACGATAGATTTTACGCTATTCTTAGTAGCAAGAAGCCGCTGCCGCGAATTGGATTATAGGGGCAGCGCTATGCTGTCATAAAATCAAATGCCTTAAGTTGCGGCCTCACCAAACTCCCTTACGTGTTATGATGAAGCGCACTCCCTCCGCTGTCTTGTTCTCTTTGCTAGTTAGCTCCGGTGTCGTATTGGCACAAGGTACTCCAGCACAAGGCACCACCCCGGCTCCTGCTGCTGCACCAGCTGACACGGCTAAGACTGCTAAAGCAGATAAGAAAGCCGACAAAAAAGCCAAGAAAGAAAAGGTAAAGAAAGACGCCGCTGCACCTGCTACCAACTAAGCAAAGCAACGTCTGTAAAAAAGGGCTTCCACCACTGTGGAAGCCTTTTTTGTTTGGGGTTTTTTAGAAAATTGTCTAGTCAAAGGCTCTGCTATGATGCTTGAAAAAATTAGCGTTAGTGAGCGAAGTTGACTTCCCATACCTGCCGCGCCGCTAGGTGCTTAGTTCTCCAGCATCTCCAACTGCACCGGTAAGCCATCCTGCGGGTGCTGGATGGGGATTTGCATGAACTTGGCTTGGTAGCCGGCCGGTAGGCGCCAGCGGTAGCGTTGCAGCAGTTTATGCATCACCAGCTTCACCTGCATATCGGCAAAGGCGAAGCCCAGGCAATAGTGCTGCCCGGCCCCGAACGGCGCGTAGCCAAACGGACACTTGCGGTGCTCGTTGCGGCCGGCCGCGAACCGCAATGGGTCGAAACGCTCCGGCTCGGTCCAGTGGGCGGGGTTCTGGTGGTGATGATACAGCAGGACGCTGAGGTAGGTATTGGCTGGGATGTTGAAACCCTCATACGTCAGCTCTTGGGTGGTGCGGCGTGGCACCAGAATCAGGGGCGGGTGCAGGCGCAGAGTTTCTTCGAGCGCGTAGCCGAGCAGCTCCAATTGGGCCAGATGAGCTTGCGTAAGAGAGCCGTCCGATACCTGTTGGGCTTCGGTGCGGACTTGCTCTTGCCAGTCGGGGTGGGCGGCTAGTTCGTAGAGCAGGCTAGTGAGGGTACTGGCCGTGGTGTCGTGGGCCGCCATCAGGAAGAAGATCAGGTGGTCCACGATGTCGGCGTCGCTGAGGCGCTGGCCTTCGGCGTCTTCGGCCTGGCAGAGGTGGCTGAGCATGTCGTTGGCCGGGGCGCGGCGGCGCTGCCGGAGTGCCCGCCCGAAGTAGTCTTGCAGCAAGCGGCGGCCCTTCATGCCGCGGCGGTACTGGGTAAAAGGCAAGTTGAAGGGCACTGGAGTGGTAGCAGCGGCCACTAAGTCGGCCATGGCTTGGTTGAGGCGGGCTAAGTCCTGGGAGAAGTCGAGGTCGAAGAACACCTTGCCGGCTAGCTCTAGTGTCAATTGTTTCATGGCCGGAAACACCCGGAGTGTGGGTTGGCGGCCCCACTCGGCCAGCCGCCGTGCTATGATGGGCGCCATCACGTCGAGGTACTGGCGCATGGGTTCTTTCTTGAAGGCGGCCTGCAACATGCCCCGGTGCTGCTTGTGCTCCTCGCCATCGCGCAGCATAAGCCCGCCGTGAAACAGCTCCCCGATAGGAAACCGCCAGCCCTCCTGGCTCGAACAGTACCGGGCCTGCTCCACGAGCACGAACTTGTTGGCTTCGGGGCCGAGCAGATACACGATGGTGCGCCCAAAGAGCCGCACCTTGAACACGTTGCCGTGCTGGCGCTGCTTGGCGTTGAACAGCTCTACGGGCCGAGTCAGAAACCGAACGGTGTCGCCGAGTACGGGCAGGCCCAGCGAGCCGGGAATGTGACGAAGAGCAGAGGAAGCCATAAGTAGTAAGAAAGAAACAGTCTCAAAAATAGGGTCTAACGCGCCGCAAACAAGCTCCCCGAGGCCGGGTCCTAACAAATCCGTAACAAGCCCGGCGGCGCGTTCAGCAACTGCAACTGGTAATTCGCGTTATCTTGCCCGACCTCAACTAACCGCTACTCCTTATATGAGCGACGCCACCCTAGCTGCCCCCGACGCGGCCGCCTATCATATTCCGAAAGACGACAAGCGCATCACCCGCGGCTGGACTTTCTACGACTGGGCCAACTCGGTGTACCCGCTCGTCATCACGTCCAGCATCTTCCCCATCTATTGGGGCGCGATGGTGAAGCAAGTGACGCACACTGACAGCGGCAAAAGCCCCGTCGATTTCCTGGGCTTCCAGGTGCCGGGTTCTTCGCTGCTCACCTACGCCATTTCGGCGGCTTTCCTGCTCATTGCCCTCATCAGCCCCTTCCTTACCTCGCTGGCTGATTTCTCGGGCCGCAAGAAGCTGTTCATGCAGATCTTCTGCTACCTCGGCGCCGCCTCCTGCGCCGCGTTGTTCTTTTTCACCCCCGATACGCTCACGGCCAGTACGTTCGTGTTCATCTCGGCCACTATCGGCTTCTCGGGCTCCATCGTGTTCTATAATTCCTACCTGCCGCTCATCTCCTCGGAAGAGCAGTTCGACTCGCTCTCGGCGCGGGGCTTTTCGATGGGGTACATCGGCTCGGTGCTGCTGCTCGTAACGTGCCTGGGGTTGATTATGGGTCACGACTCCATTGGGCTGGAAGAAGGCTTTGCTACGCGGCTGGCCTTTCTGCTTACCGGCCTCTGGTGGGCTGGCTTCGCCCAGATTCCCTTCTTCATGCTGCCCGCCGACCCTGGCCGTCCCGCCGGTGCCGTGGCCGATTCGGGCTGGCTGCTCAATGGTTTCCGGGAGCTAGGCAAGGTCTGGGCGCAGCTAAAGCATCTGCCCAACCTGAAACGGTTCCTGCTGGCCTACTTCACCTATAACATGGGCGTGCAGACCGTGATGTACGTGGCCACCATCTTCGGCGACGAAGAGCTGAAGCTTGAAAGCTCGGCCCTCATTCTGACCATTCTGCTGCTGCAACTGGTAGGTATTCTGGGCGCGTATCTGTTTGCCAAGCTTTCGGAGCGCATCGGCAACACGCGCGCCCTGAGCTGGTCGGTGGTGATTTGGATGCTGATTTGCGTGGCCGGCTACTTCGTGCAGGCTGGCTGGAGCTTCTACGCCTTGGCCTCCGTCATCGGCCTCACGATGGGCGCCGTACAGAGCCTTTCGCGCAGCACCTACTCCAAAATCATCCCGGAAAACACACCCAACACGGCCGCCTTCTTTAGCTTCTTCGACGTGACCGAAAAGCTGAGCATTGTGATTGGTACCGCCGTATTCGGCATCATCGCGCAGATTACGGGCTCCATGCGCAACAGCATTCTCTCGCTCATCGTGTTCTTCGTGCTGGGCCTGATTTTCCTGTTCCGGCTGCGCGGCCGCAAGCTCCGCGACGAGCCGGCCGAAGAAAGTGCCATCCTGGCCCCGCCGCTGGCTACTCCCAACATCGGCATTCCCTCCACCAAGCGCTAAAAGCTGCTCCCGTCTGCCCGCTTTTTTGGCGGGCTGACGGGTCGCCGCCGGCTGACATCCGCGCCGCCTGTTTATCCCGCTGCTACTGTATCCGTGGGGAGAAGCTTCAAGTTGCCCCGTTTCTGCGGGTAGGCTTTAGTCCGCTTTCGGGTGGGTGCCAGCAACGTCAGCTAGCGGCGACCCGTCAGCCCGCCAAAAAAGCGGGCAGACGGGGGGCGGCACTTCCCCACTACGACACCCCAACCCACCCTTTTTCTCCATGCATACTTCCTCTCTCCAACAAAACATCCTTGCTGAGCTAGACCATGAGCTGGCTACTACCCGCAAGGTGCTGGAGCGCGTGCCCCAGGACAAGTTCGACTACACGCCGCATCCGAAGTCCATGCCGCTCATCAAGCTGGCCACGCACATCGTGAACTTGCTAGGCCTCAAGTCGATGATGGTGCGGGCCGATTACCGCGACTTCACGGACCCCAATGCTCCCAAGCCGCCGCCGACGCCCGCCACGCCCGCCGAGTTGCTCCAGCGCTTCGATTCCTACGCGGCCGATTTGCGCCAAGCGTTGAGCGAGTCCAACGACGAAACCCTAACCAACTCCTTCCAACTGCGCCGCGGCGAGCAGGTGCTCATGGACCGGCCGAAAGGAGCTGCCCTGCGCATCATGGGCCTCAACCACAGCATTCACCACCGCGGCCAACTCACCGTCTACCTCCGCCTCCTCGACATCCCCGTCCCCGGCATCTACGGCCCCAGCGCCGACGAGCAAGGGAGTTTTTGAGGTAATTAAAGATTGAGAATCAGGAATGAAAAGTTGAGAACGTGCCGGTCTGCCCGCTTTTTTCGGCGGGCTGAACGGTCGAAGGGCGCACCATCTGGGAATTCTGAATTGGAGTGAATGAGCAGATGGAACAACGTCAGCGGGCGACGACCGTTCAGCCCGCCGAAAAAAGCGGGCAGACCGGCACGAACAGCAAGGAACAGTTGCCGGGCTAGGCATCCATTCATTCGCTCATCCAATCATTTACTCATTCTCATTGCAGAAAACACTTTCTCGCCGGCAATCCAGGTGCTGAGGACCCGGGCGGCGCGGAGGGTTTCTTTGGGGGCTTCGAGTAAGTCGGTGTTCAGGACTACGAAGTCGGCGGCGAGACCGGACTTGATCTGGCCTTTTTTCTTGTCCTCGAAGGCGGCGTGGGCGGCCCAGGTGGTCATGCCGCGCAGGGCATCGGGGCGGCTGATGGCGTTTTCCATCTGAAAGCCGCCAGCGGGGTAGTTCTTGGCATCCTGGCGGGCTACGGCGGAGTGAAAGCCGAACAGCGGGTTGATGTCTTCCACCGGAAAGTCGGAGCCGAGGGCGAGTTGGCCGTACTGCTGCTGCAAGTCTTTGTAGATGTAGGCCATTTTGAGCCGTTCCGGGCCTAGCCGCTCGCCGGCCCAGTACATATCGGAGGTGGCGTGCGTGGGCTGCACCGAAGGCACGATGCTGTACTGCCCAAACTTCGCCACATCGGCCTTACTCACCACCTGCGCGTGTTCAATGCGCCAACGCCGGTCATTCTTGCCGCGCAGTACTTCCCCGTAGATATCGAGCAGCAGCCGGTTCGAGGAGTCGCCGATGGCGTGGGTATTCATCTGGAACTTACTAACCGCTAGCTCCCGCGCCAGCTTGCGCAAGTCCGCCACCGACGAGAGCAGGAAGCCGGTTTCCTTGGGCCGGTCGGTGTAGGGGTGAAGTAGGCAGGCCCCACGCGAACCCAACGCCCCATCGGCATACACTTTAAACGAGCACACGGTAAGTCGGTCCGTGAAGACGGGGCCTTTGCTGAAGTAGTACGCTTTGTTGGTGGGCGTAGGATTGAGCATAGCGTACAGCCGGAGCTTGAGCTTACCCTGCGTCTGAAGCGCAGCCATTCGGTCAATGTTAGCTTTGTCGAGGCCTGCGTCGGCGAGGCTGGTGAGGCCCACGGCTAAGCAGCGGCGTTGCGCGTCGAGCAGCGCCGTTTCGGCTTCGGCGGGCGTTGGTTCCGGTATTTTCGCCGCTACCAGGTCCATGGCGTTGTCTACCAGCAGCCCGGTAAGCCGGCCCGCTGCGTCTTTGGTAATCACGCCTCCGCTAATGGGCGTCCGTGGCGTGATGCCGGCCAGGTCCAGCGCCTTCTGGTTCACCAGCGCCGCGTGCCCGTCCACCCGAATCAAGAACACGGGCGTGTTCGGGAAAAGCGCGTCGAGAGTGTCTTTGGTAGGGAACTGCTTGGTGGGCCAGTCGTTTTGGTCCCAGCCCCGGCCCGTGAGCCAAGCGGCTTGCGGGTACTGTTGGCGCTGCTGTTGCAGGCGCCGCACTACATCGGCCCAGGACGTTGTGCCTACCAAATCGGCGTCGCGCAAGCCCAGGGCGTAGCGATAGAAGTGGCAGTGCGCATCGTAGAAGCCCGGGTAGATGAATTGGCCGCCCGCATCCACGGTCTGAGTAGGAGTATACTTCGCCCGAATATCAGCCGCCTTGCCTACGGCCAGGAACTTGCCATCTTTCACCACGAAGGCATCGGCCTTGCTGAAAGCCGAATCGACGGTGTAGATGGTGGCGTTGTACACCAGTAAATCGGCGGGTTGGCGGGAAGGACTTTGGCAGCTACCGAACAAGAAGGGTAGAAGCAGGGCGAGCAGGTGGAGGCGGAATAGAGTCATGGGGACGAAAGTACGCACCACGGTTTCGCCTTCCACGCCATTTTAACTGACCAAACCCACCGCAGCGCGGAAATCCGTTCCGCGACGAGCCGCAGGCGAGTTCCTACGCGGCCGGGCCGTAGCGCGAAGCTCCCGCTTCGCGCATCGTTGAACGATAATCGGTAGGGCGGCGCGGCTGTCAGCAACGATGCGCGAAGCCAGAGCTTCGCGCTACTATACCATCTGGCGCGGTACTAGCTATTCGCTTCGCTTGTGCGCGGAACAGATTGCCGCGCTACGAACAATCTAACTCGTTACGGACTCTTGCTGATGGCAGTGCTGTAGCCAGTCCAGCGCCGCAGCTTCTTCCGTGAAACGCTGCAGTTGGTAAGGCCGCTCGTCGAAGTAGGTGAGAGCAGGAATTTTGGTGTCGGCCAGCACGCCCGCTAAGTGGTGCGGCGACATCAGATAAGCCAGGTGCGTGGTGCGGCCGAGCCGGGGCTGTAGCTTCGGGAAGTATTCCTCTAGCATCCAGAATACATCCGATGAGTCGACGCTAGCTCGGCGGCGGATGTCAACCAGCCAGAAGCGGCAGCCGTGTTCGGTGGCCGCTTCGAGTAGTTTTTCGTAGCCTTGGTGCAGTTCAAAGGGCATCACACCACGCAGCCAACGGCCGAGGAGCACGGGTTGGTCGGGGCGGTAAGAGATGTCGAGGTAAGGAGTAGAAAATGAACTCATCCAAACAGCTTATCGGGTACGGAAAACAGTAGCCACAAAAACTCCCCAGCATCCGGGCGGGCACTGGGGAGTTTAGCGTACCGGATTCTAGCGCAAGCTACTCGTTGAGAGCGAGTTTTGCTACTAGCCGCAAGGTTAAGTTACTCGAAGCGCATGTGCTTCACCGACTCGCCGGAGTTCTTCAGTTCGAGCAGCGAATCAATCCCAATTTGCAGGTGCGTGGTTACGAAATCAGCCGTTACCTTTTTGTCGCTCTCCGACGTTTTCACGCCTTCCGGCGTCATGGGGTTGTCGCTCACGAGCAGCAGCGCGCCGTGCGGAATCTCATTCACGAAGCCTACCGTGAAAATGGTCGCCGTTTCCATATCCACGGCCATCGCCCGGATCTGGCGTAGGTATTCCTTGAAGTTTTCGTCGTGCTCCCACACGCGCCGGTTGGTGGTGTACACCGTGCCCGTCCAGTAGTCTTTCTCGTGCTTCTTGATCATCGACGACACGGCCCGCTGCAAACGGAAGGAGGGCAGGGCCGGAATCTCGGCCGGCAGGTAGTCGTCGGAAGTACCCTCGCCCCGAATGGCGGCGATGGGCAGGATCAGGTCGCCGAGCTTGGTTTTGTTTTTCAGGCCGCCGCACTTGCCTAAAAACAGCGCCGCCTTGGGCTGGATGGCCGACAGCAGGTCCATGACGGTAGCGGCCATCGGGGAGCCCATGCCGAAGTTGATGATGGTGATGCCGTTGGCCGTAGCCGTTTGCATGGGCTTGTCGAGGCCCCGCACTTCGGCGCCGAACTGCTCGGCAAACATGTGCACGTAGTTGATGAAGTTGGTAAGCAGAATGTACTGCCCAAACTCTTTCAGCGGCACGCCCGTGTAGCGCGGCAGCCAGTTTTCGACGATGTCAGCTTTGGTTTTCATGGGTAGGAAATTGTCGAATTGTTTAATGGCTGCATGGTTAAATGGTTGGTTTGAACAGCTCGCCAGAACGACCAGCCATTTAATTATGCAGCCATGTAGCCATTAAAAAAAACCGTCGGCCCCAGTTGAAAAGGGTTCGACGGTACGGAGTGAAAAGCGGGAGTACACTGCCCTGGCCGTACCTTTGGAGGTGATGCAAGCCTTGAACCTGCCGCCTTTCGGCCACAAACTTACGCAAAGCGGCGAAACTATATTCATCTGGGACATACTGCGGCGCAAGCCCGTAGTACTGACGCCCGAGGAGTGGGTGCGCCAACACGTGGTGCATTACCTCATCGACCACCGCGGTTACCCCAAAGGCCTGTTGAGCCTGGAGCGTGGTCACCACTACAACCAGCGCCAGAAGCGCACCGACCTCGTCGCCCTCGACGCCCAGGGCCAGCCACTGCTGCTGGTGGAGTGCAAACGGCCTACCGTACCCATCACCGCCGCCACTGCCCAGCAGGCCGCTACGTACAACCTAACAATAGGAGCGCCGCTGCTGCTACTCACTAATGGCCTCACGCATTTCTGCTGGCGCGTAAACCTAGCCGAGCGGACCAATGAGCGGCTGAGCGAGGTACCGATGTATGGGAGCCTGTAGAGTGGCCTCACCCTTTAGGCCTCCCTCGTGGGCCTCACCCCCTAGCCCCCTCTCCCATGGAGAGGGGGAACTAGCTCTAGTTTGTAAAACAGAAACTCAGCGGGCTATTGCCCGCTGAGTTTCTGTCTAGACTAAGATTTAGATAAAGCTAGAAGCTAGTTCCTCCTCTCTACGGGAGAGGGGGCTAGGGGGTGAGGTCCTTTGTAAAAGGAGTTATCGGCCAGACCATTGGTGAAGAACTGCACGCTGGCTTTTAGTTCGTTGCCGTATTGTTGGAGCTTTTGCGGGTCGGGGTTAGGGAGGGGCTCGGCGGGCATGTCGTGAGTGCGGTAGGGGTAGAGGCGGATTTGGTTGTCGGTGGTGAGCTCCGTGACGAAATCGGGGTGGACGAGCCAGTAGGAGCCGCCGCTCAAGAACAGCGCGCGGCCGGTGCTGGCCGTGTCGAAAGCGGAGTAGCCGAAGGGCAGCAACTGTTTGGGGGTGGCGCCAAAGCCTAGGTAATCCAGGACGGTAGCGGGTACGTCGGCTTGCTGGGTGATGCGGTGCACGTTGGCGGGCGGCAACTGGCGGCCGGGGTGGAACAGCAGCAGCGGCGTTTTGTAGGAGCCTAGCGTGTTTTGGTAGTCGGGACGTAGGGTTTGGGAGGTATGGTCGGCAAGCAGGATGAACAGCGTATTCTTGTACCAAGGTTGCTGGGCGGCGGTGCGGAAAAACTGGCGCAGAGCATAGTCCGTGTAACCGATGGAGGCGTGGATGGGCAAGTCGCCGGGTGCGAAACGACCTTGGTACTGCGGCGGTACCGGGAACGGCTCGTGTGAGGTGAGGGTGAAGACCGTCGAGAAAAACGGCTGCGGTTGCTGCGTCAGCTGCTTGGCGAAGTACTGCAAGTAGGGCTCATCGAAAATGCCCCAGTGCCCATCGAAATCTAGGCTGCCGCTGCCGCCGGGGTACTGGCTCAGCCCAAAATACTGCTGAATGCCCACCATGCCGGCAAACGTATTGAAACCCATCGTACCGTTCTGCGCCCCATGAAATACCGACGTGCGGTAGCCGTGGCGCCCCAGGATTTCACTCAGGCCGTGCAGCTCGTTGGTTTGGAAGTTGGAGGTGATGAAAGAGCTTTCCATTAGCGCCGGCAAGCCTGCCAACACCGCCGGCAGTGCCTCAATAGAGCGACGCCCATTGGCATAATGCTCCCGAAAAAACAGCCCCTGAGTGGCTAAAGAGTCGAAAAACGGCGTGTAGCCTTTGCCGCCATTTTCAATGCCGTTGTACTCTGAAGCAAAGCTTTCCACCAGCAGTATCACCACATTATCGGGGCGGGGCGGGGTAGGATCTGGCGGAGGATAGCGCGCCGCCAGTGCTGGCCAAAGCGCGGCTTCGGACGGAAAGTAATTACGACGGTCGGCGGGTTGATAGCCCAGGCTTTTCAGAAAGGTGAACGTGCTGTTGAGGGCCACGTGCCCAAGTATTGGGGGCGTCTGGACGAAGGCCGCGCCAGTACGCAAAGGCTTCAACTGAAACCCGCCCCGAATACCCAATACCGTAAGGCCCGCCACCAGCACCAACTCAGTTCCAAATACCACCCAACGCCGACGCGCTGGCACCTGCTGTACCGCTGCCACGTTTTTCGGTGGCATAGGGTAGAAGTACCAAGTCAGGGCAAAGAGCAGCAGGAAAGGTGGCAGCAGAAACCAGTAGTGCCATGCCAACTGCCCGGCCTGCCGCTCAATGTCGCCGGTGATGGTGAACAGCTCGTCGGAAGTCCTCCGCCCGATAAACTTGAAATACTGCGTGTCGATGATGTTGAGCGCGTAGCCCGTAGCGTTGAGCGTGAGGTATACGCCCCGCACCAGCCCCTGCCAGCGTCGACCATAACGTGGCACCAACGACAGCAGCAAGAAAGGAATGTTGAGCAGCAGCAGCCCCGCCACATCGAACCGGAAGCCGTGCCAGAAGGCTAGCAGCACCTGACCAGTAGATGCTTCTTGAAACACGGCTTGATTGGCCCAGTAAAAGCCCAGGCGCAGCAACACGTACACCCCGAGCAGCAAGGCAAACCGGCGCAGCAAAAGCTGCAAAGCAAGAGAAGGTATTGTGGGCAAGCGAGAACGTTATTCGGTGGTGAAGCGGATGCTTTGCCCGTCGGGCAGGTCCTTGATTTGACGGTAAAAATCAGCTAGCCACGCCAGGCGCTCCGCCGCGCCAATGGCCTTCAGACTAGGAGCTGGGCTCTTGTCGGCAGTTACGCAGAACGGTGGGTACACGCTCAGCAACTCTCCCGGCCGCAGCACACCGCCCAGCTGCTGAAAATTGCGCAGCGGCTCCATGTCCAGCGCATCCACCGGAAATTTCTCGGCTCCAAACAAGAAGTGCTTGAAATCCACTTCCAAATCAGCCAACTCGCCAGTTTCGGTATCGAGCCAGAATACGGCGTCGCCGCGCAGCAGGAATTGGTTGCCCACGCAGTCCTGCCCAAATGGAATGTCTGTTTCGAGCACCTCATCATACGTGCGCCAGAATGCGCCTTCGCCCTGCCAGGCGGCAGCCAAAGAATGCCAGCTTGGCTCGTTCACGCAGCCCCGCAGGTGCAGCCCACCAAAGTAAGCCACTACGCCATTTTGCTCACGCAGGAAAGCCTGCAAATAGGAGGGAAGGCGCGCGAAGCTCACAAGGTCCGTTAGCTCGCCGCCGGTATAGATAATGCCTTTCACTGGGGTTGATTAAAAATTGAGAATTAAAAATTACTGGATGGTTGAGCAGGATGTTTGATCGGACGGAACAAGAGACGTTGAGGTTGCTCTGCGTGCGCTAGTACTTGGCACGGGTCAGCCCTTTGGCGGTCCGCAAACGGCAGCAACGATACGCGAAGCGGGAGCTTCGCGCTACAGTCCTCAACGAAAATCAAAAATTGAGCGTCCTAGCAAGCCTTAAGCCGCCAGAACGCTCAATTCTTACTTTTTACTTCTCAGTTCTTAATTGACTCCCACGCTTTCCAGCACGTTTTGTACGTCTACCAGCGGCAGGTTCCAGGCGTCGGCCACGCCTTTGTACACCACTTCGCCATTCACCACGTTCAGGCCGAGGCGCAGGGCTTCGTCGCGGCGGCAGGCTTCCTGCCAGCCAAAGTTGGCCAACTTCACGGCGTAGGGCAGCGTGGCGTTGGTCAGGGCCAGGGTGGAAGTGTAGGGCACGGCACCGGGCATGTTGGCTACGCAGTAGTGCACGATGTCGTCGATGATGAAGGTCGGGTTTTCGTGGGTGGTGGGCTTGCAGGTTTCGATGCAGCCGCCTTGGTCCACGGCCACGTCCACGAGCACGGTGCCGGGGCGCATGGTCTTGAGCATCTCGCGGGTGATGAGGTGCGGCGCTTTAGCACCCGGAATCAAGACGGCGCCCACTACAAGGTCGGCGGTTTTGATGGCTTCGCGGATGTTATACTCGTTGGAATACTGCGTTACTACGTTCTTGGGCATGAAGTCGTCCAGCTCGCGCAAACGGTTCAAGCTGATATCCATGATGGTCACTTGCGCGCCCAGGCCGGCGGCAATTTTAGCGGCCTGCGTACCCACGATACCACCACCGAGCACCAACACGTGCGCGGGCTTCACGCCGGGCACGCCGCCCAGCAGAATGCCGCGGCCTTTGAGCGGCTTCTCCAAGTATTTCGCGCCTTCCTGCGGGGCCATCCGGCCAGCCACTTCACTCATCGGAATGAGCAGCGGCAGCGCGTGGCTCGGCAGCTCCACGGTTTCGTAAGCCAAGCAAACTGCCTTCCGCTCTATCATGGCGTGGGTCAGCTCCTCGCTGCTGGCGAAGTGGAAGTAGGTGAACAGCAGCTGGTTTTCCTTGATGAGCGGATACTCTTCGGCAATCGGCTCCTTTACTTTTACTATCATTTCGGCCTTGGCGTACACCTCGGCAATGCTAGCCAGCAAAGTGGCGCCCGCCTGCTGATATTCGGCGTCCTCGAAGCCGCTGCCCAGGCCTGCCGTGCTTTGCACGTACACTTCGTGGCCGTGCTTGCGGAATTCAGCTACTCCGGCGGGAGTGAGGCCGACGCGGTTTTCGTTGTTCTTAATTTCTTTCGGTACGCCGATAATCATGGCAGGACGGGGAAGTGAAAGTGGGGAGGAATTGAAGGCTGCAAAGATAGGCACCCGAGCTGTCATTGCGAGGAGGCACGACGACGCAATCCTTCCTCTCGCCGATACAAATTCTCTTACACAAACAAGCCCTTGACGTTAGCGTACGTCAAGGGCTTGTCGGTTTGTCAGGTTTCGCGCTTCGAGAGGAAGGATTGCGTCGTCGTACCTCCTCGCAATGAGAGCTATTTAAACGGCACGACGGCGCTGTTTTCCTTTACTATGCTGCTGCCGTTCAGGTCACGGACCACGTTGGCTTTGATGGTCAATTTTACGTCGCCGTTCAGGTCGTTGGAAGTCAGCGTGGCTACGTCCGTCATTTGGCCGATTTGGCGCTGAGCATACAGGAGTTCTACTACTGCGCTCTGGCCGGGCTGAACAGTGGGCGGCACCGTTTTGTAACCGATGCAGTTGCAGCTGGAAGTCAGCATGCCTAGTTCCAGCGGCTGTTTGCCGGGGTTTTTCACCGTGAACTTGGCCGTTAGTTGTTGCCCGGATTCCATCTTGCCGAAATCGTGCGTGGTGCGGTCCAGCACCAGGCGCGGCGACTGCGCCAACTGAGCGGGTGTGAGCGTGGCTTTGATTTCTGATTTAGTTACCACGTCGCCTTTGATGGTGAGCACCGTGCTAGGCGTACTGGCGTTGCTGGTCACGGTGACGGTTTTGGTGAAGATGCCCGGCCGGCCGGCGCTGCTGTACATGGCCCGAATAATGCCCGACTTGCCGGGCAATACTGGCGTCTTCGTCCAATCAGGCGTGGTGCAGCCGCAGGAAGCTTGCACGTTGGCTATCACAATGGGTTGATTGCCGGTGTTTTTGAACTTGAACTCGTGCGTGGCCATCGTGCCTTCGGGCACTCGGCCGAAGTCGAAGGCTTCCTTTTCGAAAGTCATAACACCTTGGGCGCGGGCGCCGAATGCCAGCAGTACGCAGACTAGGAGGGAGGTAACGTGTTTCATAAAGCGTAGGTCAGCAACTACAAATGAATGACAAATGAAGCCGGCGGGCCGAGTCGGCCGTCGACATCGTCAAAGATATACAAAAACGCTCCGGCTTCGTAAGTCTGAGCGCAACGAAAGCTCCCGGTCAAATCCGTACTTTTGGGGGCCTGTTTCCTGGAAGCAGGCGCTCCGACCCGTTTTTCTTGGCATCACTCCTCCCACCCATCCACTTTATGCCCACTACCGAATCTGCCGACCTGATGGCTACTGCCACTACCCTGAGTAAAGACGAACTGCTGCACGACTACCGCCTAGGCTGGGAAAGCCGGCACGCTTCGCTGGCTGGTCGGAAGGAAGTGTTTATGGGCAAAGCCAAGTTCGGCATCTTCGGCGATGGCAAGGAACTGCCGCAACTGGCCATGGCCCGCGCCTTCCAGCCCGGCGACTGGCGCTCCGGCTACTACCGCGACCAAACTTTCATGCTGGCTGCCGGCGAACTGACGCTCCAGCAGTACTTCGCCCAGCTCTACGCCCACCCCGACGCCGAAGCCGAGCCCGCCACCGCCGGCCGCGCCATGAACGGCCACTTCGCCACTCGCATTCTGGACGAAGACGGCAACTTCAAGAACCTCGCACAGAGCAAGAATTCATCGGCCGATATTTCGCCCACGGCTGGCCAGATGCCGCGCCTCGTGGGTCTGGCGTACGCCTCCAAGCTCTACCGCCACAACCCCGAGCTGCGCCAGTTCGACCAATTTTCGGTGAATGGCAACGAGGTGGCGTTTGGCACCATCGGCAACGCCAGCACTTCCGAGGGCATGTTTTTCGAGGCGCTGAACGCGGCGGGCGTACTCCAGATTCCGCTGCTGATGAGCGTCTGGGACGACCATTACGGCATCTCCGTGCCGGCCGAGTACCAGACCACCAAGCAAAGCATTTCGGCCGCGCTAGCTGGTTTGCAGCGCGAGGGCGAAGGAGAATCGGGGTTCGAGATTTTCGTGGTGAAAGGCTGGGATTATCCGGCCCTGCTTGATACCTACCAGCGGGCGGCCGAGCTGTGCCGTACGCAACACGTGCCGGTGCTTATTCACGTCACGGAAGTAACGCAGCCGCAGGGCCACAGCACCAGCGGCTCGCACGAGCGGTACAAGTCCAAGGACCGGCTTTCGTGGGAAGAAACGCACGATTGTCTGCGCAAAATGCGCGAATGGCTGCTGGCCGAAGGACACGCCTCCGAAGACGAGTTGAACCAGATTGAAAACGAGGCCAGGGAAACCGTGAAAGTGGCCCGCACCGCCGCCTGGAACGAGTTCTTCAACCCCATCAAGCAGGAGCGCGACGAAGTGGTGGCGCTGCTCAACAAGCTGGTGGCTGAAACCGGCACCGAAAATAGCCTGCACGAGCTGGTAGAGCACCTGGAGCATAACCCCACACCCATCCGCGCCGACCTGGTACGCACCACCCGCCGCGCCCTGCGGCAAGTGCGTGACCAACGCAGCACGGCCCGCCTTAACCTGCAAAACTGGCTGGAGCAAGCCCTGGCCGAAAACGCCGACCGCTACAATTCCTACCTCTTCAGCCAGAGCGAAGAAGCGGCCCTCAACATCGAAGAAGTGAAGGCTGAATTTGCGCCCGACGCGCCGCAGGTAGACGGCCGCGAGGTGCTGCACGCCTGCTTCGATGCCAATTTCCAGCGCGACCCGCGCATTTTCGCCATCGGGGAAGATGTGGGCCGTATCGGTGATGTGAACCAGGCTTTTGCGGGTTTGCAAGACAAGTTTGGCGAGCTGCGCGTGACCGATACCGGCATTCGGGAATGCACCATCGTGGGGCAGGGCATTGGCGCAGCGTTGCGCGGGTTGCGGCCCATCACCGAAATTCAATACCTCGATTACCTGCTCTACGCCATCCAGATTTTGAGCGATGACGTGGCCAGCCTGCAATACCGCACGAAGGGCGGGCAAAAGGCGCCGCTCATCGTGCGCACCCGCGGCCACCGCCTCGAAGGCATCTGGCACAGCGGCTCACCCATCCAAATGATTCTGGGCTCCATCCGCGGCATGCACCTCTGCGTACCCCGCGACATGACCCAGGCTGCCGGCTTCTACAACACGCTGCTCCGCGCCGACGAGCCCGCCATTGTCATTGAGTCTCTCAATGGCTACCGTCTCAAGGAGCGGATTCCGACGAACGTGGGCGAGTTTACGGTGCCGCTCGGCGTGCCGGAAGTTCTGCGCGAAGGCACCGACATCACGGTCGTGACGTACGGTTCTATGTGCCGGATCGTGCTCGACGCGGCCAAGCAGCTGGCGGAAGTGGGCATTTCGGTGGAAGTGCTGGACGTGCAAACCCTGCTGCCTTTCGATCTGGAACACGTTATCACGGACAGTATCCGCAAAACCAGCCGCGTACTCTTTACTGATGAAGACGTGCCCGGCGGCGGCACGGCCTACATGCTCCAACAGGTGCTCGACGACCAGGATGCCTACCGCTACCTCGACTCGGCCCCGCGCTGCCTCGCCGCCCAGGCGCACCGCCCGCCCTACGGCTCCGACGGCGACTATTTCAGCAAGCCCAACGCCGAAGACGTATTCGACGCCGTGTACGAACTGCTCCAGGAAGCCGACCCCAAACGCTACCCAGCCATTTACTAGCCTTCTAAACCAAACGCCCCACCGGCTGCGATAGGCGCGGCCGGTGGGGCGTTTGGTTCGTTTTCTGTTCTTTACGGCTGCACTATGAAGGTGCTCGTCGTGATGGTGTTGCTCCGATTTAGCGCTCGGTCTTTGATGCTGACTACGAACCGTACTTCGTCGCCGGGCTGGAAGGGGGCTCCTAACGAGAAGCGTATCTTGAAACGCAAATCACCTTTCAGCGGGGCTTCCCGGTCGGGGTTGGGCTCTAGGCGCGGGAAACGGCTATCGTATTCGCCCACGAAGCCAAACGGTGGCGGATTCACCACATCCACGAACGTGTTGCCCTCTTTCCGCTGGGGCTGAATGAAGTAGTTGTAATGGTCGGGATTTCTAGCACCTCCGGGAAGTAATTCCTGGTAAGGCGGCAGTGTATCGGTATCAGAAAGGCCCAAATCACCATCGCCATCCTCGAAAGAAACAACGAGCGTAACCCGGTCGAAGACGCCCGTAATGGTATCAACCCGCTGCACTATCAGATCCTTGAACTTGATTTCGGGGCTGTCGGGGTAGCTTGGTGGATCGATGCAAGACGATAGGGCTAGGCTACCGGCCAACAGGGATAACAAGCCCGCGCAAAAAGTACGAAACATGGTCATAGAAAGCTGGAAACTGAAGAATGGGCTGCCGGGGCAGCAGGCAAAAGGTACGACTTCTCAACGAAGCCAGGACGTAATTGTTATTCTCTCTGCAAACCCCGCTGTGTTGTAATGAGTTTCCGCGAAGAATACCTGAAGAATCTGCCGAACATAACAGGCGCCACGGCGCCTGACGTTGCGTTGCGCCTGTTTTATCATCAGGCGGCCAACTGTCCGCCGTATAGAGCCTATTTGGCGGCGCTTGGTTGCAACCCTACCACCGTGCGTCAGCTAACGGACATTCCGTTTCTGCCCATCGAATTCTTCAAAACTCACGATGTGCGCACCGAGCCGGCCAGCTGGGAGCCGCAGGAAACGTTTCTGAGCAGCGGCACCACGCAACAGCAGCGCAGCCGCCACCACCTCCGCGACCCGCAACTCTACCGCCACAACGCGGCCCGCATCTTCGAGCACTACTACGGCCCGCTTACCGACTGGACTTTCCTGGCGCTGCTGCCCTCGTACCTGGAGCAAGGTGGTTCCTCGCTGGTGGCCATGGTCGATTATTTCGCTCGGGAGTCGGGGCAGAAGCAGGCGGCTTTTTTCCTGCGCGACCATGCCGCGCTGCTGCAAACTCTGGGACAAGCCAAGCGGGAAGGCAATAAAGTACTGCTGTTCGGGGTGAGCTACGCTTTGCTCGATCTGGCTGCGGAGTATGGCCCCGTGCCGGAACTGCAACAGCTCACAGTGCTCGAAACGGGTGGCATGAAGGGCCGCCGCCGCGAAATGATTCGGGAGGAACTGCACGAGGAGCTGCAACGCGCTTTCGGCCCCGTCGGTATTCATTCCGAATACGGCATGACCGAGCTGCTGAGTCAGGCCTACAGCTTCGGCGATGGTCGTTTCCACGCGCCACCCCAACTGCGTGTCCTCCTGCGTGACCCCGCCGACCCATTCTCCGTCAGCGAAACCCGCCCCGATGGCGCTATCAACGTCATCGACCTCGCCAACGTGGACTCTTGCGCCTTCATCGAAACCAAAGACCTGGCCCGCCTGCACCCCGACGGCTCCTTCGAAGTGCTAGGCCGTTTGGATAATTCGGACGTGCGCGGCTGTAATCAAATGGCCACTTAGTGCCTTGTGCTTGGTGCGTAGTGCTTAGGTTGTTCTACTACTTTACTACTGATTGATAGAATGAGCCAAGCACTATGCACCAAGTACTACGCACTAAAAACTACTTTCCCGCAAACGCCTTAGCGTCGCTTTCGGAGATGGTGTCGTCGCTCATGATGACGAGGCGCTCTACCACGTTGCGCAGCTCGCGGATGTTGCCGCGCCAGTCCAGGGCCTGGAGGTATTTGAGGGCGGCGGCATCTATTTTTTTGGGCTTGTTGCCGTAGTCGTTGGCAATGTCCTGGAGGAACTTCTGGATGAGGTCCGGGATGTCCTCGCGCCGGTCGTTGAGGGCGGGCACCTGGATGAGGATGACCGAGAGGCGGTGGTAGAGGTCTTCGCGGAAATTACGGTCGGCTATTTCCTGGAGCAGGTTCTTGTTGGTAGCGGCCAGCACGCGCACGTTCACCGAAATCTCCTTCTCGCCGCCTACGCGCGTGATTTTGCTTTCCTGGAGCGCCCGCAGCACCTTGGCTTGCGCCGAGAGGCTCATGTCGCCGATTTCGTCGAGGAAGAGCGTGCCGCCATCGGCCTGCTCGAACTTGCCGATGCGCTGCTTCACGGCCGACGTAAAGGAGCCTTTCTCGTGCCCAAACAGCTCCGACTCAATCAGCTCCGAGGGAATGGCGGCGCAGTTCACTTCTATCATGGGGCCACCGGAGCGGTTGCTTTGCTCGTGCAGCTGGCGGGCTACCATTTCTTTGCCCGCGCCATTGGGGCCGGTGATGAGCACGCGGGCATCGGTGGGGGCTACTTTCTCAATGGCCTTGCGCACGGCGTTGAGCGCGTCGGAGTTGCCCACCATCTCGGAGCTTTTGGCAACTTTCTTCTTCAGCGTCTTGGTTTCGGCTACCAGCTTGGTGCGGTCCAGGGCGTTGCGCACCGTCACGAGGAGGCGGTTGAGATCTGGCGGCTTTTGCAGGAAATCGTAGGCGCCTTTCTTGGTGGCATCGACGGCCATTTCCACGTTGCCGTGGGCGGAAACCATGATAAAGGCCGAATCCGGCGCCACGATACGGGCCCGCTCCAGGACTTCGATGCCGTCCATCTTGGGCATTTTGATGTCGCAGAGCACCACGTCGTACTTGTCGCGGATGAGCATGTCGAGGCCGGTGGGGCCATCCTCGGCTTGGTCTACTTGGTAGCTTTCGTATTCAAGAATCTCCTTCAGCGTGTTGCGGATGGCCTTTTCGTCGTCGATGATGAGAATGCGGGGCATGAGGAAGCAAAAATGGTAGCGGCAGCGAATGTAGGGCGGAAATCCGTGTCAAGCTACTGCTTGGCCGCCTAGCCTTGCGCCAGAATTCTGCCTTCAACCAATCAGCCCAACGTAATGCGCCAGGGTCCTCAGTCAACCTTCACCCTGCTCGGAAGCATTTACTTCTGCGCTGGTACAACCTTGACCGAGGGCAGAAGTAAATGCTTCGGGGCAGGGTCAACCTTGACCGAGGGCAAAAGCAAATGCTTCGGGGCTCGTGCAAGCTTAACCCAGGGCAGAAGTAAATGCTTCCGGGCAGGGTAAAGGTTGACCCTGCTCAGAAGCATTTACTTCTGAGCAGGGTCAACCTTTACCCTACAGATGCTTTCAGGCCTGTGTATCTGTCCGCTCCTGCCCCGACTACCAGACGGCTGCAATGCCAAACGGCCGCCGCAGCCGAAGCAGCGGCGGCCGTTGGAGCCGGGGTGATGAGTCTGTAAGCCGGGTTTTGTACGCCGCCCCGAAGGGCCGCGCCTCCACCATTTATCTAGGCCAGTCCTCGCGGAAAGGCTCCATCAACCTACCCGCCAACGCCGGACGAGCCGCCCGGTACGCCCTCGCAGGGCGCGTGTTGGCTTATTTGGTCTTTCAACTCCTGAGGTTTACCCAGCCGGACGGGTCACCCCGCCGCTGGTGCGCTCTTACCGCACCTTTTCACCCTTACTTCTAAGCTCCAAGCGGTAGGCTTTCAGCGGCAAGCGCGGGGCTTGCCGCTTACGGCTTGACGCTCCAGAAGCGGTACTTTTCTGTGGCACTGGCTGTCCTAGCTTGCTTTACGCTCACCAGTCCTTCCCGTTAGGAAGCAGGGTGCTCTGCGTTGCCCGGACTTTCCTCGTCGCCGGCTGTAACCCCGGCGCCGCGGTGGAGCGACTCATCACGCGGGCAAAGATAGGCGCTTGGGTGTAAACAGGGAGGAAAAGCTTATTCGTCCTCAGCGAGCGAGCTAGCCTTAACTTGACTCTTCAGCAGTACGACAAAGCCCCGGAGGGGCGACATATCGGTAGAAAACGTGCTACTAGAACAACCGAGCCCTGTAGGGGCGGCACCACTTCTCACGCCTCATCCGGTGAGGTAAACAGATAGGCCGGATTGTATTCCACGTCAAAGCTGTCCAGCAGGAGCCGATATTCTTCCCCGAATGTGCGTTTTGCGTGGTGCTCCTGTTGCTGCTCGATGTACCGAATGACAGCGGGCAGCTGAGACGCGCCGTAGGAGAAGGCGCCGTAGCCTTCCTGCCAGGAAAACTTGGTGGGAAGCCAATGCTGTTCATTGATGAACCTGGCGGAGTTGGCTTTAATATCGCGCATCAGGTCAGACAAGGCTTGGTCTGGCCGCAGGCCGATGAGTAGATGCAGGTGGTCGGGCATGCCATTGATGGCGAGTAGCTTTTGGCCTTGGTTCGTCAGGATGCCGGTGATGTAGCGGTATAAGGTGGCGGCATGTTTCACCGAAATAAGGGAGGCCCGACCCCGCACCGCAAACACAATGTGGAGGTGGATTTGCGTGTACGTGTTAGCCATAAGTTCTGAAAGATGTGCCGCCCCTACGGGGCTTTGGAAACATAAAGACAGCTGTTACTACCGATATGTCGCCCCTCCGGGGCTGGTGGTTATCAATATAGGCAAGCAATGAAAATAATAGCCAGCAGGTATAAATCTGTCTACCGGCACCTGTCTACCGGCTGTTGGGGGATGCCAGGTAAACCTGCTTTCTACCCTCGCTTCGCCTCAATCAGCTCGTAGCCTTCGTCGATGAGCAGGCCGGTGCCGGTGGCGCTGCGTACGGCTAGCTGGTCGCACCGCTCGTTTTCGGGGTGGCCGTTGTGGCCGCGCACCCACCGGAACTGCACGGTGCGCTGGCGGTACACTTTCAGAAAGCGCCGCCACAGGTCTTCATTCGCCTTCTTGCCGAAATCGGTCTTCTTTTCCCAGCCAAACAACCAGCGTTTCTCCACCGCATCTACCACGTACTTCGAATCCGTAACGACGGTAATGGGCAGCTCGGGGCGCGTAATGGCCTCTAGGCCCTTGATGACAGCCAGCAACTCCATGCGGTTGTTGGTGGTGAGGCGGAAGCCCTCGGTCAGCTCCTTCTCGTGTTGCCCGAAACGTAGAATAGCCCCGTAACCCCCCGGCCCCGGGTTGCCCCGCGAAGAGCCATCAGTGTATAGGTAAATCATGGTTAAATGGCTGAATGGTTAAATGGCTGGCCGTTCAAACCGCATCTTGAACGATTAACCATTTAACCATTCAGCCATTTAACCATGCTTTCAAAAATTACTCTTGAAGAGTTTGATGGCAATGGCCAGCAGAATCACGCCGAATACGCGGCGCAGGATGTCTTCGCCGGCCTTGCCGAGTTTGCGCTCTATCCAGGCGCTGCTTTTGAGCACGATGAAGACGAACACCAGGTTCAGGCCGATGCCGACCAGCACGTTGGGCAGGGAATAGGCAGCGCGCAGGGAGAGCAGCGTAGTCATGGTGCCGGCACCCACGATGAGCGGAAACGCCAGCGGCACAATAGAACCCGTATTGGCCAGCGGATCGGACTTGAATAGCTCGATGCCGAGTATCATCTCCATGCCAATGAGGAAAATGATAATGGCGCCTGCCAGCGCAAACGACTGGTAATCGACTCCAAACAACGACAGAATGCTCTGCCCCAGAAACAGAAACACCACCATCAGCACGCCCGCTACCAGCGTGGCCTTCTCAGAATGGATTTTGCCCTCGCGCTGCCGAATCTGGATGATAATCGGGATGGACCCCAGAATATCAATCACGGCAAAGAGCGTGAGCGTGACGGAGAAGATTTCCTTGAGCGAGAAAAGCGTCTGCATAACAGCAAAACAGTAGCGCGAACCGGAGGAAGGCGGAGCCAAGCTCCAGCTTCGCGCCTCGTTGAACGATGTCGTTGAGAAAGTTAGCCAGCAGCGCGGACGATGCGCGAAGCTGTAGCTTCGCGCTACACTCAGGCGAATTCCTTGGCGAAAAACTGCACCAGCTGCTCGAAAGCGGCATCGGGGATGGCGGGAAAGTTGGCGATGCGCAGGCTGCCCGCTTTCCAGTTGCCGTAGCCGTTGCCGAGGTGCAGCCCTTGGGCCAGGGCACGACGCTTCACCTCATCAATGAGTGTAGGCGCACCTTGCAGGCCCACAACGGTGGTGGAGCGGGTTTCGGGGTTGCTGATGAGTGGGGTGAGCTGGGTAGCCTGCTCGAAGTAGTCGTAGAGCTTGGTGGCGCGGTCCTGCAAGTGCTGGTGCACGACCTTGATGGCGGGCCGGTCTTGCAAAGTGCGGAACAGCAAGTAAATGCCAAGCACGTTGGGCGTGTGCGTGGTTTGCCAGTTGAGCATCTTCTCGTACTGGCTTACCAGCGAATTGTAGTGGCCCCGCTCGTTT
Source organism: Hymenobacter sp. M1-2 (assembly GCF_057808495.1). Lineage (NCBI taxonomy): Bacteria > Pseudomonadati > Bacteroidota > Cytophagia > Cytophagales > Hymenobacteraceae > Hymenobacter > Hymenobacter sp. M1-2. The sequence goes on from NZ_JBTYZO010000004.1 coordinate 38,683, forward strand.
ATTTCGCGCAGCCGCGCCACCGCCCGCGGCGAGAGTATCATGATGGACAGGCCCGCTGGCAGCCCGAAGCACTTCTGCACCGAGCCGTACCACACGTCGGCCTTGATGTACTTCATCTGAATGCCGCCCAGCGAGGAAGTGGCATCCACGGCCAGCAGTGCCGAACCGAGGCGGTTGTAGAGGTTGAGGATGAACCCATCGCGCAGCTGCGTAGCGTTGCTGGTTTCGTTCTGGGTGATGCAGACCAGGTCGGTTTCGTCGTCGGGCAGGGGCAGCGCGGCCACGTCGGGCACCTCATCAACCCCAAACGGATAGCCGACGGAAGCGGGACGAATGGCTTTGGCGTACTCATACCATTTCTCGCCGAAAGCGCCGCTGTAGAGGTGAAAGCTCTTGCGCGGCGTGAGGCTCTGGGCCAGCACCTCCCAGCACTCGGTGGCTGAGTTCATGAAGAACACAGTGTAGTCCTGGGGCACGTGCAGCTTGTTTTTCAGCTCCTGCACGGTTTGACGCATGAGGTTGGTGAACCGCTCCCCACGGTGCGGCGCCGAGAGCCAGCCCTCGTCAAAAGCATCCTGCAAGTACTGGCGCACCTGCGGATACACCTGCGAAGGACCCGGATTGAAAGTATACATAGGAAGGAAAGTCTAAGGAAGCCGCAAAGGTAGGAGCCAACCTCTGTCATTGCGAGCAACGCGAAGCAATCCTTCCTCTACGTGCTGAGAATGTTACTTATCAGCCAAGCCTTTGGCGTTAGTGTGCTACACCCTGGCGTTAAGAGGCTCTCGCTTCAGTGGGCTTGTCGCACGTAGAGGAAGGATTGCTTCGCGTTGCTCGCAATGACAGTTAGGCTACACTTTAAATCCCACTCGTTTCGGGCGGAGGCTTTCGAAGTATTGGATGGCGAGGCGGTAGCTTTCTAGCTTGAAGCCGCTGATGCTGCCCAGGCAGTGTTTGCCGAGCAGGCTTTTCTGCCGGAATTCTTCGCGGGCGTGCAGATTGGTTAGGTGCACTTCGATGACGGGGGTGTTGATAGCGGCTACGGCATCGGCGAGGGCCACGCTGGTATGGGTGTAGCCGCCCGCGTTGAGCACGATGCCGTGGTAGGTGTAGCCCACTTCGTGCATTTTGTCGAGCAGCTCGCCTTCGTGGTTGCTTTGAAAGTATTCGATGGTGACGTCGGGGAAAGCAGTGCGCAACTCCGGCAGGTAGTCGTCGAAGGAGCGGGTGCCGTAGATGCCGGGCTCGCGGCGGCCGAGCAGGTTGAGGTTGGGGCCGTTGAGAATGAGGAGCTGCATGGGTTAAATGGTTGAATGGTTAAATGGTTGATTTCAAAAAGCCAACCATTCCCTAGCGGTGCTGATGAAGGCTTCACTAAACTTGCGCGAATATCCGCAGGACTCAGCGCCAGACAACAATTCAACCATTAAACAATTCAGCCATCTAACCCATGTCCACCTGGTCCATCACGCTCCGGCAGTTCGAAGGCTATTTGCAACTCGAAAAGTCGCTTTCCGCCAATTCTGTGGAGGCTTACGTGCGGGACGTAGGCAAGCTGCGACACTTTCTAGAAATCCGCCACTTGCCCAACAGCCCCAAGGAAGTAACTACGGCGCTGCTGCGTGAGTTTCTGGCGTGGCTCGGCGAACTGGGGCTGAGCGCCACTTCGCAGGCCCGCATTCTATCGGGTATCAAGGCGTTTTTCAGCTTCATGATTATGGAGGACCTGCTCACGCTCGACCCCACTGATACGCTGGAAGCGCCCAAAACCGGCCGCAAGCTGCCCGATACACTCAGCTACGAGGAAATAGTACAGCTACTCGACGGCATCGACCTAAGTACGCCCGAAGGCACCCGCAACCGCGCCATCCTCGAAGTGCTGTACTCGTCGGGCCTGCGGGTGAGCGAGCTGACTGACCTGCGCCTTTCCAACGTGTACGCCGACCAAGGCTTCGTGCGCGTGACCGGCAAAGGCAACAAAGAGCGCCTCGTGCCCATCGGCCGCGACGCGCTCAAGCACGTGGGCCTCTATCTGCAAGGCATCCGCTGCCACCTCGACATCCAACCTGGCAACGAAGATTTCGTGTTCCTCAACAAGCGCGGTTCGAAACTCTCCCGAGTGATGATATTCAACATCATCAAAGCCGCTGCCGACAAAGCCGGCGTGCGCAAAAGCATTAGCCCGCACACGTTTCGGCACTCCTTCGCCACGCACCTCATCGAAGGCGGCGCCGACCTGCGCGCGGTACAGGAAATGCTGGGCCACGAGAGTATTACCACCACCGAAATCTACACCCACCTCGACCGCGACTATCTCCAGCAGGTTATCACGGCGTTCCACCCCCGCAGCTAAGCCTAGCCTGCCGAGGTATTATTGTTCGAGGCTGTCCTGGCAGCTGTGCAGCCATTCCTCCGCTTCGCCCACTGACTCGAACAGTTGCAACTCGGTGCCGACTTTGCGCGTCCAACTGATGTCTAGGTCGCCGGCGTTGGCGTTGCCGCCGGGCTGCATTACGTGGGCCACGCAGGCAGGCGGCGGCGTGTCGGTACTTTCCCACACGTAGCGCAGCCACGTGAGCGAATCGAACCACGGATTGAGGACCTGGCTATTATCGTTCAGAAACAAAGGAGTAAGCGAGGTGCTCAGCACGTTTAGAGACGATACCACACTTTGCAGTGCCTGCTGTGGATTGACAAAACCCTGCCAAGTGGCCCGTAACCAGTGGTTGTTATTATCGAATTCCACCCGACAGAAAGGTTCTTGTCCGGCAGATGAGGAGGAAGGATCAGACATGAGACAATGCGTGGAAAGGAGAAAAGGAAAACCTAATCTGGCATTGCAAGAGGTGCGGACGACAAGTTATAGGGGAGCGGGGTACTTTTGCAGCAAATATCGTTTCTGTGCCACCAATTCGTTCTACTTCTTCCCGGTTTTCACCGTTGCTGCTGGCACTGCTGGGCTTGCTACTGTTCACTTTGCCATACGGCATACTACAGGCGCATAGTTACATAACAATCGACGATAATCTAGATGCAGAACTCAACATTTCCTATCTGCTGCTTCGTTACGGGATAGTATTTGATTACAATGCGGGCACGGTGCTGCCACCCATCATGAATGGGCTGCCGCGCACTGCTCTCCGGCCTGGTCTGAGTGCGACGGTTGGCCTGTTTGCATTACTGCCGCCTTGGGCTGCGTATTTGGTGCAGCAGGTGTTGGTGCGGCTCATTGGGCTGCTTGGCATGCATGCGCTGGTGCGGCGGGAGGTTCTGGCCGGCAGTCGGGCCCCGGTGCTAGCTGCGGCTCTAGCTTTGTGCTGGGCTGTGCTGCCATTATATTCCATGTACGGCTTGACGATAATGGGCCAGCCGGCGCTGCTAGTGGCTTTTCTGGCGTTGTGGCGGGGTGCGTTGCGGTGGTGGCACTGGGTTATCATTGCGGTTTTTCCGCTCTGGAGCACGTTCGTGTTGGTAGGGCCGTTTGCGCTGGCCGTGTTGGGTGGGCTGTGGGCCTGGGACTGGTGGCGCACGCGCCGCCTGAACTGGCCGTTTCTGCTGGGGCTAATGCTGTTGTTGGGCGTGTCGGTGTTGGTAGACTGGCCGCTGTTGTATTCGCAGCTCGTTGCCAAACAGTTCGTACCACACCGGTTGGAGTTCGATATGGCGCAACTCACGGACATGGGCTTGCGAGCGGGGCTGCGAAGCTCAGCGCAGTTTTTTCTGTTCGGGCAATACCACGCCGGCCAGTTTTTGCGCGCCGTGATGCTGCTGGCGGTGGCAGTAGCGGTGGTGTCGGCTCCGACTGGGGAGCGGAGGGCCAGGCTGCGGGAATTTACGCCCTGGCTGCTGGTGCTGGCCGGAGTGGCTTTGTTCAGCGGCTTTTACCCCCAACTAGTGGCCGTGACGCAGGCCCGTTTGCCGTTGCTGGCCACCTTCAATTTTGGCCGTTTTCACTTCCTGACGCCGCTGCTGTGGTTCCTGCTGCTGGCCTTAGCCCTGCGCTACTTGTCGGGGCGCTGGCAGGCGGTGGTGCTGAGCTTGCAGCTGTTGGTAGGCTTGGGCATGAACCCTGAATGGCTCAACAACCTGCGGGAACTGGCCGGCCGACCGAACCCGCATGAACCCAACTACACCGCCTACGTGGCTCCGACTTTATTTCAGCAGGTGCAGCAAACTATTGAGCGGCGAAGTGGCCTGGTCCCGGCGCAGTACCGCGTGGCAAGTCTGGGGCTCCCGCCAGCTGTGGCTCAGCTCAACAACTTTTACACCCTCGACTCTTATCAGAACAATTACCCACTGTCTTACAAACACCATTTCCGGCCCATCATTGCTGGTGAGCTAGCGAAGAGTCCGGAGCTACGCCGCTATTTCGATGCCTGGGGCAGTCGGTGCTACGTGTTTGCGGCGGAATTAGGCAAGGATTTTCGAGTAGGCGCCGCGTCGCCGCGCACGGTGCAGGACTTCGACTTCAACGCTACTGCTTTCCAGCGGTTAGGTGGGCGCTACGTCCTTTCAGCGGCGCGGTTAGCTACCCCCGCTCGTAGCGGCTTGCGGCTCGTGGGTTCGTTCGAGCAGCCAGGCGCTTATTGGCACATCTGGCTGTATGAAACGCTTGAAAAGTAGCGGAAGCCTATAGCCCTCTTGCAGCTAAGTGAAGAATTCACTAGTGGGGAGGCGTGATGATGTGTGTTATATTGATAAGGGGACAAGAACTAAGCGCACAGAGAATAAAGCTCTGCGTGGTCTTGATGAGGCTGCCTTTCGTCAGCAGAAAAATGAGCAAGCCGATGCTGGCCGCTGCAAAGTATGGCGCAGCTTGTCCGTTAGACCACTATAATGCTCTATTTCTACTGCCTAATCTACCAAATGCCCAGTCACTTAATCACCCAATAATTGCCTAGATTTGGCCCTTTGGTGCGTGAGAATGGCAAAAAATACTTACAAGCAAGACCCAACCCCTACCAACCGGCCCAACGAGCCGCGGCCAACGCGGGCCAACCAGCCCCGGACGGTTGCGCCCGAGCCCGCCGCGCCGCGCGAAAACCGCCGGGCGGCCGAGCCGAAAGCCGCGCCCAAAGCTCCGCGCAAGCCTCTGAAGCTGCCTTCGTTGAAGCTAGGCGGCCTGTTCAACTTTCTGCGCGACCGGCGTTTCCAACTCTTCTTAGGCTTCTTCTTCCTGCTGGCTTCCCTCTACCTGACGTTTGCCTTCTTCTCCTTCCTGTTCACGGGCCACGCCGACCAAAGCGTAATCGAAGGCTTGGAACGGACGCCGGTGAAAGAAGCCGGGCAACAGTCGGGCAACTGGTTGGGGCTGATTGGGGCATTTGCCGCGCAGGCGCTGATCTACAAGGGGTTCGGCGTGGGCGCGTTTGCGCTCATTCCCATCGTCTTTTTCCTGGGCTACAAAATGGTGTTCCGGCGCGCGGGCCTGTCCGTTAGCTACGTGTTGGCGCTGTGCTTATTTATCATGGGCTGGGTGAGCGTGCTGCTGGGCTACGTGGTCCTCACGATGCAGGCGCCCGATGCTGACCCCAACCTAGGTTACCGCCTCGATTTCCTGAGCGGTGGCATCGGCTACGAAGCGGCCCTCTGGCTCGACAGTCTCGTTGGCTGGGGCACAGTGTTGCTGCTGGCCTTCCTGCTGATTTCCTTCGTGGTGTTCTTCTTCAACGTCACCTCTATCACTCTGCCTAGCTTCCGAACAGAAGGAGAGGAGGACGCCGAAATCACCCCCGACGGCCTCGACCTATACGGCCGCACTGGCCTGGGCGTAAATCACGCCGCCAACCCCACTGCCTCACTCGACCACGAAGAGCAGGAGCCCGACCTGGGTTTCGTCGTGCGAGATATTCGTCCGGCAGCAGCTAGTAAACGGCCGGTGGCAGTCAGCGAAGAAGACGAGGACACTCCACCGGACGCCCCGATTCTGACTACGGGTTCCGTAGCGTCGCCGGCTTTCAGCATCGCGCCAGCCGTAGTTCCGGCGGTGGCCGCTGCGGCGAGCGTAACGGCCACCGGGGCCGCTGTACCATTGAGCGTGACAACTGGTGCCGGCTTAAGTATGGCTAGTGCCGCTGCCCCGGTGGCGTCGGCTGGTGCCGAAGCGTCCTCGAAAGGCCCAAGCTTCTCCATCGAAACGCCCGTAGACCCTGAGCCAATAACTGTTTCATCTGCCCGGGTGCCCACGCCGCTGTCGTTAGCTGATTTGGCCGATGCAGATGCGCCGCTGCCCGCGGCTACGCAACCAGTTCAGACGGTTCCGGCGCACGCGCAGCCCACTTTCCAGATCGAAACCAAGCCCGGTGAACTAGACCCCGCGGCTGGGGCGGCAATGGCGGCAATTTCAGAGGATGCCGAGGATGACGCCGACACCATGCCGGCCGTCAACTACGACCCCACGCTGGACCTCTCGCGCTACCAGTATCCCACGCTGGAACTGCTCAACGACTACGGACAGGCCAAAGCGCAGGTAACCAAGGAAGAGCTGGAAGCCAACAAGGACCGGATTGTAGAAACGCTAGGTCACTACGGCATCAACATCGCCAGCATCAAAGCCACCATCGGCCCCACGGTCACGCTCTACGAGATAGTGCCTGATGCTGGGGTGCGCATCTCCAAAATCAAGAGCCTAGAAGATGATATTGCCCTGAGCCTTGCCGCCTTGGGCATCCGCATCATCGCGCCTATTCCGGGTAAGGGCACCATCGGTATTGAGGTGCCGAACACCAAGAAGGAAATGGTGAGCATCCGTTCGGTGTTCAGTACCGACAAGTTCATCAACACCGAAATGGACCTGCCGGTGGCTTTCGGGCGCACTATCACCAACGAAGTATTCGTGGCCGACTTGGCTAAAATGCCGCACTTGCTCATGGCTGGTGCTACGGGCCAGGGTAAGTCAGTAGGGCTGAACGTGATTCTGGCTTCGTTGATTTATAAGCGCCATCCCGCCCAGCTCAAGTTCGTGCTCGTGGACCCCAAGAAGGTGGAGCTGAGCATCTTCAACAAGATTGAGCGCCACTTCCTGGCCAAGCTCCCGGACACCGAAGAGGCCATCATCACTGACACCAAAAAGGTGGTGAACACGCTCAATTCGCTGTGCATGGAAATGGACCGCCGCTACGACCTGCTCAAGGACGCCGGCTGCCGCAACCTGAAGGAGTACAACCGCAAGTTCATGGAGCGGCGCCTCAACCCGAAAAAAGGCCACCGCTTCATGCCCTTCATCGTGTTGGTAATTGACGAGCTGGCCGACCTCATGATGACGGCGGGCAAAGAGGTGGAAACGCCCATTGCCCGCCTCGCCCAGCTGGCCCGCGCCATCGGCATTCACCTCATTGTAGCCACGCAGCGGCCTTCCGTGAACGTGATTACGGGCATCATCAAGGCCAACTTCCCGTGCCGGATTTCCTTCAAGGTGACCAGTAAGATTGACTCGCGCACCATTCTCGACACTGGTGGCGCCGACCAACTCGTAGGCCAAGGCGACATGCTATTCTCAGCCGGCTCGGACCTTATCCGGGTGCAGTGTGCCTTTATCGACACGCCGGAAGTGGACCGTCTCTGCGACTACATCGGTGAGCAACAAGGCTACCCCGATGCCTACCTGCTGCCCGAAGTGGTAGGCGAAAGTGGCGGCGGCAGCGGCGACGTCGAGGACTTCGACCCCGCGCAACGCGACTCTATGTTTGAGGAAGCGGCCCGCGTCATCGTTACGCACCAGCAGGGCAGTACCTCGCTGCTCCAGCGCCGCCTCAAGCTCGGCTACAACCGCGCCGGCCGGCTCATCGACCAACTGGAGCATGCGGGTATTGTGGGGCCGTTTGAGGGCAGCAAAGCCCGTGAGGTACTGATTCCGGACGAGTACAGTTTGGAACAGTTGTTGAATGCTTTGCCTAAGTAACCGTACAGAAATGCTCTAGGAGCCAGCAAAGAAGCTTTTTTCAACTTCTTTTTGTTGACATCTAAACAAAGTAACTCCTCGTACGTCTCTGTACTCACTTTACCGAATCACCTTTTGAAATGAAAAAATACTTCGCCCTGCTTGCCCTTTCCGCGTCGCTCGTGTCGGCCGCTTCGGCGCAGCAGGACCCCAAAGCTGGCAAGATTCTCGACCAGATGAGCGCCAAGTATCAGGCCATGAAAGCCTTCCGGGCCAACTTCACCCAGACTTTGGAAAACGACGCCTCTAAAGTGAAGGAAAATCTGAGCGGCGACATCACGGTGAGCGGCCAGAAGTTCCGGTTGAAGATCAGCGGCCAGGAAGTCATCAACAACGGCCAGACAGTATGGACTTACATGAAGTCGGAAAACGAGGTGAACATCTCCGACTATGAGCCTGAGGAGCAGGAAGTATCTCCCTCACAGATCTATACGCTCTACAAGAAAGGCTATAAGTACGCCTACGTGCAGGAAGCCAAGGAAGGCGGAGAGGCTGTAGACGTGATTGAACTGTCGCCGGAAGACCGTAACAATCCCGTATTCAAAGTGCGCCTGAAGGTGAGCAAGGCGGATAAGTCGGTGAAAAGCTGGCAGATGTTCAAGAAGAACGGCAACCGCTACACTTTCAAGATCAACAAGTTCACGCCGAACGTGCCCGTGGATGCCACCACGTTCAACTTCGATAAGACCAAGTACAAAGGCATCAAGGTCATCGACCTGCGCTAATAAGGCGCTGCCGCTTTGCCCGGCCCGCTTCCGCCTCGTGCGGGGGCGGGCCGATTTGCGTTCATAGTTCCTTCTTCATCACCCACATGCCAACGTCCGTTTTGTCGGTTTGAAACGGGATTTCACGGTATTTCTCGAAGCCCAGCCGCTCGTAGAAGCGTTGGCCACCAGTGTTGGTTTTGAGCACGTCGAGCCACATCAGCTCCTTCCCGGCTTGGCGAGCGTAGTCGAACAAATACTGCATGAACTGCTGGCCCATGCCCTGACCCGCGGATTCGCGCAGGAAGTAGATTTTTTGCAACAGCACCGCGTTGCGGCTTTTTAGGCCCGGCAGCCAGCGGTGCAGTTTCAGCTTGGCAAATCCGACGGGCTGTTGGGCATCCGAAAGCACGAAGAAGTATTGAATATTGGGCTGGTGCCGCAGTTCCCGGCGCAGCTTGCTCACCGTAAAAGACCGGCGCAGAAAGTCGTTCAAACCGGCTTGGTGCCACAGCTCGGCATAATGATCGAGGTAGCTTTGGCGGCCGAGCTGCGCCAGAAGTTCAGCTTCTTCTGGCTGCACGGAACGGATTGTGGGCATGTGAAGAATACAAAGTTTATCGGCTTGAGGCTGCGGCTACAGATGCGCGTGCGTTGATAACGCGAACAAGCAATACGCGCTGTGGTTTGGCCGCTATATTTACCAGCAATATTCTCAAAACCTGGTAAAGTATCCGTTATGCAAGAAGATTTCCTCCACTACGTTTGGCAGCATCAATACTTCAATAAAACCGACTTGCTTACCACTGAAGGCCAACCCATAACGGTGCTTAAGCCCGGCCTGCGCAATTCCGACGCCGGCCCCGACTTTTTGAGTGCGCGCCTACAATTAGGCGAGGTGGAATGGAACGGCGCCGTGGAAATTCACATCAAGTCTTCCGATTGGCACCGTCACCAGCACCAACACGACCCCAAATACGACCAGGTAGTGCTGCACGTGGTGTACGAAGCCGACCAACCAGTGCACCGCCTCGATGGCAGTGAAGTACCAGCTCTGGCGTTGGCGCCGCGCCTCGCGCCAGAACTGCTCAGAACCTACGAGAACCTGCTCGAAACGCCTACTCCGGCCGATAGCCTGCCTTGCGCTCCTCTGCTCGCAGCCGTGCCCAACATCACGCGGGTGAGCATGGTAGAGCGCGCTTTGCTGGAACGAGTGGAGCAAAAAGCTGCCGTGGTAACAGAACTGCACCAGCACCTGGGCCACGACTGGGAAGCAACCTCCTACCACGCGTTGGCTGCTGCTTTCGGCTTCCAAAAAAACAGCGAACCGCTAGCCCGCCTGGCTAAAGCCCTGCCACTGGCTGTGTTGCGCCGCCACCGCCACGATGCCCGGCAGCTGGAGGCGCTGCTGTTCGGGCAGGCTGGGTTGTTGGTTGAAACCGAAGAAAGCAGAACCGACGACTACATAACTGAGCTGCGGCAGGAGTTCGAGTTTCTGCGCCATAAGTATAGTCTGCACGGCACGGCGCTGGCCGCCCACGAATGGAACTTCCTGCGGCTGCGGCCCGCTAACTTTCCGCCGGTTCGGCTGGCGCAGCTGGCGGCCGTGTTGCACGCCCGTCCCGCACTGTTCGACGCCCTGCTCACAGCCGCCGACGTCCCCACCCTGACTCACTTCTTCCAGGTACCTACCGCCGACTACTGGCGCACGCACTATCGGCCGGGCGTGCCGGGCAAGGTGCCAGCTCTTGGCAAGAGCAGCATTCAGGTATTGATTACCAACGTGGTAGTTCCGCTGCGTGTGGCCTACGCTCGGCACGTTGGCCAACCGGAGCTGGTGGAAAGTGCCGTGGCGCTGCTCAGTGGCTTGCCTGCTGAGCACAACCACGTCACGGATGCCTACGCGGCCCAGGGCTTCGGACACCGTACCGCCGCCGATTCGCAGGGGCTGCTGGCGTTGCACCGCGGCTATTGCGCGCCGCGCCGCTGCCTGCACTGCGCCATCGGAAGCCGCATCTTACAACGAAACCCCAGCACTCGGTGAAACTGGCGTTGGCGGTGGCTTTGAATCTTGGGCTGGCGGTGCTGCTGTGGCAGTGGCTGCGGCGGCGCCTGTCCGCGCCAAGCCTAGGCCGTTGGCTGCTGCCCTTGCTAGCCCTGAAGTTGGTGGCCTGCATTATAGCTACCCTCCTTATTGGTGGTGACCCGGCGTACTACCTAAGTTGGTCCCAATCTTTCACTGAGCAATTCTGGGCCAGCCCCGCCGACTGGCTGCACACCCTAACCAGCGACGAATTTCACTTCGCAGGCCAAAACTTGGTATTTCACGGCTTTTCTAATACGCTGTTCTTTATCAAGCTATTGTCGGTGCTGAACCTGGGAGCCCTGGGCAATGCTTTCCTGCTGGGATTTTACTGTTCGCTCTTTTGCTTCGTGAGCTGCTGGGAACTGGTCCGCGTAGTGGCCCGTATTTGGCCCGAAACCCCGATAGGCGCGGTGTTGGTTAGCTTCCTAGCCTGGCCAACGGTGATATACTGGACTGGCGGCATCACCAAGGAAAGCGTGCTGGTAGGTAGCGGTGCTGGCCTCACGGCGCTGGTGCTAAACTGGCTCTATGGCGCCCGGCCGATACGCCTTGGGGCAGTGCTGGCGGCGCTGTTGCTGGCGGTGCTACACTTTCAGATGCGCTTTTTCTTCGCGGGTTTGCTGCTGGCCTCGCTAAGTGGCCTGGGACTGATCTGGGTGATACAGGGGTTGGGTGGCGCCCGGCGACGGTGGATGCAAGTGCTGCTGTTGGCGGGTTGGCTAGCCGGTGGGGCTTGGTTGCTAGGCCAGATTAGCCCAGTCTTCAGCCTCAACAAGTTCACCAGTCGCCTGATCATCAACTACCACACCATGCAGGCCAATTCTGCTGGCCGCCCGCACATCGAGTATCCCAACCTGCGCCCAACGGTCGAAAGTCTGCTTACTCACGCCCCACGAGCAGTGCTGGACACACTGAGCCGGCCTTGGCCTTGGGAAGGAAAGCAACTGCTCTACATAGCGGCAGGAATCGAAAATTTGCTGCTGTTGACTTTGGTGCTGTGGTCGTTGGGGGCTGTTGGGCGGGGGCGAGCTGGGCGGCTACCTTTCGCGGTGGTGCTGGTACTGCTGGCGTACGATGTGCTGCTAGCCGCGCTGCTCGGCCTGAGCACGCCCAACCTCGGCACGCTGAACCGCTACCGAGTGGCGCTGCTGCCTTATGTGTTGCTACTAGTGCTCCAGCACGAGGGAGCCACGCGTTGGCTGCGCCGAATCGGGATGTAGGCTGACTCTGCGGTGAAAAGGCTAGGTTGGCTGCTTCGTGCGAGCAAACGAATGCCTAAATTTGCGGTTTGGAACTCCGCTGGCCTTTGAGCCGCTTCTCACTTCGTATGGAAAACCCCGTAATCATTCTTGGCGCCCAAACGGTGGGCACCGCCGCCCTCGACTCCTTTCTTTCCAACGACGTGGTGGTGTACTGCATGCTCGATGACAACGCCAGCCTTCAGAACACCGAGCTGCTGGATGTGCCCATCATGGGCAACACCGACGACAAAGAGCTGCTCAAGTTGCTGGGCAAAAAGTGCGAAGTATTCGTAGCCACTGAAGATACCGCCAGCCGCTGTAGCCTCACCAACATGCTGCAGGAGGAATACCAAGCCGTGCCCGTCAACGCCATTCACCAGCGGGCCAGCGTATCGGCGCATGCCTGGCTGGGGCACGGCAATTTGGTGGGAGCTAATGCCGTAGTAGTGGGCACCGCCAAAGTGGGTAATGGCTGCCTTATCGGCCCCAACGCCGTAGTAGACGCCCGCGCCGAGCTAGGCGATTACGCGCAGCTAGGAGCCGGCGCCATCCTCAACGCCGACGTGACGGTGGGCGAGCAAGCCTTTGTCGGGGCGGGAGCTATTGTGGTGGCCGGCGTCAAAATCGGTAACAAAGCCCGCGTGGGGGCCGGCTCCGTAGTGGTAGCCGACGTGCCCGCCAACCAAACCGTATTCGGCAACCCCGCCGCTAAAGTTTAATTATCAATGGACAATGAGCAATGAATAGTTCAGGCGGACCTAGCCAGCGAATTGCTCATTGCTCATTGATGATTGCTCATTGCCTTATGAACTACCACGTTCTGCTGTATTACTGCTACACCCCAATTGCGGATGCTGAGCAGTTTCGGGAAGAGCACCACCGGCTGTGTTTGCGCCTTAATCTGCGCGGGCGCATTATAGTGGCCCCAGAAGGATTGAATGGCACTGTGTCGGGTACTGTGGCCGACTGCGCTGAATACATGCGCCTTGTGAAGGCCGATCCGCGTTTCGCGGCGCTGGAATTCAAGATAGAAGAAGCCGAAGCTCACACGTTTCAGAAGCTACACGTGCGCGTGAAGCCCGAAATCGTGCACGTGGGACTGCCGCACCTCAAGCCCTACGAGCGCACCGGCGTGCATCTCTCGCCCACCGAGTTTCGTGATATGAAGGACCAGGACGACGTGGTGGTGCTCGACGTGCGCTCCGACTATGAGCACGAGCTGGGTCGTTTTAAGAACGCTGTAACGCTCGATATTGAGAATTTCCGCGAGTTTCCCGACAAGGTGCAGGAATTGGAGCAGTATAAGGGTAAGAAAATTCTGACCTACTGCACCGGCGGCATCAAGTGCGAAAAGGCCAGTGCTTTTCTGCTCGAACAGGGCTTCGAGAACGTGTACCAGCTCCACGGCGGCATCATTAAGTACGGCCTGGAAGCAGGCGGCGAAGACTTCGACGGCAAATGCTACGTCTTTGATGGCCGCGTGGCCGTGGATGTAAACCGCGTCAACCCGACCGTCATCAGCCACTGCCACCACTGCGGCACGCTCTCCGACCGGATGGTGAACTGCGCCAACCCGCACTGCAACGCCCACGTGCCGCTCTGCGAAGCCTGCGGTCAGCAGCTCGATGGCGCTTGCTCCACCACCTGCCAAGAGCACCCCGATAAACGTCCCTACGACGGTACCGGCAACTACCCTAAAATCAGCAACCACTACAGTCCCGAGCAAGGGTTGCTGTCGTACAGGAAGTAAATGGTTGAATGGTTGAATTGTTAAATGGCTGGTCGTTCTGACAGGCGTTGAACAGTCAACCATTCAGCCATTTAACAATTCAACCATTAAGCCATGCAGCAAATGCCCATACCCAATTCCGAGCTGATTTTCAACAAAGACGGCAGCATCTACCACCTCAATCTGCAACCCGACCATATCTCCGACACCATCATTACGGTGGGAGATCCGGACCGGGTGCCGCTGGTGAGCCAGCACTTCGACTCGATTGAGACGGTGATGCAGAAGCGCGAGTTTGTGACGCACGTGGGCTACTACCGCGGCAAGCGCCTCACTGTCATCAGCACCGGCATGGGTACCGACAACATCGACATTCTGCTCAATGAGCTCGATGCGCTGGTCAATATTGACTTCGTGACGCGGGAGCCCCGGCCGCAGGAGGAGCACATCACGTTGCGCATCGTGCGCGTGGGCACCAGCGGTGCGTTGCAGCCCGATATCCCGGTGGGTTCACACCTCGTCACGGAGCACGCCGTGGGTCTCGACTCGCTGATGCAATTCTATCCGTTGGTAGAAACCGGCTTGGAGATAGAAGTAGGAGCGGGCATCCAGCAGGCCCTCGGCCTTGATTACCGCCCGTACTGCGTACGCGGTACCGACTTGTTGCGCGAGCAGCTTGGCGCGGGCATGCTAGCCGGCAACACGCTCACCTGCCCCGGCTTCTATGGCCCCCAAGGCCGCGTCCTGCGCCTCGATCTGCGCCGCCCCGACCTCATTCAACAGTTCCAGAATTTCCGCTACCAGAGCGCCGAGGGCGAATTCCGTCTCACCAACTTCGAGATGGAAACTGCCGGCTATTATGGCTTGGGCCGCCTGCTAGGCCACGAAGTAGTGTCACTGAACGCCATTGTGGCCAACCGCGCCACCGGCGAATTTGCCACCAACTCAGAGGAGGTAATCAACGATTTGATTGCCAAAACTCTGGAGCGGATATAATTATCTTAGTTAGGGCGAGGAAATATAGCATTCCGTGCAGCCTGCGGCTGTTCTCTCTTTCGTGGCGTTGCCTACAAAAGCAGCAAGCCCTCAACGATATAAAGTGTTGAGGGCTTGCTGCTTTCTCTTCTTTCCAAAATATCTGTTCCGATTAGCAACAGGCAAGGCAAAGATATTTTCTTCAAAGCCTAATAAAAATCGAAGCCCAGGACGGCGTGTAGTGGCAACGTGATACCAGACTTGAGGGTGAGGTAGTCGGAGTGTGTGGCCCAGATAGTGGTGTAGACGCGCTTAACGGCGCCGTCGGTAGTTTGGAAGTAGATGTCGAGTTTGCCGTGGTAGTTGTTGCCGAGGCTGGTGGCCCGTTCGGCATCGTGGCGGCGCTGCTGGATGGCGGCCGGGTCTGTCAGCACATCGTGGTGCGGGAAGTGCAGAGTTGAAATCAAGCCTTTATCAATAAGCTCGGCGGTGGCGGTTGGTAGTTCGAGGTACATGGCTGCGGGGCAAAAAGGTTAGCGACAAAACAATATACATTGGAAAATAGCCGATTGTAAATGAAGACTCGATGAGCAGCTCCAATTGCTCGCTCAACCTCTTCCGAATGCTTCTTTCATAGTAGCTGCGCCAAGAAAGCCATAGTGTCCACGCCATCAGCGTAGTCCGTAACGCTGGGGCGCTGAGCCTGCCCGAAGGCAAAGCTGCCTGGCCATTGCCCGCGCCCCGCCACAATGCACTGGGTTTGGGCCACCACATCCGTGAGCTGGTCCACGAGGTCTACTTCGCTGGTATAAAAACTGTAGTGCAGCACCGAAATAGGCGAAACGAGCTGGGCGCTTTCCGTGAGCAGCAGAAAACCGGTATCAAGGTGCGGCACGCCATTGACGAGCAGAATGCTCTTGTTGTAGTCGTAGTTGTTCTGGTATTTGTGGTGGTCGGGGATGTGGTGCCAGGGCTGTAGCGAGTCGAGCAGGGGCGTGAAATTGTAGCCTTGGGGCACGTAGAGCTTGCTCACGTTGCGGCAGCCGAGACCATAGTAACGGAAGATATCTTCGCCCAGCAAACCCAGCTCGTGCGGTTCCTCGTGGCCCGTTAGCACGGCCAGGCTGGTACGGTTGCGCCGGATAATATTGGGCTTCTTGCCGAAGTAATACTCGAAATAGCGCGCCGTATTGTCGGAGCCGGTGGCAATGAAGGCATCGGCGGCGTTGAGGCGCTCCGCTACCTGAATCTGCCCAGCAAAGCGGGGCTCCAGGCGTTTCAGCTCGCTTAGAAGCCAAAGCATGAGTACCGTATCGTCTTTGCTGAGCTTAGCCAGTAGGATATGGCCACTCATGAGCACACACAGCGCATCGTGGAAGCCAACCATAGGAATATTGCCGGCCATTACCACGCCCACTTGCCGGGGTGTCGTAGGCTCGGTGGGGTAGCGGGCGGCCCAATGGTGCAGGTTTTCTTCGTCGAGCAAATCGGCCACGCCCTCAATGGCGGCTGTCACGTTGGGCCGGTCGAACCAGTTGTTTTGATTGCGGGCCCGGGCGCTGAGCGCGCTGAGTTCATCTTCGGAAAGCTGGCGCAAATACTGGCCTAAGGCGACAAAGGCAGCAAGGCGTTCGGAATGGAGCATGAGTTGAAAAGGAGAGTAGCGAGGCAGGATACAGAATAGAGGGCAGCAAACGAAACGCTAGGAATGAGGAAGCTCATCTGAGTCTTGGTTTCCTGTTTCGCTGTCCCAATCCGCAAAAAACTCGCAACGCTACGAGTTAGTTTCTACTTTTGTCGGATAGAGAAGACGCCACGCGGCCCTTTTTTGCGTAATAACGCCCACATTACTCACTTAACTGATTCCACGGCTATGGCCATCATGATAACCGACGAGTGCATCAACTGTGGTGCCTGCGAACCGGAATGCCCCAATACGGCCATCTACGAAGGCGGCGCCGCGTGGCGCTGGTCTGATGGCACTACGCTCAAAGAAGTAACCATTGACGGTGGTCAGACGGTATCGGGCGTGGCCCCGCAAACTCCGGTTTCCGACGAGTACTACTACATCGTATCGGACAAATGCACCGAGTGCGTGGGTTTCCACGAAGAGCCGCAGTGCGCCGCCGTCTGCCCCGTCGACTGCTGCGTAGACGACCCCGACTATCGCGAATCGCGCGAGCGACTAACCGAGAAAAAGGACTGGCTGCACCAGTAAACACAGAAGCTGCTTTGGTATAGAAAAAGCCCATCCGACTAATGAGGATGGGCTTTTTTTAAGTTGTCAGTACCTAGTTGTTAGTGCTTAGTGTGTGTTGGTTGCGCATTAAGCACTAGCAACCATATACTGACAACTAACAACTTAGTACATGGCGTCAATGCCTGCTTTGTCGTCACTAGAGAGGCCATTACGCTGAATGTTGAACGTAGAGCCGTCTTTCTTCACGATGGTAGGCTGGTTGTTCGAGGAAAACGAGTAGGAGCCATACATCATGATCGAGCCAAAGTCCAGGTTGCCGTAGTCGGTGCCGCTGATGCCTTGCGCGGAGTACTTCTGGAAGTTGCCTTCGTAGCCCGACTGAATATTCTGGAAATTGATGGTCACGAACGTGTCCCGGTCGTTGCGAGTTTGTTCGTGAAATAAGCCCAGCGCGTGCCCTATTTCGTGGATGGTATTGCCCGTAGAGCAAGCTGAAGCTAGGTTGATGGCCTGCTGCCCGCCCACCTGGCCAATGTAGGATGAGCATCCGCCGCCCACTTGGAACGTGACGTAGTTTGCCTGGTTGGTACGCTTCACAAACCGAATGGACGTATTAGCTTCCCAATGGACAATAGCATCTGCCACGCGGTACTGGCTAGGCAAATTGCTGGCAATAGTATAATAGATTATACCGCCCGGCCAACGTGCGGTATTACGACCCGCGCTTTCTGGTTGAGGAGCATTTGGGTTTACCTGCGCGGCCGTGAGCAAAATGTCTCCTTCGTATACCTTATCGCCATTGATATGACGGTATTCGATAGGCTGCCCGGAGAAACGGCCAACTTCTATCGAGCCGGTTTGGCCAGGATAGGCCTCCTCGGTTTTTTGTTCTTGGGCTGCAACTGTTGCTGGGCCTTGCACAGCATCTTTATCGTGGCTGCAGCTGCTGGCCAAAGCTAGTAAGGTAGTGCCAGCCGTTAGGCTGAACAGCATGCGAGAACGGTTAATCATACAGTGGTTTGGTTGTGGTGGACGATTATCAAACGACGTGATTTTTAACGTTATCGCAAAAATTAACTCGTTTAATTAAGACAATTGCGTAGAAATGCCTGTTTAATTAATGAATATTTAAATCTTAAAATTGAATTACGAGCCACAATTGAAGTACTTATCGTAGGCGGATTCTGGAATCAGATTCATCCTGCTCAGTACCTGTACGGGCCAGCGCAGCCGCCGAATCAAAGCGTAGTTATTGGGGTAGGCGCGGAAGGTTTTCGGCGGCGCGGCCACAATCTGTTCAAACTCTTCCCGCGTCAGGCCTAGCCGTTTGATGCACAGGTTGATGACCTTTTCATCCTCAATAGGGTTGATGTGGCTGACCCGTTCTAAGGCTACCTCACGCGGCATCTGCCCAGAGCGCACCAGTGCCGAGTAATTGAACAGCCGCCGGTCGATGTTGAATTTGGTGCGGTTGAGGTAGTAGATGACGCTCTGGTACAGGTCGTCGAAGTAGTGCGCGCCGGGGTTCACCCAGTCCAACTCCCGTTGCAGCAGTTCGTCCACGTCGGCTCGCACGTAGTCGACGTGGTAGAGCAGCGTGACGGTTTTGATGCGGCGGATGAAGGCGTAGTAGAACATTTCCTTCAAGTCCAGATTGAAGCCTGGGTCATCAGGCTTCCAGGGGCGCAGCGGCACCGTGCCAAACTGCTTGTGCACGGCTTTCAGGTACTTGCCATCGAGGTAGTTCCAGGAAAGCGGCGCAATGCCTTCCGTGCGAAACGACTGCCCAATGACGATACGCTGAATGCCTTCCTTGGCCGCCACACCATACAAGGCCGTGGCAATACCCAGGTCGGTGCCTTCCTCCATATCGGGCGTGGAAGCCTTCAGGAATACGATTTTCAGGTCCTTGGACTCGCGCCAGTCGGAGGTGATGGTGCGCATTTCCACGCCGAGCTTGCGGCAGGCTTTTACCATGTTCTCGCCGGCCACGGGGTTGCCGAAACCGTCGTTGAAATGCACGGCTAACGGCCGCAGGCCTAGTTTCACCACGCAATACCAGAGGGTGAAGGAAGAGTCGCGGCCTCCGCTCACGCCGAGTACGCAGTCGTACTTTTTGCCTTTGCCGGTGCGTTTGATGTCGGCGGCTAGCTCCTGCACTTTGCGGCGGCCGGCTTCGCCGAGCGGGAAGGCGCGGTCCATATGGTCGTGGACGGCGCAGAAGTTACACTCGCCCCGCGCATCGAACCGGATGCCGGGAACGGTGGTGTCCATGATGCAGCGCGTGCACTGCTGGTACTGTTGCGTCATGCGAAAGCGAAACGGGATACGGGCGCAAGGGGGCTCGTTCCGTCTTAGGTGAAAATGGACAGGTCCAAAGCAGACCCGTGAGTAGTTGAGTTATCGGCTAGAAGCAAGCAGGTAAAGACCGCATGATAGAGCCCTTAAAGTCAGAGTGTGAGCTAAGCTCTAACTTCTCACATCTAAGGTCTCACTACATAGGTTAACTAGGCAGCGTGTCGAACTTAAAGCCTTTGCGTAGCAGCATCTCGCCAATCTGGGTGCCTTTCTCGGCGCGTACCGGCCGGGGTAGGTCCGCTACCACTAGGTCGCCGGCAAATTCGTTGAAGGTGCCCTGGGCCCGAATGCCGGAAGCATCTACGGCCAGCGAGCAGCCTACACTTTTCTTGCCTTCGTAAGGCCCGCCCACGATGTAGCCCACCGAGGTAGTGCCTACCACTGTCACATTGTAAAGTTGAGCCAGAATGGAGTAGGGCTTCACCCACTTTTCGCGGTACGGGTCGTCTTCCTCCGTGATGGAATAATCGACGGTCCACGACGAAGGGGAGAGGATGAACTCAGCGCCCATACGGGCCAGCGTGTGCCCGATGCTGAGGCCGTCGAGGAAGTTATCGGCGCAGATATTGACCCCGATTTTGCCCAGCGGCGTGTCTACCACGTTCAGTGTCTGCCCTACGGCGTAGAACGGATGCTCTACCGTGAGTAGGTTGATTTTGTGGTATTTGGTGATGATTTCGCCCTGGGGGTTGATGAGGATGGCGGCGTTGTAGTTGAGGCCATTGGCGCCGCGCTCCGTGAGGCCCGCGCAGATATAGATCTGGTGGCGGATGGCTTCCTGGCAAAGCCGGTCGGAGTAGAGGCCGGGAATGGGCTGGGCTTCCGTAAGGGCGCTGGGATGGGTCCAGGCAAAGTCAAGGGTTTCGGGGAGGAGCACGACGTCGCAGCGCTGCTGGGCGGCTTCGGCAATCATGAGGGCCGCCCGCTCCAGGTTACGGTCTGGCTCGCCGCCTTCCACTAGCAACTGGCCCATGCCTACGCGCAGCGTGCCCGCCGAAGCTGGCGGGGCCACGGTGACGGGCGGCGCTACAACGGGTGCGGGAGCGGCGGGCGGAGCAGACTTGCGAAACTTAAATAGAGAAGCCATAGGTGTTGGTGAGGCAAACGCGCAGGGGCGCAAACAGAGCTTAAGATAAGGGTGCGAAACCAATTAAACCCCCTGTGCTACTGCTTGCCGGGGGCGAATTTACGGCGAAACGCGGCAGCAGAAATTGACTACTCCAAATTGCGTACAAAGTCTAGGAAGCTGTGGGCTAGTTCCCCTCCTTGGAAAGGAGGGGCTAGGGGTGGTTGAGGACGTTAGAACGATTGTTAGGACTAGCTCTAGTATCGTTCTGACGTAAATCAACCACCCCTAGCCCCTCCTTTCCAAGGAGGGGAACTAGCTTGTAGCTCTAATCGGCGGCTTGAGTTACCTCGAACCGCAAATCCAACCTCACTTTCTACCATCAACCCTGAATGCGGGCCGGGACGGTGGACCGCCGCCGCGAAATGTCTACTTTTGCGGCCATTCTGAACCGATTTTTCCCGTTGTCGATGTCCATCGCCAAAACCTATACGCCGGCCGAGGTCGAAGAAAAGTGGTACCAACGCTGGCAGGAGCAAGGCTTTTTCAAAGCCAAAGCCAACCCCCGCAAAACGCCGTACTCGGTGGTGATTCCACCCCCGAACGTGACGGGCGTGCTGCACATGGGCCACATGCTCAACAACACGATTCAGGACGTGCTGGTGCGCCGGGCGCGGATGCATGGCAAAGAGGCGTGCTGGGTGCCCGGCACCGACCACGCTTCCATTGCCACCGAAGCCAAAGTAGTGGCGCTGCTCAAGGAGCAGGGCATCGACAAGAAAGACCTCACCCGCGAGGAGTTTCTCAAGCACGCCTGGGCGTGGAAGGAGAAGTATGGCGGCATTATTCTGGAGCAGCTCAAGAAGCTCGGCGCCTCCTGCGACTGGGACCGGACGCGCTTCACCATGGAGCCCGAACTAACTGAAGCCGTTCTGCGCGTATTCGTGGACCTCTACCAGAAGGGCCTCATCTACCGCGGCATCCGCATGGTAAACTGGGACCCCCAGGGCGGCACCGCCCTGTCCGACGAAGAAGTAATTCCCAAGGACACGATGGCCAGGATGTACCACCTACGGTATGAAGTGGTGGATGTTAGAAGTGAGAAGTTAGAAGTGAGAAGTGAGAATTTGGCCGACGATTCCGCTAGCACTTCTCACTTCTTAACCGTTGCTACTTCCCGGCCCGAAACTATCATGGCCGACGTGGCGGTGGCGGTGAATCCTAACGACCCGCGGTACACACATTTGCACGGCGCTAAGGTGCGTATTCCGCTGCTGGGGCGCGAAATTCCGGTGATTCTGGACGAGTACGTGAGCATCGACTTTGGGACGGGGGCGCTGAAAGTGACGCCGGCCCACGATTTGAACGACTATGAGCTGGGCCTCAAGCACAACCTGCCCGTCATCGACATTCTCAATAACGACGGCACGCTCAACGAGAAAGCGCAGCTCTACGTGGGGCAGGACCGTTTCGCGGCCCGCCGCAACATCGTGAAGGACCTCGAAGCCGCCGGCCTGCTCGACAAAGTGGAGGAGTACGCCAGCGTGCTGCAAACGTCGGAGCGCACCGGGGCCGTTATTGAGCCGCGCCTGAGCTTGCAGTGGTTCCTGAAAATGGAGCACCTGGCCAAGCCCGCGTTGGCGGTAGTGGAGAGCGACGAAATTCGGCTGCACCCGGCCAAGTTCAAGAACATGTACCGCTCGTGGATGGAGAACGTGCGCGACTGGTGCATTTCGCGGCAGCTGTGGTGGGGGCAGCGCATTCCGGCCTACTACCTGCCCGATGGCACTTTCGTGGTGGCTCTGAACGAAGAAGAGGCGTTGCGCCAGGCCCGCGAGCAAAGCGGCAACGCCAGCTTGCAAGCCACTGACCTGCGCCAGGATGAAGACGTGCTCGATACCTGGTTCTCGTCGTGGCTGTGGCCAATTTCGGTGTTCGACGGATTCAAGGACCCCGACAACGAGGACGTCAACTATTTCTACCCGACCGATGACCTCGTAACGGCGCCCGAAATCTTGTTTTTCTGGGTGGCGCGCATGATTATGGCCGGGCTGGAATACCGCAAGGAAGTGCCGTTTCGCAACGTCTACCTCACGGGCATCGTGCGCGACGACCAGGGCCGCAAGATGAGCAAGCAACTCGGCAACTCGCCCGACCCCCTGGACCTCATTGCCCACTACGGCGCCGACGGCGTGCGGACGGGCATGTTGTTTTCGTCGCCGGCCGGCAACGACTTGCTGTTCGATATCAAACTGGTAGAGCAGGGCCGCAACTTCACCAACAAGCTCTGGAATGCCTTCCGCCTCACCAAGGGCTGGGAGGTGGATGCCGCATTGCCCTTCACCAACGAGAAGGCGGTGGAGTGGTTTTCGGCCAAGCTGCACACCACCCTGGCCGAGCTGGAGGAGCACTTCGACAAGTTCCGGATGAGCGATGCGCTGATGACGGTGTACAAACTCGTGTGGGATGATTTCTGCTCGGTGTACCTGGAAATGGTAAAGCCCGCCTACCAGCACCCCATCGACGCCGAAACGCTGCGCCACACCACCGACTTCCTCGAAACGCTGCTCAAGCTGCTGCACCCCTTCATGCCCTTCATCACGGAGGAAATCTGGCACGAGCTGGCCCAGCGTACCGAGCAGGATTACGTGTGCGTAGCCGCCTGGCCCAAAGCCCAGCCCGTAACCGGCGCCCCCGAGCTGCTGGCCCGCATGGACAAAGCCTTGGAAGTGGTAGCCGGCGTACGCAACATCCGCAACCAGAAGGGCCTCGGCCCCAACAAGCCGCTAGTCTTAGATGCTAAGGCAGATTACGATAACTTGTTGAGTGACTATGGGAGTGTGATCATGAAATTGGCAGCTTTAAGTAGCATCCAGTATGGTAGCAATAACTCAGCAGCATCAATAAGCTTTGTTGCTGCGGGAGCAGAATACTCCGTGCCACTGGAAGGTCAGATTGACCTTGGCGCCGAAAAAGCCCGCCTCGAAAAGGAATTGGAATACGCCCAGGGCTTCCGCGACTCGGTGCTGAAGAAGCTCTCGAACGAGAAGTTCGTGCAGAACGCCAAGCCCGACGTGTTGGAGCGGGAGCGCCAGAAACTCGCCGACGCCGAAGCCAAAATCGTGGCCCTGGAGCAAAGCCTGGCCGGCCTCTAGCGCAAGGTTTCAGTTCCTGTCATTCGCGCAAAGAAGAGGCTCTGCCCATCAGTGGGGTCTTATCCAAATCGCAAAACGCTCCGGCTTAGCCGGAGCGTTTTTGTTGGGCCTAGCTAAGTATTCCATCTGGCGGGGCCTTTTTGCGTGATAGAACTTGCGCCCGGCGGCCTACCGACAGCCCCGGCGGGGCGGCATATCGGTAGCAGCCAATGGGATGTTAACTTTCAAGCCCTGTAGGGGCGACACTAATCGTTGGATGGTTGGTGTCGCCCCTACGGGGCTTTTCTCATTCTTACTACCATTTTACTACCGATATGCCGCCCCTCCGGGGCTTCCCGTAGGCCGCCGGGCGCAAGTCCTTGAGCGGTTTCGGCGTCAGTGTATGGCGGGGTTGGTAGGGGCAGGTCCCACCTTGGTGGCTACTTCTTCTTAAACCGCCCTGAGTAGTGGGGCGACGGACTGAAGTCCGTGCCACAAGCAGCGACCCGGCAACGGCTTGTGGCACGGACTTCAGTCCGTCGCCCGTCTACCTACCGCCCGTCTACCTACCGCCCGTCTACCTGCCGCCCGTCTACCTACCGCCCGTCTACCTACCGCCGCGGGCCTAGAGCGGTTTCGGCGTCAGGGTCCGGCAGGAACGGCCTCTACGCACACGCATCCCGAAACCACTCTAATGTGAATAGTAAAAAGTGGCGAAAAGACGCCTGCCCGGACCAGATGGACCCTCTTACCAACGATGGTAATGACATTCCACACGCGCAGACCTGTCTTACCACAAGCGGTAAGGCTATCCAGCAAATAGTCAAGTTTCCAAGCGGGTAAGAAGCCGCCTGCCCTCAACAGACAGATGCCTTCACGATTCATCGTGAAGGCATCCTGCAAGTGAAAACCTGCCCCACGATCCATCGTGAGGGTACCCAACAGGCGTAGACCAGCTTCACGACTCATCGTGAAGGTCTCAGGCAAGCGCAGACCTGCCTCACGATGAATCGTGAGGATATCCTGCAACCGAAGTATTGCTTCACGATGGATCGTGAAGGTACCCAGCAAACGAAATGCGGCTTCACGATCCATCGTGAGGCCGCATTTCGTTTGCTGAATAGAGGTCCAAACGTTTGGAAAGAGCTCCACGCTTGCAGAATGGCTTTCCAAATGTTTGGACGAAGGAAATCACGCGTCGGGCCTTCATCCAAACGTTTGGAAGCAGGTCTACGCGCGTCAGAGGTCTTTCCAAACGTTTGGATAGAGGTCTACAGGTGTCAGAAGTCTTTCCAAACGTTTGGAAGGAGGTCTACGGGCGTCGGATACCTTTCCAAACGTTTGGAAGGAGGTCCACGCGTGTCGGATGGTCATCCAAACGTTTGGATGGAGGTCTACGCGTGATTTCCTCCTTCCAAACGTTTGGACGCCGGGGAGCGCGCTAGCTGACAGGCTCATCGTAAGGAATGAGGTAGATGGTTCGCCCGCCTTCAGGCTGTCAGGTGCGGGGGCGCGGGGCGGGGCCCGGCTTGCTCGCCAAATCAGGGCTCTTAGCATCCGCCTGCCGGGCCAAAAAGGACTGCGCGGCTCTTAGCTCCGGTCTGGTGGAGCCGGCAGGTGGCGCAACCGCTAGCAGCTGCTGGTAATACTGGCGGGCTTTGGTTGAATTGCCAGCTCGCTCGGCCGCTAACCCGGCCCCGTAGAGAGCATTGAAGCGCCTCGGATGCTTTTGTAAGTCGGCCTCGTAGGCGGCCAGCGCCCGCGCTGGTTGCTGCAATTGCAATAGCATGTCGGCCAGCAGCTCACGGGCAGGAATGACTTCACCGGGCGTGACCGGGTGCTTTTCGGTGTTGTCTTCCAGCTCAGCGGCTAAAGTCATCAGCCGCAGGGCTTCGTCCGGCTTTCCGGCTTGCAGCTGCATCCACGCCTGGCCAGCAGTAATCTGAATGTGGACCTGGTTGGCTTTGTAGGAATCCTTCTGCTGTACCAGGGCCGCCTCTAGCTGCTTGAGCTTATCCAGCTCCCCCTGGGCGGCCTTCTCATCTTTGGTATGCACGGCCCCCATGAGCCGGGTGAAACGGAGGATGGCGTGCTGCCAGGGAAATTTCTCCCACGCAAAAAGAGTCTGCTGGCTCTGTAGCGCGGCAGCTTCCTGCCAGCGCTTGTTTTCGAGCAGGTAGCGGGCCGGAACAGCCGCGAAAGTGTACGCCACTTTGAAGGTGACCGGCTGCACTTTCGTAATAGTGTCCAGGTACTGCCACTGGCGTTTCGCCCGGGTATTGTCGCCCTTTTGCAGGTAGGCATACACGAGGTAATCCACGCCGTGCAGCTCTTCATCCCAGTGGCCTTTAATGCCTGCTTGCTGCGCGTAGCATTGGGCCGCGGAAACGGACTCCAGATTGGACGTTATGCTTTCATCCCACAGCCCCAGCCGGGTGAAAATGTGGGAAGGCATGTGCAGGGCGTGGGCCGAAGAAGGCGCCACCGACGCATACCGGCGGGCGGCCGGCAACGCCCGCTCCGCCAGCGCGGGCACATCGTAGGCGTGAATGAGGTAGTGCACGACGCCAGGATGGTCCAAATTGTTTGGATACAACGCCTCCAGGATGGCCCCGGCCTTCTTTTGCCTGGTAAATGTGGTGTCGGTTGGCTTGGCCGCGGCCGTCAGCGCCAAGGCGTGGAAAATGGCCGCCTCTTTGTCTTGTGGGTACTTCCGGGCGAGTTGTTCCGTGGCTTTTTCAAACCGTACGCAGCGGGTAGGGTGGTCCACGGTAGCCCAATCCTGGTAGAAGGCGCCCACCGCCGCCAGATAATCGGCTTCCCGAGCTGAGGGGCGCGGCAGGCCTTGCGCGATGGCCAAAGCTTGCGCGCCTTTCTGTAGCTCGGGCTCGGAAGGAGGCATCCAGAGCGGGTGAAAGTTGCTCATCGCCACCCCCCAATACGCCATGGCACAATCCGGCTGCTTACTTAGGATGGCCGCGAATACCTTCTCCGCTTCCTCGTACTCGAAGGAGTGCAACAGCTTCAACCCCAGCGCGAAATCAGCTTGCAACTCGGGCCGGCACGAAACCGGAAAATCAACCACGCCAAACTGCTGGTTCGGCACTCCGCACATAATGGGCGAACCCGCTTTCAGGTTCAGCCCGCTTACGGTTTGGCTGGATGGAGGCTGCTTCTTCTGGCTGCAAGATTCACCTAACCCGGCCAGCAAGAGGCCAAGCACGAGGGAGAAAAGGAGGCGTGCGTTTTTCATGACCCAAACCACGGATTGGTTGAACAACCACTCGCCCGGTCGATAAGCTTTGGACGCTTTTCCAGGAGCCAACCAAGCCGCCATTATCCTCGGGCTGTGTAGGATGAAACTACACAAATCCAGTGTAGCCCTCAAGCGGGAAGACGCCATCAGTAACCACCCCACACCGGAAATTTATCCCAGGAGCCGTGCTCCACCAACTTGAGCAACCTAGCATTCAGCTGGCGGAGCATGCTGCTCAGCATAGCTATAAAACAAAGTATACAGCCTCTGCACGGCCTTTTCTACTCTTACGTTGTGCTTTCCTTCCACCGGAGCAGTCCTGTTCCGGGCGCGTATGTGGCCGGTTTTCCTGCTCGGCTGCCTCACATGATTATGTGAGGCAGCCAGGCCAGTCAAGGCACCGTTACCAATGCTGAATATGGCAGCAAAAAGGCACTTTACTCGCCCACTTTCAGGCTATCGGGCACGGGGCCACGGGTGGCGGTGGTGAGCTGGTTCTGAAGCTGGAAGTTCACTTGGTTGCAGTCGTTGAACTGACGTTGCGAGAGTTTCAGTGCTTCTTCGGTCTTGTCGAGGCGTTGGTAGAGGTAGATGATAAGCGCCAGTGAAACCACCAGGGCGACGAGAGAAACGACTTTATTCATGAAGTTTAATGGTTAAATGGCTTAATGGTTAAATGGTTGGTCGTTCAACGAATTAGCAGAACGACCAACCATTCAACCATTAAGCCATTTAACAATTCAAATTGAAGTATTCGGGTCGAACTGCTCCAGATAGTCGGCCACGCGGCGCACGAACATGCCGCCGAGCGAGCCATCGACTACGCGGTGGTCGTAGGAGTGGGAGAGGAACATGAAGTGGCGCACACCGATCAGGTCGCCCTGCGGCGTTTCGATGACGGCGGGCTTCTTCTTGATAGCACCCACGGCCATGATGGCCACCTGCGGCTGCATAATGATGGGCGTGCCCATCACGTTGCCGAACGAGCCTACGTTGCTGACGGTGTAAGTGCCGCCTTCCAGGTCTTCGGGCTTGAGCTTGTTCTGACGGGCGCGGTTGGCGAGGTCGTTCACGCGCTTGCTCAGGCCGTTGAGATTGAGCTGGTCGGCGTTGTGAATCACGGGCACGATGAGGTTGCCAGAGGGCAGGGCCACGGCCACGCCAATGTTGATGTCGCGCTTCTTGATGATGTAGTCCCCATCTACCGACACATTGATGTTGGGGAAGTCCTGAATGGCGCGCGCAATGGCCTGAATGAAAATGGGCGTGAAGGTCAGGTTTTCGCCCTCACGCTTCTTGTAGGTGTCCTTATGCTTGTTGCGCCAGTTCACGATGTCCGTCACGTCGGCCTCTACGAAGGAAGTAACGTGCGGCGAAATCCGCTTGGAATCCACCATGCGCTGGGCAATCATCTTACGCATGCGGTCCATTTCAATCAGCTCCTGCGCCCCACTCACCGAAGGCGCGGCTTTGGGCGCGGCGGTCGAAGTGCTGGCAGCAGACTGTGCGGCGGGTTGCGCGGCGGCAACAGGCTGCGGCGTGGTCGGAGTGGAAGCAGCAGCGGTCGGAACTGGCGTAGCGGCGGGTGCCGTTTGCGAGGCGGGCGCGGCTTGCTGGCTTAGGGGCTGCTTGCCATTGGTTACGTAGTCGAGGATATCTTTCTTGGTCACGCGGCCTTCGCTGCCAGTGCCAGGCAGATACTCCAGATCCGCCATCGAAATACCTTCTTCGCGGGCAATGCTGAGCACCAGTGGCGAGTAGAAACGGCCGGGCTGCGGCTGTGCTGTACTAGCGGCAACGGCCGGTGCCGGGTTGGTCTGCGGAGTGGTGGCCTCAGGCAAATAGGGCAGTTCAGCCGTGCCATTATCGGCTGAAGGCTCGGCAGCAGCTGGCGTAGCGGCCAGAGCGGCAGCGCCAGCGGTGGCCACGTCGGTTTCAACGATGGCGATGGGCGCGCCCACGGCCACCACCTGGCCTTCCTGCACCAGAATCTCCTGCAACACGCCGGCGTGGATGGCGGGCACTTCGGTATCGACTTTGTCGGTAGCCACTTCCAGCACCGATTCGTCCTGCTCAATGGTGTCGCCTACTCGTTTGAGCCATTTCAAAACGGTGCCTTCCATGATGGATTCGCCCATCTTGGGCATCGTCATTTCCACTCGTGCCATGCGGGTTGGGGTAGAGGTTGAGATATTGGGTGGGGAATTTTCGGACTCAAAGGTAACCGAAAACCAGAAGGCCTCGCACGCCGGAGTCACTCAATCACCGGAATGAGTTTTGGAGCGACTATCCGTTTTCCAAGAAATAACGCAGGCCAAGAATGCCTCAACAGGAGACGTGAAGCAGCTAGGCGCAGCTTTTGTCGCCTAGCGTCATGTCAACAATGGCTACCCAGCCAAGGCGTGCTAGTTAGCATCTGGTAGGCTCTTGCGCAGTAAGTCCAACGCCATCGTCACGGTGTATTCCACGTTGAGTTGGCGGCCCCGGTTGAAGGTGAACTTGCGGCTCACGGTTTGGTGGGCGTCGGCGTAAGCAAGGCAGATAGTGCCCACGGGCTTGTCGGGCGTGCCGCCATCGGGGCCGGCAATACCGCTGGTGGCTAACGCCACGTCTACACCAAGGCGGGCGCGGGCGCCTTCGGCCATTTGGCGCACGGCTTCTTCGCTCACGGCTCCGTGCGCAGCCAGCGTTTCGGGCCGCACGCCTAGCTCCTGCGTTTTGATGTCGTTGTGGTAAGCCACGATGCTGCCGCGGAAGTAGCGCGAACTGCCCGGTACACTCGTGATTTTGTGCGCTAGCAGGCCACCCGTGCAGCTTTCGGCGGTGCCCATGGTGAGGCCGCGCTCTTGCAGCAGCGTTCCAATAGCATCTTCAAGCTTCACTTCGCCTTCCGCGAATATGTACTCTCCGATACGGGTGCGCAGTTCCGGTAGCAACGCTTCCATGCGCTGGCGCAGATCGGGTTGGCCGTCGGCGTGGCCGGTGAGACGCAGGCGTACGCCGCCGAGATAGGGCAGGTAGGCCAGCTTGATGTTGGACGGTAGGGCCGTTTCCCAATCGGCAATTTTCTCTGCCAGAAACGACTCGCCCATGCCCACCGTCTGCACCACCACGTGCTCGATGGGCGGTACCTGAAACTGCGTTTGCAGGCGCGGCAGCACGTGTTCCGTCATCAGGTACTTCATCTCATGCGGCACGCCGGGCATGCTCACGAACACCGTACCCTGGTCGTCGAACCACATGCCCGGTGCCGTACCCACTGCGTTAAATAGCACGTCACAGTTGGCGGGCACCAGCGCTTGCTGGCGATTCACCTCCAGCATGGGGCGGTTGAAGCGGCGGAAAATGTCTTCGACGTGGGTGAGCGTGGGTTGGTGCAATACCAGCTCGGCGCCAAAGTAACGAGCCAGCACGTGCTTGGTGAGGTCGTCTTTGGTGGGGCCCAGGCCGCCGGTGATGAGCACCACCTGGGCGCGCTGCCGGGCTTGGTCGAGTGCCGCTACAATCTCATCGGCGCGGTCCGAAACGCTGGAAATCTGCCGGATGCGCAGCCCAATTTTTGCCAGCTCCTGACCCATGAAGGCCGAGTTGGTGTCGATGACTTGCCCGTAAAGCAGTTCGTCGCCAATGGTCATGATTTCTACGTCGGGCAGCAGCGGCATAAGGAGCAGGTTAGGATGAGAAGGGGATTTGGCGCAATTTGGCATCCCCGACGCGTAAGACCGCCACGTTGGCGTTCTGGTTTTCGTCGTTTACTACTTTATGCCCGCATTTCGTACTCTTCTCGTAACTCTCTCGTTGGCGCTAGTAGCTCCGGTAGCCGTGCAGGCCCAGACTAAGACTACAACTACCAAGAAAACCACGACCACCAAAAAAGCCCCGGCTAAGACCACAACGGCCAAAACGGCCGCGAAAACGACTACCACTAAACCGGTGGTAGTAGCGGCCCCGGTAAAAATCCCCCTCACTGCCGACGAAGCCAATGGCGGCCTGAAAGAAGCCCTCACGCAAAGCATCAAGCGCAGCGTGGAGCAAGCCTCCGCCACCGATGGCTTCAACGGCAACGCCGACATCCGCATTCCGTTTCCGCCCGAAGCTGAATTGGTGTCGGCTATGATGCGCAAGCTGCGCCTGGGGGCTTTGGTTGATAATTTCGAAGTGGCCTTGAACCGCGGCGCCGAAACGGCCGCCAAAGAAGCTACCCCCATTTTCTTGGGCGCAGTACAAAACCTGAGTTTCCAGGATGCCTTGGGCCTGGCCACCAGCAAAGAGAACGACGCGGCCACCACTTTTCTTTACGAGAAGACGAATACCGAACTCAAAACGGCCTTTCAGCCCATCATCAAACAGTCGCTCGACCAAACCGGCGCCACCAAGTTGTATGCCGAAATGGTGAGCCGCTACAACAAGATTCCGCTCGTAACGCCTCTGAACTCCGATTTGAACGCCTACGCCAGCGAGAAGACGGTAGATGGCTTGTTCACGCTCATCGCGGCCGAAGAAGCCCGCATCCGGGCCAACCCCACCGCCCGCGGCAGTGAGCTGCTCAAGCGGGTATTCGGGAAGTAGATAGATACTTCAAGACATTGTTTCGGCCGGTGAATTGATGCGCCAAGGCGCCCAATCACTGGCCGAAACTTTATTCTCACGTCTGCCGGTCTGCTGGCTTTTTCGCCAGCTGACCGGTCGCCGCCAGAACGATGCCGCTTAACAGGTTTCTAACTGAAGCTGTTGTATCAAAGCATAGTCAGACATACTGCGGGACCATTCTTCGAATTATGGAGACTTTCAGCGCTATGGCTTGTGGCCTACGCAAGCAACATCAGCGTACTTCGACCGGTCAGCTGGCGAAAAGCCAGCAGACCGGCGGGTGTCAGCACACGGTCAGGTGGTTTGGTCCGGTTTATGTCTAGGGCCTAACGAAACCGTCCTGCACTATGAACAACCGCCTCTTCACCGCCCTGCT
This sequence comes from Hymenobacter sp. M1-2, assembly GCF_057808495.1. Taxonomy (NCBI): domain Bacteria; kingdom Pseudomonadati; phylum Bacteroidota; class Cytophagia; order Cytophagales; family Hymenobacteraceae; genus Hymenobacter; species Hymenobacter sp. M1-2. Next base: position 70,337 of record NZ_JBTYZO010000004.1, read on the forward strand.
GCTTGCTTTGCTGACACTACAATTTCAAGCCAGCGCCCAACTGATTCGCCTGCCTAAAATCGGCGACATCAAGCTGCCAACTCCAACACGTGCCGGCTCAACCATCGGCTCGACCAGTAGAAGCCAAGGCGGCCTCACCAATGCCGAAGCTGCGAGCGGCTTGAAGGAGGCCCTGGCTCAAGGTATCAGCAAAGGTGCCGACCAAGCCTCCCAAACTGACGGGTTTTACCTTAACAAGCTTATCCGCATTCCTTTCCCGCCCGATGCCCAACGCGTTGCCAACACCCTGCGCACGGTTGGACTCGGCGGTCAGGTCGATAAGTTTGAGCTGGCTCTGAACCGGGGCGCGGAAGACGCATCTAAAAGCGCCAAACCCATCTTTTTATCGGCCATCAAGAGCCTGACCTTTTCGGATGTCTGGAACATCCTGACGGGCGAGAAAAACGCGGCTACGCAATACCTGCAACGCACCACTAGCTCGCAGCTAAGCACCGCCTTCAAGCCCATCATCCAGCAAAGTCTGAGTAAAGTAGGTGCCACCCGCTACTACACCGACCTCACCACGCGCTACAACCAGATTCCGCTCGTCACGCCCGTGCAAACCGACCTGAACCAGTACGCCACCGACCGAGCTATTGGTGGGCTGTTCACGCTCATCGCGCAGGAAGAAGCCAATATTCGTGAGAATCCCGTGGCCCGCACTACCGAATTGCTCAAGCGAGTGTTTGGCGGCAAAAGAGCGTAATAGCAGCAATGCCTGCCATTGTAACAGTAGCAACATTCAACGAAAAAGACCCTGTGTGCAACACACGGGGTCTTTTTTATGAGTGATTCGACTAATCGACGGTGCGGGATGGATTCTATGACCGATTAAAAATCGTCGTCGAAGCCCGTGCTGCCACGGCCGGTGCGGCGGCTACCAAAATCCTCCTCGTCGTCTTCATCATCGAAGTCGTCGTCATCGTCGAGGCTGCTGAATCCGCTGCTGCCGTCGGGGTCTTCGGCGGCTTCGGCCGTGGTGTACTCTTCTTCCGTCATGCTGGCTAGGTCCAGCGCCTCGTCGTGCGAGGAGCCGGTGTCGCGCCACATCAGGTAGTCGGCGTACTTGGCGGAGAGCTGGTCTTCGGAGGAACCGCGAGTTTTGCTGCCGCCGGTTTTCGCGAAGGTATCCAGCTCGTCGTCATCGTCGAAGTTGTCGTCGTCGAGGTCGTCGTCGTGTTGTCTCATGGCCTTTGTCAGGGGCGTGAAAGAATGAAAGATTGGGGATTTGGTCCGATGGTTCGTGGCTGCGAAGATACGGGCTGAAAGGTTATGTGGTTGGCGGAATCACGAAGTTTTGTGGCTTGAAAGTGGGTTTCAGGCAGTCAGAAGTACTTTACGGTAGAGTTCCGCGAGCGGCAGCTCTAGGTGCAGAACAGGTAGCGAAAGCACTGCTTGCGGACCCTCAACTTTCTGATATATCCAAGTGCCCGCCGCCCCGCGAGAGTGCGTGCCGACCACCATGCGCCGGCTATCTACCAGCACGTAATGGTACAGGCTGGGAATGCTCTTACATAACATAAACTTGCTCTGCCGGCCGTTTTTGGCAGTGCTCGGCGAAATTACTTCAATCAGCACCACCGGATTGAGCAGCGTGTCAAGGTAAGTTTCATCCAAGTACTGCTCCTCACCGCATACCACCGATACGTCGGGGTAAGTGTAGAGCCCATTGGCTGGCACATGCACGCGCATGTCGCTCGGAAACACATTACACGTGTCGCCTAGCCTGTTGCCTAAACCAATAATGAGGTTAGACACCAGCAAATTATGCGCTCTGCTGGCCCCGGACATGGCAAATACTTCTCCATCATAGTATTCGCTCTTGAAGTCCGCGGCGCGTTCGGCGGCCAGGTACTCTTCGGCAGTGACGTAAGGCTTGGGCTGAGCAGACATGGCAGGTTGAGAAATAGGGAAATAAATGTCAACAGCAGCTCACGAAGAAGCTTCTGACGAGCCTTCCGCCGCACGAAACGGTACTTTACGGTACACTTCTGCCAAGGGTAGCTCCAGTTGCAGAAGTGGTAGTGGCGCTACGGCGTCTGGATTGGTAAACGCCTCGAAAATCCATTTCTCACTCTCCGCCCGCGTATACACGGATACCTCCATTTCCTTGGTTTCAACCAGCACGTAGTGTTGCAGGCTAGGAATGGAACGGTAGTACAGAAATTTGCTGCCCCGGTCGTGCTTGCCGGTGCTCTTTGAAATTACCTCAATGAGCAATGTTGGATTTAGCAGCGTATCAAGATGGGCATCGGGCCGGAACTCCGGCGGCCCACACACCACCGACACGTCGGGGTAGGAGTAGAGGCCGGCGGCACTGGTTTGTAGACGCATGTCGCTGGCGCGCACGGTGCAGTCCCGGTCTCGTATCTGATTGCCTATCAGGATAACCAAATTACTCACAATAAGCGTGTGCTCGTTGCTGGCACCCGCCATGGCGTGAACTTCGCCCTGGTAGTACTCGTGCTTGAACTCCGCCTCGCGCTCCGCCGCCAGATACTCTTCGGGCGTGATGAACGGTTTAGCGGGCGGAAAATACGGTTGGGGCTGGGCAGACATAGCAAGTAGGGCTTTACCAAAACTACTCAGACGGCCGCAAACCAGCACCTAGCGCGCTGCCCGCGCCCCAAAGTCCGTCACGTTTAGCTGCTCGGAGCAGAAATCATACTCCTCTGGCACATTCGACGAAACCAGTACCGTGCGCCCAGCTAGTGTGGCGCGCACGTGTTCCTGGTACCAGGCCACACCGGCTCGGTCGAGGTTAGTGGTTGGTTCGTCGAGTAGCAGCAGAGGGGTATCAGCGTAGAGAGCTAGGGCCAGCTTGAGGCGCTGCTTCATGCCCGACGAAAAGTCGCGGATTAGCTTGTGGCGCGAGTTTTCCAGGTACATCAGCTCCGTAAGCCGAGTAGGAGAGAGGCCGGGCCGCAACGGTTTGAAGCGGGTGTGAAAACGTAGCAGCTCCGTGAGCGTCAGTTCCTCAATCAGCTCCAAATAAGGCGCCGCGTAGGCTAGCAGGGGCGGAACTTCTTCCACGGGTACCGGGCGGCCCTGATGCACGTAGGATAAGGTGCCGGCGGTGGGCAACAACTGGCCCGACAGCGTATTGAGCAAGGTGCTTTTACCCGCGCCGTTGGGCCCCAGCACAGCCGTGGCCGTGCCCGGCTGAAAGGTGTGCGTCAGGTTGCGGAAAATCCATTCGCGGGCGTATCGTTTGCCGAGCCCGCTGGCTTCAATCTGCATCATAGAGAAGTGAGACGGTGAGACCTGAGAAGTGAGACTTTGTACTGGTGCAAGCGCCGCCAGAACGTAGTCTCACCTCTCAGGTCTCACTGTCTCAGGTCTAATATTAATCTGCACCGTTGCCGCCGCGCGAATAGCCTTTGATAATGCCCCGGCCCGAATTGCGCACGAAGTTCACCACCTCATCACGCTCCGGTGAGGGCGCTAGTTCCAACTCGATCTTGTCGAGCGCGTCGTTGTTGTTCATGCCACCCAGGAACAGTAGGCGGTAGAGCTGCTGGATTTCGGAAATCTTCTGGTCCGAAAAGCCCCGGCGGCGCAGCCCGATGCTATTGATACCCGAATACGTAAGCGGTTCGCGGCCCGCTTTCACGAATGGTGGCACGTCTTTCCGCACTAAAGACCCCCCCGAAATCATGGCGTGCGGGCCTACTTTCACAAACTGATGCACCGCCGAAGTGCCACCAATAATGGCATGGTCGCCGATTTCGACGTGGCCGGCTAGCTGCACGGCGTTGGCCAGCACACAGTTGTCGCCGATGATACAGTCGTGGGCTACGTGTACGTAGGCCATCAGCAGGCAATTGGCGCCCACTACGGTTTTGAGCCGGTCTACGGTGCCGCGGTTCACGGTCACGCATTCCCGAATGACGGTGTTGTCGCCGATGTGCACTGTAGTTTTCTCGCCCGCAAACTTGAGGTCCTGGGGCATGGCGGCAATAACGGCGCCAGGAAATATCTTGCAATTCTTACCGATACGGGCCCCAGCCATAATGGTAACGTTGGAGCCAATCCAAGTACCTTCCCCGACTTCCACATCCTTATCAATGGTCGTGAAAGGCTCCACGACCACGTTTTGGGCAATTTTGGCTTCCGGATGGATGTAGGCGAGCGGCTGGTTCATTCGTTGATTAATTAGTAATTAAGAATTAATAATTACTAGTTAAGAATGTCTCAACGCTCCACGAGGCGAATGTCGTATGAGAATTATTCATTCTTAATTACTAATTATTAATTGAGAATTAAGCGTCCTTACGAACGATACTGGCGGACATTTCGGCTTCCATCACCACTTTCCCGTTCACGAAAGCTTGGCCCTTCATCTTGGCGATGCCGCGCTTGATGGGCGCCAGCAGTTGGCAGCGGAAAATGAGCGTGTCGCCGGGAATTACCTTGCGGCGGAAACGGCAATTCTCGATGCCCATGAAGTAGGTCCAGTAATTCTCCGGATCAGTTACGGTGTTGAGCACCAGAATGCCGCCGGTTTGGGCCATAGCTTCAATCTGCAACACCCCGGGCATCACCGGGTTGCCGGGGAAGTGGCCCATGAAAAACGGCTCATTGATCGTCACATTCTTCACGCCCGTTACCGTGGTGGCGTCGAGATGAATGATTTTGTCGATGAGTAGAAAGGGATAGCGGTGCGGCAGCGTGGCCGAAATCTGGTTGATGTCCATCACCGGCGTCCGCGAAGCATCGTAGCTAGGAATCGGCGACGAATCGGCTTCCAGCATCTTCTTCTTGATCTTTTTGGCGAAAGCCACGTTGGCCGCGTGGCCAGGGCGAGCTGCCAAGATCTGGCCTTTCAATGGCCGACCGACTAGGGCTAAATCGCCCACCATGTCGAGGAGCTTGTGGCGGGCGGGCTCGTTTTTGTGGCGCAGGTCCACGTTGTTGAGGATGCCTTCCTTCTTCACGGCCACTTTGGGTTTGCCCAGCATGGTGGCTAGCTCTGTCAGCTCATCTTCGCTCACCACGCGGTCTACTACTACAATGGCGTTGCTGAGGTCGCCGCCGCGGATGAGGTTCTGCTTGTAGAGCGTTTCCAGCTCGTGCAGGAAGCAGAAGGTGCGCGACGAGGAAATTTCGCCTTTGAAATGGCTGATGTCGGTGAGGGAGGCGTGTTGGGAGCCCAGGACCGGCGAATTGTAATCCACCATCACTGTAAGACGGTAGTCGTTCAGGGGCAAGGCGGCAATTTCTACGGCCCGGCCATTATCCAGGAAGCGGATTTCTTCAGGAATCTCGAAGTAGTTGCGAAGTGCGTTCTGCTCTTCCAGTCCGGCTTCTTCCAGCGCCTGAATGAACTCGTAGCTGGAACCGTCCATGATGGGTGGCTCGGGGCCGTCGAGCTGAATCAGGACGTTGTCGAGCTGCAAGCCTACCAGCGCGGCCAGTGTGTGCTCCACGGTGTTGACGCGGGCGCCATTCTGCTCAATTGTGGTGCCGCGCGAAAGGTCTACCACGTTGTCCACGTCGGCATCCACGATGGGCTGGCCGGGTAAATCCACGCGCTGAAATTTGTAGCCGTGGTTTACGGGTGCCGGGCAAAACGTCATGGTAGCCTGCACGCCGGTATGAAGGCCGATGCCACTCACGGTGACGGGCGCCTTGATAGTATGTTGCTTGTCGTTCATTTACAGGAGCTAGGAGCTGGGAGCTAGAAGCTAGGAGCGTGGTAAAGAAGATGGAACGCCAGAACAGCCCTTTCTTCTAGCTCCTGACTCCTAGCTTCTAGCTCCTCAGGGCTGCAAAGCTAGGACTTTTCCGGCGGGTTTGTGTTGCGCTCCAACTGGCTAAGGCGGCGCTCCAAGTCGGGTAGATGGCGGAAAACGGCGTTGGCGCGCAGACTGTCGCGCAGGTTGAAGGCGGGCGCGCCCTGCAAGAACTGGCCTTCTACCTTGATGGATTTGCCCACGCCCGACTGTGCCGTAACGGTCGTCCGGTTCGCCAGCGAAAGGTGCCCCGCAATGCCTGCTTGGCCCGCCAGTACGCAGAAATCTCCGATTTTGGTGGAGCCGGAAATGCCAGTTTGCGCGGCTACCACCGTGTGCCGGCCAATCTCCACGTTATGAGCAATCTGCACGAGGTTATCGATTTTGGCACCTTCCCGGATAATGGTAGAGCCCAGCGTAGCGCAGTCGATGGTGGCGTTGGCGCCGACGCTCACGTTGTCTTCCAGCACCACGTTGCCGATCTGCGGAATGGGGCGATAGGAGCCGTCGGGCTGCGGGGCGAAACCGAATCCATCGGACCCAATAACGGCGCCGGCATGAATGACGCACCGGGCCCCAATCACCGTCTCGGCGTAGATTTTGGCTCCGGGGTACAAGATAGTGCCATCCCCAATGGTGCACCGGTCGCCGATGTACACGTGCGGAAAAATCACCACGTCGTTACCAATCCGGCAGTTCTGCCCGATGTAGGAAAAGGCGCCGCGGTAGTGGTTGTCGCCGATGGTGGAGTTTTCGCCCAGGTAGGCTGGTTCTTCTACGCCTCGTTTGCCGGTGCGCGTGGCCTGCTGATAGAATTCAAGCAACGTGGTGAAGCTCGTGTACGGGTCGTCGACGCGGATGAGGGCCGTAGCCACGGGTTGCTTCAACTCCAGCGTGCGGCTCACGATGACGGCGGAGGCGCCGGTGGTGTAGAGGTGGGGCTCGTATTTGAGGTTGGATAGAAAGGAAAGGGCGCCGGTTTGCGCCTCCTCAATCTTGGCCAAACGGTCAATCCGCTGGCTTGCGTCGCCTTCTACCGCGCCGCGCAACACTTCTGCTATCTGGCCTACCGTAAATTCCATAGGGGGCAAAAGTAGAGAAATTTAGTGCTTAGTACCTGGTGCTTGGTGCTCAGGTTCTTCGGATTTCTCCCCGCAGATTCACGCAAAGCAGGTTCTCTCTTTCCGTAGTAGAACAACCTAAGCACTATGCACCAGGCACTAAGCACTGGTCACAAAATTTCCTTCGGATAGCAGATATAATGTTTCTCCACGCGCTGGCCCAGGGCTTTGATGTTGGGTAGGTCGGAGGCTTCGGCTACGTTGATGACGCGGCCACGCTTGGTGAGTACGTCAATAGTGTCCTGGCCGTCGGCGTCGTAGGCGTTGTTGCTGATGCGGCCGGCAATCATGAGCTGGGCGGCGTCGTTGGGCGGCAGGCCGAAACGCTCGGCAATCAACTCCACGATGCCAAGCTGGAAATCTTCCTCGAAGGGCTCGGCTTGCAAACTGATTTTGAACAGGCGCCGGTCGAGGATGCTTTGGGCGAGGTAGTTGAGTACTTTGTCGGGGTGGTCGGCCCAGAGCTTTACGGCGCTCCACACGTCGGTATCATCGAGGCGGGTGAAGCGGCGCAGGATTTTATCGTCGGCCTCAAACTCCGGCTGCGTCACGTTGCGCGACAAGAAGAAATGCAGGGCGGGCGAGGCAGGCACTTCTACGCCGCTGCGTACCAGGTCGCGGGCGCGCTGCATGATGCGAATCACCATCTGCTCGGCGCTGGTCACGGTTTTGTGCAGGTACACTTGCCAGTACATCAGCCGGCGGCTCACCAGAAAGTTTTCGATGCTGTATACGGCTTTTTCTTCGAGCACCAGCCGTTCGTTCACCACGGTCAGCATCTTGATGAGGCGGTCGGCGCCGGGGCGGCCTTCCTGCACGCCGGTGTAGAACGAGTCGCGGTTGAGGTAGTCGAGCCGGTCCATGTCGAGCTGGCTGCTGACGAGCTGGTGGAAAAACGGCCGGTGGTAGGTGCCCTGAAAGATGGCAATGGCCAAATCCAGCGCCCCGCCAAACTCAGCGTTCAGCTTCTGCATCAAGTGCAGGCTGATTTGCTCGTGGTGGACATCATGAAAAATGCTGCGCTCCAGTGCGTGGGAGAGGGGGCCGTGGCCGATGTCGTGAAGCAGGATGGCGGCCTGCGCCGCTTCGCCCTCCCGGGCCGTGATGGCGACACCCTTGTCTTTGAGTGTGCGCAGGGCCAGCGTCATGAGGTGCATGGCGCCTAGCGCGTGGTGAAAGCGCGTGTGCAGCGCCCCCGGATACACGAACATGGTGAGGCCCAATTGCTGAATGCGCCGCAGCCGCTGGAAATAGGAGTGTTCAATCAGGTCGAACAACAGCTCGGTTGGAATCGTGACAAAGCCGTACACCGGGTCGTTGAAGATTTTCTTTTTGTTCATAAGAAGTAGCGCGAAGTCCTGGATGCGCGCGTCGGGGAAGGGCTAATTAGGGATTGTTGCGCGCTTGTCGGGCAACGATGCGCGAAGCTGGAGCTTCGCGCTACAGGTAGTCGGCGGAACTCAAATCAACTATTTTCCGCTTCTTTACGGCGGAGTTACGGCGAAATATCGGCGGCCGATAATTTTTTCAGAACCAAAAGTCAGGGATTGGGAGTAAAGCTACTTACGAAACAGCAGTTGCAACCTGCGCACTGGGTTTAGCCTCTTTGGGGCAAACTATGCCGCGCGGGCTGCTGTTGAATAAAAGCTCGTTCAACGACGCGCCACGCAGGAGCTTGGCGTTACACTTAAGACCCTACCATGCAACAATACTCCATCCTCTGGGCCGACGACGAAATTGACCTGCTCAAGCCGCACATTCTCTTTCTGAAGGAGAAAGGCTACGAAGTCACCGGCGTCAATTCCGGAGCCGATGCCATCGAACAAATTCAGGAGCAAACCTACGACATCGTCTTTCTGGACGAGAATATGCCCGGCCTCACGGGCCTGGAAACCCTCACCGAAATCAAAGCCGTGCGCCCGACCGTGCCGGTGGTGATGATTACGAAAAGCGAGGAAGAACACATTATGGAAGAGGCCATCGGCAGCAAAATTGCCGATTACCTCATCAAGCCCGTCAACCCGAGCCAGATTCTACTCTCGGTGAAAAAGGTGCTCGACAACAAGCGCCTCGTATCCGAAAAAACCAATTCCGGCTACCAGCGCGACTTCCGCCAGCTGGGTATGCAACTCTCCGACCGGCTCTCGCCGAGCGAGTGGGCCGACGTGTACAAGAAGCTGGTGTACTGGGAGCTGGAAATCAACGAGACGGAAGGCAAGAGCATGGCCGACGTTTTCAACATGCAGAAGGACGAGGCCAATACCTACTTCGGCCGCTTCATCACGGAAAACTACGAGGACTGGGTGAACGGCGACGATAAGGACGCCCCGCTCATGTCGCACCAACTGTTCAAGGACCGCGTGTTTCCGCTCATGAAAGCCACCGGCGAGCAGCCCGTGTACTTCGTGCTGATCGACAACCTGCGCTACGACCAGTGGAAGATACTGGAGCCCATCATCGCCGAGCTGTTCACCGTGGACCAGGAGGAAATGTACTACTCCATTCTGCCCACCACCACGGCCTACGCGCGCAACGCCATCTTCTCAGGCATGATGCCCGGCGACATCCAGAAGAAGTACCCCAACCTGTGGGTGTGGGATGATGACGACGAGGGCAAAAACCTGCACGAGCAGGAATTCATGGAAATCAACTTCCAGAAGGCCGGCCAGAAGCAGAAGTTCAGCTACAACAAGGTCACCAACCTGCAAGCCGGCAAGGACCTGCTGGGCAAAATGGCCAACCTGCACAACAACCACAAGCTCAACGTCATCGTCTACAACTTCGTGGACATGCTCTCGCACGCTCGCACCGACATGGCCATGATTCGGGAGCTGGCCGCCGATGAGTCGGCGTACCGCAGCATTACGCGCTCGTGGTTCCTGCACTCGCCGCTGTACGAGATGCTCCAGCAGATTTCCGAGCGCAAAGGCAAACTCGTTATCACCACCGACCACGGCACCATCCGCGTGCGGCGCCCCTACAAAATCGTGGGCGACCGGAACACCAACACCAACCTGCGCTACAAGCACGGCAAAAACCTGGGCTTCGACGACTCCAAGGACGTGTACACGGTGCGCAAACCAGAGCGCATCTTCCTGCCCCGCGAAAACGTGAGCACGGCCTACGTCTTCACCGTCGGCGACTATTTCTTCGCCTACCCCAACAACTACAACTACTACGTGAACTACTACAAGGACACGTTCCAGCACGGCGGCATTTCGTTGGAAGAATGCATCATCCCGTACATCACGCTGACGCCGAAAGGGTAGGGATGAAGATTGATTTATAGCAAATAAAAAAGGGCGCCAGCAATGGCGCCCTTTTTTAGTCACTCACCCAGTGGCCGTTGTGCTTGTGGTGGTAGGGAAAATGCACCTCTGTCTCTGCCGCGCCTTGCTAACTAAGGCGTCACCGCTCTATTCCTCTAGCAGCTTCAGCAACTCCTGCAACTCGCCAGGACGCAAGTCATCTTTCTCAGCTTTGTCGTAGATGGTGAGCAGCACAATTTCCTCATTCACTACAGCAACATAAGTAATTAGCCGTGCGCCACCGGATTTCCCTTTCCCTTTACTTTCAATAGCAAGGCGTAGCTTATAGCAGTTCATGCCAAGCAGAGTACCAGCCCTAGGATTATCGGGCATTAGGTTCATTAGCTGCCTCAGGTCCTGGGGTAAAGAGGCGTATTTTTTGGCTAGCTTCTTGACGCGGCGCTGAAATTCGTTGGATGGCCTAAATCTTGTAGCTCATCCAGAAATTCTTCGAGGGTAGGCAATGTGATTTCGCCGCGCTTATACTGATTGAGTTCCAGAATAGCTTCTCTCAAGCTGCTAGACAGAGAAAATACTTCTGCTGGCTCCTCCACTTGGTCTTTCGTTTCCAACATCAGCTTGGCGAGCTGCTGCCGCTCATCGGTGGAAAATTGAGTGCGCAGCAACTCGGCCAGTTGAGGAATCGTGAGCGGAATAGTCAGGTGCAGCGTATTCATAACCGGAAGATACAAGGTTTCACTTTTAACGCATAAGCAAGTGAAAAAGTGGCCTCACTTCCCTTCCCATACGTTATCCTTCACGAACTTATCCGGCACGTAGGTGCTGCCTAGCTCTACTTTGCGTACTGTCTTCCTGGTAGCTACAGGCACCGTGACGCTGGTATCTCCGGTTTGCCACACGGCTACGGTGCGGTGGATTTGCTCGGTTTTGCCGTCGGCAAATGTTACGGTCAGGTCCACGGGAACGGGTTTGGTGCCTTTTGCTTGCACTACGATGTCGTAGCCGGTGGCCGATTTATTGACGTTGGCAATGGCCAGGTCGGGGTAGCCGCCTTCGAAGAACCAGCGCTGCCAGAACCAGTTGAGGTTCTGGCCCGCACCGGTGTTCATGGAGTTGAAGAAGTCGTAGGGCATGGGGTGCTTGCCTTGCCAGTTGCGGATGTAGGTGTGCAGAGCCTTCGTGAACAGCTCCTCGCCCAACAAATCCTTGACGTAGAGGTAGCCCAGCGCCGGTTTAGGGTAGGAGTTGAGAAAGAAGGCGGTGCCGGTTTGCTGGGTGCTGAGCGTGGTAATGGGCACATCAAACTCCTGCGCCGAGCCGCGGGCGTAGGGCTCGATGCCGTATTCGTCCACAAAACCAGGCTGAATGATACCCGAGATAATCCACTCGCCGATGGTAGCCCAGCCTTCGTCCATCCAGCCGTACTTGGTTTCGTTGGTACCCATGTAGAACGGAAACATGGTGTGGAATACTTCGTGGTCGGTGAGGCTGATGGCGTCTTGGCGTGTGGCTACGGGGTTGTCGTTCACCATCATGGGGTATTCCATCTGGTCGAGGCCGTCGAATACGGTTTCGTGGGAGTAGGGGAAGGGCCACTTTGGAAACGTGTAGCTCATGGCTTCCACGGTGCGGCGGTTGAACTGTACTACCTCCTCGAAATCCTTGTGCTGCGGATTATACGCGGCATCGACGCGGGTGCGGCGCTTGGTGGCGGGGTCTACTACAAGGCTGCTGGCCTGCCACACGTAATGGTCGGTGGTGGCGAAAACGAAGTCCGTTACGTTTTTGGCTTCAAAGCGCCACGTGTTCTGGGCGTTGCTTGCCGTAATATCCCGGCGCTTGAGGTCGGCCTCGCTGATGATGGTGGTAATGGCGTCTTTCTGCTCAGCATCCTGTAGGCGCTTGGCGTACTTCTTAGTCAGTACCTGGTCGGCGTTGAGTAGGTCGCCGGTGGCCCACACCACGAAATTGCGCGGCACTGTGATAGCCGCCCGGAAGGTGCAAAAGTCGTTGTAGAACTCCTGGGAGCCATTATAGTCGAATAAATTCCAGCCATCGATGTCATCGTAGACGGCGATGCGGGGGAAGAAGTAGGCAATGAAGGCCGAGTTGGGTTCTACCTCGCCGGTACGCATGTGGGAGCCTTTATTGAGGATGTACGAGTACGTCACCCGAACCTTGATGGTACCGCCTGGCATGAGGGGCGCGGCAAGCCTGACGGGCATGTTGGTAGCCTGAATGCGGAGCTTTTTTACATCCTGCTCCTTGCCATTGAGGCTGAGACTCTCAATCTGCACGCCTTCCCCCACATCTTCGGGGCTGATAGGATTGACACGGGGCGCACCTTTCTGGTAGTAGTTGGGGTAAAGCTTGAACTGTAATTGCCGCAGCGAGTCGGGACTCTGGTTCTGGTAGGCGATATCGACGGTGCCCGCCACGCGGCGCGTAGTGGGGTCGAAGCTTACGTTGATGTCGTATTCGGCGGTGTTCTGCCAGTATTTAGGGCCGGGGGCGCCAGTCTCCGAGCGAGTATCTTTGGTGTAAGTAGACCGCAGGTTGAGCGGGATGGGCAGCTGCTGCGCCAAGCCAACGAATGTGGGCAGCAGCGTAGCAGCGAGGAAAGTGAAAAATTTCATGAAGCAAAGTAACGGCTTACTCCTCTAGGCTGCATGGAAGCGGTATGGGGTTGAGCCGAAGGGGGAAGCTGTAAGCCACAAGCTCCAAGCTGTATCCTGGCAGCACTTCCGCCCAGTGACGTATGAGGAAGCCCCGGAGGGGCGGTATATCGGTAGCCATCCGTTGATATAATGTTCCAGAGCCCCGGCGGGGCGACACATCCAAACCACCTCACTCGGTGTCGCCCCGCCGGGGCTTGTCTTCACTACCGCCGTTTTACTACCGATATACCGCCCCGCCGGGGCTTCCCTGTACAATTGGTGTGATAGCCAGAGGGAGAAATCAAAAGCCACACCGCGTTCCTTTCGCCTGACCATTTATACTGCCAACCATAGGAGCCTGCAACCACGCGGAGCTTTGGTCAAATCCCGAGCTACACGGTTACCAAGCCAGTTGGCGTCAGCTCCTGCTCCCCGTGCCAGCGGTAGGCTACCAAGTCTCCCTCTTTAGCTACACTATAGTCGAGGCAGACGGCGTGTGGGCTGAGCAGCTGGGGAGTGCCCCGAAGCCAATAGTGGCCGAAAAACACGGGAACGGCGTCCTGGTAATGCCAGATTTCAGTTAGCGCGTCCACATCTACCGGAAGGGCGTTCAAGGCCTCTACGGATTCCAGGTAGTAGTCGGCGTAGGTGCAGTTGGTGGGGTTTTGCCACCAACGGGTGCGCATTTTGGTGCGGACGTTGCCGTCTTTGTCATGGAACTGCACGCCGGTGGGGAGGTCCACTTCTTTGCCTTTAAGCGTGTCTTCTACGGCCAGGTACTCGGCGGTGCCGCGAGTGGCGCTACGGAGCAGAAAGTCTTCAGTGAGACGGGCATCAGGGAGACGCTGGCGCAGGAAGGCAATGTGGCGCGGGTCCCAGCAGGCGTGGACAACGCGCAGGCCGGGCAGCTCCAGAAACAGCGGCAGCGTCTTGAACCACCGGATATAGTCCTGCCATTCGGCCCAGCCTTCGCGGCTCGAAAACTCTTGCAAAGTGCGTAGGTGCTGGAAGATGTTGCGCGGAATATGTGGCCGCAAGTGGCCGCCGCGCGGGTGCTCTTCGTGGAAGCAGATGGCGTTGTACTCGTGGTTGCCCATCACGGCCAGGGCCGCCCCGCCGTCTACCATGCCCCGCACTAGTTGCAGCGTTTCTCGGATGCGCGGCCCCCGGTCCACGAAATCACCCACGAAAATAACCTGCCGCGTAGGGTGGCGGTACACGCCTTGCTGCTCCGTGTATTCCAATTTCGTGAGCAAGGCCCGCAGCTCCGGGGCATGGCCGTGAATGTCGCCGATAAGGTCGTACATGCTGATAATAAAGTGAGGAAGCAACCACATTGCCCTCCTTGGTCTAGCGGCTATTAGAACAAGGAGGACAGGACAAGTTAAAATGATTAGGATGTAAGGCGGCTATCGAAAGCCCCAGAGGGGCGGCATATCGGTAGTAACCCCGTAATCTATAATGTTCTAAAGCCCTAGCGGGGCGACACTTCTAGACTGCCTTACAGGGTGCCACCCCGCTGGGGCTTAATTTCTCACTATCCTTTTACTACCGATATGTCGCCCCTGCGGGGCTTTCGAGAAGCAGCTGTGCGGAAAAGCTAACAGAAACAAGCTCACCCCAAGTTGCGGCGTAGCCGCGTAGCGGCGGCAGGTTTGTAGCCTCGAGTCGGTTCGAGGTAGCGCCGCGTAGCGGCGCCAGGGACGCCAGACGATCTGGCACCGCTACGCGGCGCGGGGCATTTTAGGCTTGGGTTTCTACAAGCCTTAAGCCGCTATGCGGCTACTAAGCAACTGGAGTTAGCTAGGTGAAGCTTACTTCAGCCGGACCAGCGTAGCGCCATAACCGAACTTCTCCTTGCGGGAATCCTCGAAGAACTTGATGTCTTTGTTGCGGCTCAGCAGCTTGTGGATTTCTTTGCGGAGCGTGCCGCTGCCCGAGCCATGAATGAAGACGATTTCGTGCATGTTGGTGGCCAGGGCGCGGCTCAAGGCATCTTCAAAAGCTTCGAGCTGGAGCTTGAGAATAGCCGTGTTGGAAAGGTCTTGAGGTCCTTCCGGCTGTAGAGCTTCCAAGTGCAGGTCTACCTCATGCGGCGGGGGCACGATGGCCTTGGCGGGCTCCGGTATTGGGGCTACGGCGGCTGGCTTGGCGGGCGCGTTGCCGCTGAGCTGCGCTTGCAGGGTTTCGGCCAGCTTCGCGGGGGCAATGGGCGCGGCGGGCTTTTCGTCGAGCTGAAACAGGTAGGCGTCCTGCTTGAGCACGGGAGCTTCGCGGCGGCTGGTGTAGAAGCTGCTGGCTCGGAACTGGGTGCGCTTTGTAATCAATTCGTAGGCTGATGTGCCGTTCACTTGGTGGGGGAGCAGCTGCACTACTACGGCTGGCCACTGGTCGAAATCCTTGAGGTGCACGTGGGCCAGCGCCGCGCTTACGGCCTTCGGCCCCAGCTTATCCGACGACAAGCCCCGGTACTGCTCGCGCCTCTCCTCGCCGTAGGTATACAGCACGTCGGTATCGGTGTTGTTGATGAGGTGCACGGATAGCAGCTCCGGCGACTGGTGGCTCAGGGCTAGATAAAGGCCTTTGGGAGCGGGCTGGGGTACAGAGGCTTTGGGCGGGGTAGGCTGCTCGGCCCCGCTGCGGGCGGGAAACGTGGCAGCTTGCGCGGCGGCTGGCTGGGCTGCTTTCGCTGATTTGGCAGCCTTGGCCGCTTTGGCTACGTCGCGCGGTGCTACGGGGCCCTGGGAAGATATGCCGAAAGCTTTTTGCTCCTCGGCGGCTACCACTACCACTTCCCGGCGCAGCACCGGAATAGTGAAATCATTATCGATGGCAACTTCTACTAGTTCGTCGCTGAGTAGGCGGGTGATGATGCCTTGCTCGCGGCCAGTTAGCAGGCGTACTCGGTCTCCTACATTCATATCAGTCAGGCAATGGGTGCGAATTAAAACAAAGAGCAAAAATAGCCCAGAGTTCGGTGCTTTGCGCGAGGCGGTGATATTTTGCTTTCTGCGGAAGTCAAACCCATCCAACATCCCAAGCATGAAACTGTGTTTCGCCGTGCTCAGTAGCGCTTCAGCCTGAAGCCACAAGCTGTCTGCCAACTCACCGGTATCAGGTCGAAAAAGTCTGGGGTTGGTGATGAGCAGCTAAAGCGTGCCTTCCTAAAAATAGGTGCCCTTAGCTTGTCCGGCATAGAGAATGAATATCGCTCACTACTAGCTGCCACAGCAGAAAACATGCATCAGTAATACAGCCCATGCGCGACTAATCCGCGCCGCTTGTTCCACTCCAAAGCAGGAGCAGGCAGGTGAAAAATACTAGCCACGTAAAATACGCGCCGTAGCAGCTTGCTATGAGTTGGAATGCGGCGCAGGTCTATATCAAGACTTAGGTAATACTGGCGGTAGGAGCGTAGACCTGCGGCAGCGTTGGTGGCGGGGTCGTTGTACACCATTTCCTGCGCCCCGTAGCCCACGGCCGGTTGGAGCCAGCGGGGCCAGCGCGAAGCAGCTGGCAGCCAGGCGCCCACATCGGCGCAAAGCCAATAAGTCTGGCCGTTGTAGTCCTTGAGCGTTTGCTCGGCGAGGCTGCGGCCTAATATGTTGGGGCGCAGCTTAGCGTAGCGCGTCGTATGGAAGGAATATTTGGGCATAATGCGCACTTCGCCCCACGCTAGCTGCTGCCCAATAAGACCCGCTGAGCCCAAAAAATTCGCCGCTAAATCAGTTGCCGAAGCTCCGTAAGCCGGGTCACGGCCGTCGAGCAGCTCAATGGGACTTTGCAGCAAAAAGCCTACGAAGCCGCCGTACCAGATGGCACGCCGGTCGGGTACCCCGGCCCAGCGCAGCATATCCACGGCGCCGCGGCTCTCGTGAAACGCCCCCCAGAAATGCCCGGCTTTGTCTAGCTGTTTCCACTCTTGCAGATCGTTGAACCAGTGGAGCGGTACTCGTTCGCCAGTATACCAGCCCTTGCTAAGCAAGTACAGAGAGCCCGTGTACGTAACAGCCAGTCCGCCCGCCAGCAGCGGCAACCGACCACTTAAGCGGCTGCTATCAGCTGCCGCAAGTAATATAGATGCTGACGCGGGTTTTGAGTAGGCTGGATCGAAGGCATACGGCACGGCCGAAGTCAACGGGACCTGCGCTTCTGCTAGCAGTGGAAGAATTGTTGCTCCCGCTAGTACACCGCAGCGGCGTAGCCATAAGGCCGACCAAGAGAGCAAGCAAAAAAATAGCATTGGTGGCTGCGGCAGCGAAGTGAAGATTAAAAGGGGCTTAAAGCTACAATAAATGCACTTTACTGTTTGGCTGTATCCCTAGTGACAATGTATCTTTAATGCCCTCTTGCACTGATTGAGAGATAGATAATCTTATTATTGGTCAATAGGGCACTAGTACGCGCGTTTTCTTTTCCCCAAAATTCCCAATCTCACTCTTCATGAAAGCACTTCGACTGTTGCTCAGTCTTGTGGCGTTGCTAGCCGGAATGCCGGTTTTGCGGGCCCAGGTGGTCACGACCCAGCCGGTTTTTTTCCAAGATACCACGCCCATTACGCTCACCTACGATGCCTCCCAAGGCAATGGAGCATTAGCCGGTTTCACTGGCCCCGTATACATCTGGACCGGCGTTATCACCAACCTCAGCACGTCCCCTTCCGACTGGAAGTACGTGAAGAGTCCATCCTTTAGCCAAGCCGACCCGGCCGCGCAAATGACGCGCGATGCTACTAACCCCAACCTGTATCACATCAGCTTCACGCCGCGCACCTTCTACGGCGTACCAGCTAGTGAGCAAATGCTGCGCTTGGGCATGATCTTCAAGAATGCCGATGGCAGCATTGTGGGCCGCGGACCCAGTGGCGACATTTTCGTGGACATTCAGCAGGGAGCGGGCCTTGTAGTTCGTATCACGAACCCAGCTCCGCCAACCGGTGGCAACCCGCTGTTCGTCAACCTCAACGAGCAAATCGCCGTCAGTGCTACGGCTTCGGCCAGCACCACGATGTCGCTGTACCTGAACAACGCGCTAGTAACGCAGCAAGCCAATGTCACTACCCTCAGCGGCACCGTAACGGCAAGCCAGATGGGGCGCAATGTGGTGAAGATTGTAGCTAGCAGCGGCACCGACCAAGCCTCCGACTCACTGATTTTCCTGGTGCGTCCCACCGTGAACGTCGCCGCGCTACCTGCCGGCGCTAAAGACGGCGTGACTTACCTGAACGGGGGCACTTCTGTACTGCTGAACCTGACTGCGCCCAACAAGCAATTTGTGTACGCGCTTGGCGAATGGAACAACTGGCAGATAGAAAATGCCGGGCTCATGAATAAGACCCCGGACGGTAACCGCTGGTGGATTCAGATAAATGGACTCACGCCCGGCCAAGAGTATGCCTACCAATACCTTGTGGACGGCACGTTACGTATCGCTGACCCGTACACGGAAAAGGTACTCGACCCCAACAGCGACCGATTTATTCCGGCCGTTACCTACCCCAACTTGAAGCCCTATCCGACGGGCCGCACGACGGGCATTGTATCGGTGCTGCAAACCAACCAGACGCCCTACCAGTGGCAGACCACCAACTTCCAGAAGCCTAAGAAGACGGACTTGGTTATTTATGAACTGCTGGTGCGCGATTTCGTAGCTCGCCACGACTACGAAACCCTCCGCGACACACTCAATTACTTGCAGCGCCTCGGGGTAAATGCCATTGAACTGATGCCTTTCAATGAATTTGAGGGCAACGAAAGTTGGGGCTACAACCCTTCCTTTTACTTCGCTCCCGATAAGTATTACGGCACGAAGAATGAGCTGAAGCGCTTCATCGATGAGTGCCACCGCCGGGGCATTGCCGTTATCATGGATATGGTGCTCAACCATTCCTGCGGCCAGAGCCCCATGGTGCAGATGTACTTCGATGGTGTTGCTGGTAAGCCCACTGCTAACTCGCCCTGGTTCAATCAAGATGCTACGCACCCTTTCAACGTGTGCTACGACTTCAACCACGAGAGTGCTTTCACGCAATATTTCGTACAGAAAGTAAACGAACACTGGTTGCAGGAATATAAGATCGACGGTTACCGTTTCGACCTGAGCAAAGGCTTCACGCAGGTAAATTCTGGGGGCAATGTGGCTCAGTGGGGGCAGTATGACCAGTCGCGCATCAACATCTGGAACCGCATTTACGGCCAGCTTACTGCCATTGACCCCAACGTGTACTGCATTCTGGAGCACTTCGCCGACAATACGGAGGAGAAAGTGCTAGCCGACGCTGGCATGATGCTGTGGGGTAATTTGAATGGCGCATACAGCGAAGCTACTATGGGTTTCATCGGCTCTTCCAATTTCAGCGGTGGCTACTACGGCGCGCGCAACTGGAATAATCCGAACCTGGTAACCTACATGGAAAGCCACGACGAAGAGCGCCAGATGTATAAGAACCTCACCTTCGGCAATCAGCTGAATCCCGCTCACAACCCACGTGACTTGACCACTGCTTTGGCGCGCAGCGAAGCCGCCGCCGCCTTCTTCTTCACCGTGCCCGGCCCCAAAATGGTGTGGCAGTTCGGCGAAGTGGGCTACGATGTGAGCATCGATTTCAATGGACGGGTAGGCAATAAGCCAATTCGCTGGAATTACTATCAAGAGCCCGCCCGCCGTAAGCTCTACGACGTGTACCGCTACCTCATTACCCTGAAGAAGATAGACCCAGTGTTCGAAACAGGCACTTTCACGCAGCAGGTGGGAGGCGCTACGAAAACCATTCACCTCAGCAGCCCCCGCCTCAACGTAACCGTAATCGGCAATTTCGACGTGACGGCTCAAGACGTGAACCCCGAATTCCAGGGTACGGGCAAATGGTACAACTACCTCACCGGCGACAGTATCACGGTGACCAACGCTACGGCGCCTATTTCGCTGCAGCCCGGTGCATATGCCGTGTACACTTCGCGACTCATTAAAAAAGACAACGTACTCAGCACCCGTCCCCGTTCTACCGATGCTCTGCGTCTGACAGCCGCCCCCAACCCAACTAGCACTACCGCAACCCTGCGCTACGAGCTGACGAACACTTCGCCCGTTATCGTGACGGTGCAGAACGTATTAGGAGCTACCGTGCGCACTATCAAGGCTAGCACTAAGCAGCCAGCAGGAGCACATCAGATACAGATACCCGTGCAAGACCTTGCCAATGGGGTCTACATTGTGCGCCTCAGCACTGGCCAGCTCATGCAGACTACACGCGTGGTAGTACAGCACTAAACTGTCTAACTGACCATAAAAAGGGCCGCCTCCAATAGGAAGCGGCCCTTTTTTGTGGCAAACAAGAACGAAAGACGAGACAGATTTGCGAGTAACTAACTCACCTCAAGGGCGCTATCAGCCTATTTACTCTCGTGATAACTTACAAGGTCGTCGATAGGAGAGCGGATAATTTTACCGACTTCCATGCCGTGGTTACGGGCTACTTCGGCCAGGGCGTCGCGGAAGTTGTAAGCCACCGATCCTACGCAATTGAAACTGTAGTCCTGGTAATTAGGATAGTGCGCCACGATGTTATCGAAGAACGTTTCGAATCCTTGCAACACAATCTCGCGGCAGTAGCTGATGTTGTTGTGGTCGTAGGTGAACTTGCCGAAGCTGGCTAGAAAACGGTTAGGCAAAGGCTGGTTGTAGAGCCGATCCAGAATGTCTTCCCGGGTGAGCTTAAACTCGTTCCAAAAGATGTCCTGCAAACCATCGGGCAACAAACCGCGCAGGTAATCACGCAACAGCCGTTTGCCAATGAACGAGCCGCTACCCTCATCTCCCAGAAAGTAGCCTAGGGAGTCGACATTATGAATGATTTTCTGGCCGTCGTAGAGGCAAGAATTAGTGCCGGTACCGAGAATAGCTCCAAATCCCGGTTTGTCGCCGAGTAGGGCATGCGCCGCCGCCAACAAATCATGATCAACTTTGACTTCGGCGTTTGGAAAGATTTGGCGCATTGCCGTTGCTACCATCTCTGCTTTCTTCGCGTTCGACACGCCCGCTCCATAGTAATGGACCTTCGTTACCTCTGCACGGATTAGCCGTTCAGGCAAGTTCTTATCGAGTGAAGCCGCAATGGCCTCAGTCTTCATAAAGTCGGGGTTATACCCTTCAGTATTGAAGTAAACACGGTTGCCATTCTCGTCGAGTTGGCACCAGCTGCTCTTCGTCGAGCCACCGTCAGCAATAAGAATCATGTGAAAGAGAAGGTTGAGGCGAAATGCAGGCGTGCGGGTCGCCAGTTAGGAATGTGAGTAGGTACGAAAGTAAGGGAAGTACTCACTTTCACAATCAATCCTCGACCGTTCCGTTTTCGCGCGGGCCACGCCAACATGCCGGCTGCTAGTGAGAAGCGCGCACAGGCCTTCACACCAACAGGTAGCAGCCAACGGTTAGGAAGCACTCACGTTCCTATTTAAGTGCAAGCATGGCTTTTGAAGCTACTCGGCCCAATACAAGCCACAAAGCCGGATGGATTATTTTCCGAAAACGCGATGATAAGTTGATGAAACCTAGAGATAGGGAGTGTTTTGTTGCAGCCGCCAGTAGGAATTAAGATGTGGCAAGTTATATTTACTGCGTGCGAAAGGAAGCCATGTCACATACTTCCAAATCGCGACATCATTCATTTTTCACATTTCCCCACTTCTCTTTTTCATGAAAAAAATCTTTACTCTGGTTGCAGCTGGCGCACTGACGGCTGCTTCATTCACCGCCCAAGCCCAAGTCACTGTTGATGGACAGCTAACGGCTGCGGAAGTAAGCGCAACAGGCTACACTTTGGTTGGGCGTGACAATGGGCCTCGGGGCTTTTCGCCGTCTCCTACTAACGAGGCAGGGCTATTAGCACTTTATGCTGCTGCCGATGCTAATAACATTTACTTTTTCTTGGTTGCAACGTTGCAAAATGATGCCACTCCGGCAACAATTTCTAACTCATTGCAGTTGTTTGTCGCGCGTCCAGGAGTAGCTGGTGTTCCTGTGGGAACTAGATTGCCTAAGCCCGCAGGAGCTGTGGCCCCGGCTGTAAATACCTCCTTCCAAAACTTTGGCCCCTTCTTAGATCAGGCAGGTGACATGGCTGTGGGTATCAAAGGCACTACCGCCGCCGCACAATACCAAGTGGACGGAATAGTGTACACGGGGGGGGCAACTCCCGCTGCGAGTGCTGCTGTATTGAGCGGTACCACTGGCGTGGCTGCAACAGGCGCTGTTGCTTCTGTAGCTGGACAAACGGGAGCATTTACCGTTTTTAATGGAGCACAAGTCGCTTATCGGACGGCTGCTAATTTAAATGCCAATCCTGGATATGGCGTTGCTGGTGCTGGTGCTGTGCCAGCAATTGGCCTGGAAATTTCAGTAAGCCGTGCCTCTATCGGGCTGCCTACTACAGGAGGAGCGTTGCGAGTCTTTGCTTTACATAACAATCAGGATGGCGGGTTTGTATCTAGTGACTTCATTCCCCAGAACGCCGGGCCTTTGCCGGCTTCGTTTTCAAGCGCGCCTAATCTTGGAACTGATCCCGA
Source organism: Hymenobacter sp. M1-2 (assembly GCF_057808495.1). NCBI lineage: Bacteria > Pseudomonadati > Bacteroidota > Cytophagia > Cytophagales > Hymenobacteraceae > Hymenobacter > Hymenobacter sp. M1-2. Next base: position 92,721 of record NZ_JBTYZO010000004.1, read on the forward strand.
TTTCCGCCTTGTTCCTGGTACCCAATCTGCTACTGTTAACGTGGGTTCTGGAACCAGTGTAACTGTCCTCAATAACCGCCAGGCCGACGACGCGGCGTTAGCTTTGAGCGTATTCCCCAATCCTAGCGCCGCTGATGCAACCATCGCCTATCGCGTGCTCAACAAGCCCCAGAACGTCAGCATTCTGCTGACCGATTTACTAGGTCGTCCGATTCGCACGGTACAGAATGGGGTGCAGGCAGTAGGTGCCCGTACCGTAGAGCTGAGCCGGGGCAAGCTAGCCGCTGGTTCCTACCTAGTGAAAGTGCAGGTAGGCGAGCAAACATCTACCCGTCGCGTGGTATTGCTATAAGCACTGAGAATAAAATAAAAAAGGTGGTCAATTAATTGGCCACCTTTTTTTATGTAAAAGATTCTTCGGAAACGGTCCTTGTATCACTAGCTACAGAAGCCACTTACAAAGCCAACAGGTAGTTATAGCTTCACTTAGCACCCGTTCGTGGAGAATAGCTGCCTTTTGCCTCTCTCAGCAGTCTTATAATCGCCAATCTACTATTACTTGCCCAAGCTTCCTTCAAGGACAGACTCAGTGGTTGCAGACGGCACTTACGTCTCTATTTGTGGTTTTACTGAAAATGCCATGGATGACAGAGTTCTTATTCGAATTAAGCAGGAGGTTTTGAATACATTTTGGATTGAAATAGATGAATGAACAATATGTATTTACTGTGCGTGATTGCATACTGCCTGTTTGCTAAAAAAAGGTCTGCTCATCTAATTGAGCAGACCTTTTTTTAACTTTACGGAAAGTTCTGAATTACCTTCTTATTCTAAATACCGGATTTGGCATCGCATTTACATCCAGCGTAACTGTGTAGGTGCCAGCAGCAGGTGCAGCTATGTTTGGCGGATTAGGGGTAGGAGCAACATTGTAAACCAGTTTACGACCAGTGGTTGCCGGATCTCCGCTTCCTTCATCTCCTAGGTTAACTGCCCAGCTGTTGTTGGCACGAAATTTAAATTCGGCGGCGGTAAGAGGAAGAGTTACACTCCAAGTACGCGAACAGAAATCGTAAGTCATTGGCGTCTCCCGATCCCAGCCCCCTGGAGTCGCCGAGCCTATGATTGCCCACGAGTTCGCAGGCAGAGTTTGCGCTTGATATGGAGACGCCGTTATGTTGCTAACTGCTGAGTAAGCAGCTTCGGCTCTATCGCCAACAGAGGCTTTCACCCGCACATCCAGCCGAGTAGGCACGGCAGTAGTAATATTGCAGTCTAAACCATTGTACAGGTTATTCAACTCCCCGACTGTAAACATTTTAGTGAGGGCAGGCCCCACATTAATTTCTTGAACCGAAGCGAAATCAGTACCCTGTTTAGCAAATTGCAGGGTATAAGTTATACTTGCCTTGTAGCCAAAGTCAGCTGGAGTCCAAGTATAAGTTACTGCTTGGTCATTAGTAGCTGTGGGTGTGATGTTAGCTGTCGTGGCTGAAGCTGTTAATTGCGGTGACGCACTTAAATTAAGTACGGCTTTTGTTTCGTCTTTCTCGCAAGCCGAGAAAATGAACAGTAGCGAGCAAAACCCTGCTAGTTGAGTGAACCAGTTTTTCATGGAAGTAGAGAAGGAGGTGGGACAGAAATTTTGCTGGCCTAGCCTTAGAAAGCTAGGCCAGCAAATGACTAGTAGCCAGTGTTCTGCTTTAGGTTAGGGTTGGCAATAATGTCTGAAGAAGGAATGGGAAACAGATTTAAATTATCTGAAACACTGCGCCCTTCACGCACACCACCTTTCCAGGGCCAGATGTAGCTGCCACCCGCGAACTTGCCAAAGCGGATAAGATCTGTGCGGCGGTGGCATTCCATGTATAATTCGCGGGCACGCTCATCAAGAATAAAGTCCAAGGTGAGCTGTGTATCGGTAATTGGAGTGGCTTTGGCCCGCTGCCGAACTAGATTGACGTACTCCAAAGCCAATGGCCGACTACCGCTACCGCCACGCAGTACTGCTTCGGCATACATTAAGTGTACATCAGCTAAGCGGAACATAGGAAAGTCGGTGTCCGGATGATCTCCTGCTGGATCGGACCCTTTAACGCCTGTTGAGCTTACATTCCGATATTTCTGTAGCGCATAGCCATCAGTGAATTTAAAGATATCGGTGTTTGCCCGCTGGTGGCCAGTAGTCACAAAATTGCGTGCACGCTCATCAGTAGCGCCAGTTATATCCGGAAACTTATCGGCAAGCGAAGACTTAGCACGATACCCGGACCAACCACCATTAATGCCATAGCTAGCCGGGTCCATGGTATCGTTGTTCACACCAGCGTGCACCAGAAAGGTCATGCCACCGAAACTCTTCGTGCGCAAGCCATCAAAAGTGATGGGGAAGATAATTTCCGGCGACGTATTGTTATCTGTGCGAAACAAGTTGGTGTACACCGGCGTCAAGGAATAGCCAGCGTCGATTACTCGTTTGCTATACAGCGCAGCCTCGTTAGCTTTCGACTGCTGCGTATACACCTGAGCATTCAGATACAGCTTGGCCAAAAGAGTCCAGGCCGCTGCTTTGTCGGCCCGTCCGTATTCGTTTGCTCTGGCATCTGCCAGGTCTGCATCAATAGCTTTCAATTCAGACTCGATGTAGGCAAACAAATCCGCGCGATTGGTTTGCTTAGGCAAGTAGGAGCCCGTTATTACGTCCTGGTCAGTTACGAACGGAACGTTGCCAAACATGTCCAACGCATGGAAATAGCTCAACGCCCGCAGGAAGCGGGCCTCGGCTCTAAAGCGTTTAACCTCCTCAACGATTTCTGCCCCAGCACCCCGTGAGCTCAACTTAGCATCTGTTGTTTCGCGAATGAATTCGTTACAAACCGAAATCTGGTAGTACAGACGGTTGTACATGGCCCGAACAAACTCATTGCTCGAAGTCCAGGTCAACTTATTGTAGTCGGGGAGAGAACCATCGTTCCAGGCGATGATGGCTTCATCAGTTGTTAATTCCTGCGCCTTGAAATACTGACGCAAGTAGTTCGAGAAGCCTTCGTCAATACCCCGAATGTCGGGCGCGCCTGCGGGACCTTGCTGGCCGCTCACTGCCAACCCCGCGTACAGTTTAGCCAAGCCAAGCTTGTAATTAGCCGGATCGTTGTAGACGGTACTGGAAGTAGGATCAAAAAAAGGCTCCCTGTCGAGGTCATTGACACAGGAAGAAACGCCGAACGAGCTGGCTACTACCGCAAGGGCGACAAGGCTACGAAGAATGTTCTTTTTCATGGTTGCAAGTACTTACGTACCAATTAGAAGCCCAGATTTAGTCCCACTGTAAACGTCCGCGGACGAGGGTAAACGTTGCGGTCGATACCGAACGTGGAAGCAGTGTTGGCACCGCCCGTAACGATTTCAGGGTCAAGGCCCTTATAATCAGTTATAACGAATGCGTTCTGAACAGCGAATGTTAAGCCAAAGTTTAGTTTCTCATTGAAAAGTTTACCACCGTTGTAGCCAACCGTAATATTGTCCATGCGCAGGAAGGAAGCATTTTCAATGTAGTAGTCGGAGAAATACTGATTGTTGCCGAACTGAGTCTCCAGAGCATTGGGCGAAACGTTACCCAGGAAAGCATTCGGGTCGAACAGGCTGCGGAAAGTGCCCCGGTCCGAGTAGATGTTGTTATACACGTAGTTGTCGAGGTAGCTGCGTAGCGTGAAGGCGAGGCTAAACTTGCGGTACGACGCATTCGAGCTGAAGCCAAGGATGGTCTTCGGGTTACCCGATTTGTAGCGGTACTTGTCGAGGTCGGTGATGACGCCATCACCGTTCAAATCAGCATACAACCCTTCAATCGGCTTGCCATCGGCGTTGTACACCTGTTTGAACACGTAGAACGAGTTAGCAGGAAAGCCAACGGAGTTGATCTGAACGTTGTTGCCGGTACCGCCCGAAATACCACCTACCAGATAGCCCGGAAAGTTTGGGTCCACAACATCATTGAGCTGCGTGATTTCGTTCTTGTTGTAGGCAATGTTGAAGTTGACGTTCCAATTGAAGTCTTCCGTGCGCACGGGCACCAGATTCAGCGCGGCCTCAATACCGTTGTTCTCAAGCGTACCAACGTTACGAGCAAACTCGTTCGTGTTGTTGGAGCCGGCGGCCAAAGCCACTACTGACAACAAGTCTTTGGTTTCGCGCTGGTAAACATCAACCGAGCCAGAGATACGGTTATCCAGAATGCCGTAGTCTAAGCCGAAGTTGAAGGTGGTTGTTTCCTCCCATTTCAGATCGGTGTTATAACCTTCAGGACGGAGGGTTCTGAAGAAAGAGTTGCCAAACTGCACCTGCGCGGCAGCGTCGCCGTTAGTGTAGCGGGCGAGGAAAGGATAGTTTCCTACCGCTGCTTCCAGATCCTGCTGACCAGTGATGCCATAACCGCCGCGTAGCTTCAGCTCTGAAAGCACACTTACATCTTTCAGAAAGGATTCTTCCTTCAGGCGCCACGCCAAACCCACGGCGGGGAAGTAGCCCCAGCGGTTGTCTTTGCTGAAGCGTGAGGTGCCGTCCGCCCGAAACGTAGCCGTCAGGATGTAGCGATCCTTGAGCGTATAGTTAGCCCGGCCGAAGAAGGATACGAGCGTATACTGCGTTTTATCCGGGTAGGAAAGACGAGCCGGCGCGAACTCCGTGCCATCAGCCCGCAGATCAGGATACCGGGGATCCTCACGAATGAAGTCCTGGTAGGAGTAACCACCCGTTACATCAAACCGGCTGCCGCCAGCTTGCTTGTTGTAATTCAGGTAGAAGTCGAGCAGCTTGTTGTAGCGGTCTTGGCTGTAGGTGTTATTTTCACCGCCGCGGCTGAATGCGCGCGCTGAGTTAGCCTCTACGAAACGGCTTCCTTCGCTCGACGAACGGTCGTAGCCCAGGTTCAGATTTGCCCGCAGATCAGGGAAGAAAGGAAGCTTGTAATCGAGTTGGGCATTGCCGATGAAACGGTCAACCGTGCTTTCGTCGCGCCGCTGTTCCAGAATTGCTAGCGGATTCCGGGTTGCTTGGGTGTTCGGGTCGCCGTTGGCTTGGGTCCACTCGTAAAAGCCCCCAAACTTGCTATCGCTGGCATAGATGGGCTTGGTAGGATCGAAGTTGATGGCGGAAGAGATGGCAGCATCGGCGTCAGCGAAGCGGCTATCAATGCGTGAGCCTTTAGCATTGATTGTCACGCGCAGATTGTCGTTGAGCAATACGGGAGTCAAGCTAATGGACCCCGTAACGCGCTTCAAGCTGGTAGTTTTGAGAATGCCATCCTGATTTAAATAGCCGCCTGATACCCGGAAGGGAAGCTTTCCCACCGAACCGGTCAAGCTCAAGTTATTGTCGTAGGTAGAGGCCGAGCGGAAAATAGCGTCCTGCCAATCCGTGTTGGCTGTGCCCAACAGTGCTTTTTGGTCAGTTGTGCCACGCTCATTAACTATGGCGCGAAACTCATCTGCGCTGAGCACATCCACTTCATTAGCTCGCTTTGAGCGAGAGTACTGCGAGTTGAAAGCAACTGTAAGCTTTTCTCCTTGCAAGCCTTTTTTGGTGGTGATGAGAATAACCCCGTTAGAAGCGCGCGAGCCATAAATCGCAGTAGCTGAGGCGTCTTTTAGAACTGTGTATGTCTCGATGTCGTTGGGATTGATGAGGCTCAACGCGTTGGATGCGCCATTGATACCAGCATTATCAACCGGCACACCATCGATTACGATCAATGGGTCGTTGGTGGCATTAAGCGAGGCGCCGCCCCGGATGCGGATAACACTAGCTGCACCAGGAGCACCGCCGCCAGATGTGATTTGCACGCCTGCTACTTTACCAGCAATCAGTTGTTCTGGGTTCGTGATTTGGCCTTGCACGAAACTTTTCGAATCGACGGTGGCTACCGCCCCCGTTACATCCTGCCTGCGCTGCGTGCCGTAGCCCACCACTACTGCCTCGTTGAGCAGGGTGGTGTTTTCGTTTAGCGTGGAGGTAGGCACCGCCGAGTTCTGGCCCGCCGTCACGGTCACGGGAATCCGGGAGGTAGTGAAACCCACGAAGGAAATAATCAGCGTTTGCGAGCCAGCCGGAACACTCTGGATAGAGAAAGTGCCGTCCGAATTAGTGGAGTTGCCGAGCGAAGTGCCTTCGATGAGGACGGTTACGCCGGGCAGTCCTTCGTTCTTCTCATCAACGACGCGGCCACTTACGGAACCAGTCTGAGCGAATGCACCGGTGAACCCGGTACATACAAACAGCAGCAGAAACAGTAGTTTCGCCAGGTAGGGTTGTTTCATTGAAAAAATGTTAGGGGGGTTGGGATGTACTTTTCCGGATTCGCCGGAGTGGGAATTGATGGCAAAATGTAAAGGCTGCACAAACGAAACGAGGCCTAGCCGGCGGAGCTTGCTTCTTCTCATTTGAGGACCGTCCAACATCACCATATCGTTAAGAAACTACGCAATTTAAAGTAGTGTGCTTGACAAATACAATGGCTTGACTACCTGAAAGAGGTATAATGATAATTGGACTCTAGTTCTGCACCAGCGCCTGAAAATAAAGAAATCAGATTATGTATTGCTCTCCAGATAACAAGCACCACTAGCGCGAGAGGAAAGCAGAGCATATAAAGTAGCTTGTCTCCTATTTTAAGGCTTTGTTGATGGCAAATCCGGCCAGCCGCCTCGTGTGTGCTTGTTGTTGAGTATCGGTGCTATATTGATCATTAGTGTGTGCACTCGCTGATGCTGTATTTTGAGGTGCAAGGTGTCTGTTGTCAAAAGTCGCTGTTAAGGCATTAGAAATATGTGCTGAATATTTGGCTCAGATTGCTAAATAAACATTGCGTTCAGTGGCTGCAAACTTGCCGAGATCAACCGATATGTTCTTGCTGCTCGAAACATGAAATACTGGAAAGTCAATTTAGAACCAGTAGGCCTAAAGGTTTAAGATTGCTTTATTTCTCTCTTTTTTGGATATATCTTAGAACTGTATTTCTACTGTAATGAGTAGCTTGGCCGTCTGAGTGAGCAGACGCTCACCACAGTTTCTGTTTGAGATACATCGGTGCTAATGTGCTATCATGGTTGGCGGAGATAAATCCGTTTTCTGGGAAAAATACAGATAAATGGAACTGAATTTAAGGCAGGAAGTGTAGGATTCTTCCTGATAGAGGCAGATGTAGGCACCCTGAAACGCTTTAGTCGACAACTTTGCTAGTGAGTTCACACTCACTATTACCAGCCGCTCATGAGGTTTCTACTCTCACTACAATTGTTGCTTCTGCTACCCACCACTATGGCAGCTCAGAGCATAGTTTCAATTAGTCGTGTGCCAGCTAACACTCCTCCTACCGATACGCTCTACCTGGCAGGTTCCTTTAATGAGTGGAATCCGTGCAGTACAGCATACATTCTTAAGCGCAGTCCAGACGGTAGATACCAAGCCAAGTTGCCGGCAAACGTTGTAGGAACGATAGAGTTTAAAGTGACTCGCGGCACTTGGGCAAAGGTGGAAACCGATGCGCAAGGCAGCGAAATCAAGAATCGGACTTATACTATAGGGAGCAAGCCAGCCACGCTCGCTATTCAGGTTGCGAACTGGAAGGATTTAGGAGGAACAAGCCAGCCCTGCGTAAGTACGGCACTACAGCCCAACGTACGCCTATTTAGCACCCAATTCGCTATGCCGCAGCTGGGCCGCAACCGCCGTGTCTGGGTGTACCTGCCCAACGACTATGAGACTGAAACAGCCAAACGCTACCCGGTACTTTACTTGCACGACGGACAAAACGTGTTCGACGCTTGCACCAGCTTTTCGGGTGAGTGGGGCGTGGATGAAACCCTGAGCCAACTGCAACAGCAGGGACTTGACGCTACGGGCAGTATTGTGGTGGCCATAGACAACGGCGGGCAGGAACGGTTGAACGAGCTTTCGCCGTGGCGAAATGCCAAGTACGGTGGTGGACAAGGCGACCAATACGTCGACTTCCTGGTTCAGACCCTAAAGCCGTACGTGGATGCTAATTACCGCACGCTTACCGGCCGGGAGTACACTGGAATTGCGGGCAGCAGCATGGGCGGACTTATATCAGCTTATGCGGCACTGAAGTACCCTTTGGTGTACAGCAAAGTAGGCGTGTTTTCGCCCGCCTTTTGGTTTGCGGAGAAAGAACTATTCGCCTACTTACGGCAGCACGCTCCACGTCCCGAAGCGCGGTTTTACTTTATAAGCGGTATGCGGGAGAGCGAAACAATGGTGCCCTTGATGCGAGCTATGCGCGACTCACTGGCTGGTAGAGGCGTGCCTGCTGACTATTTACGTTACGCCACCCAAACCGATGGCCAACATGCTGAATGGTTCTGGCGGCGTGAGTTTGCCGCGGCGTATCAGTGGCTCTATGGTCCGGTCACTGCTGGTGCTTCCAAACCAGCCCAGACCCTACAGTTCAGTGCGTATCTAACACCGGACCAACGTAAGCTGATGCTGAAATTGCCAGTTCCAAGTCGTAAGACTACATTAGAAATAACAGCAGCTGGCCGACGAGTACTCAAAAAAAGAATCAGCTTTAGAGACTCTGTTGATGTGAGGCAGCTACCGAAGGGAGAGTATGTGTTGCGGCTGTCGGCAGGTGAGCAAACAGGTGCTCAGTTGCTGGTGAAGCAGTGAAGCAAATTATCAGTAACGCAATACTGTCTATCTTTCATTGCAAGAAATTCATCTGAAAAGTTGAAAATCTATTTGGATGGCAAAAAACGAAGTCTACCTTTGTGCCACTCAACGCCTCAACTGACCTAATTGGCAATGACTGCTCACATGACGCTGCAAGCTTGGTGGTGGCCCAACGGAATATCCGGACGGGACAGCCTGTGCGCGTAGTGGAGCCATATACCTCTGCTCAAGCAAACAAACAGCAAGCCCGGCCGCCCGCCGGGCTTTTTTAATGTCCGGCGTTCAACCTCCCTCAACGCCACTATGAAACACTTTCAACTCCTCACTCGCCACACTCGCGTACTCGCCGACACCGTTACGCCCGTGGGCCTCTACCTGCGTCTCCGCGACCGGTACCCCAACTGCCTGCTGCTGGAAAGTTCCGATTACCACGGCCAGCAAAACGCATTTAGCTACTTGGCTTTTGATCCGCTGGCTCGGTTTGAAGTGCGCAGCGGGGAACTGACCTTGACGCTGCCGGATGAAACCACGGAGAAGGAAACCCTGGCTTCGCCGGGCCTCGCGCTGGAACGGTTGCAGGAATTTGCAGCGAGCTTCGCCACCGAGGACACGGGGTTCGACTTCATTACGGGCGGGCTGTTTGGCTACGTTGGTTACGAAGGCGTGCAGTACTTCGAGGAACTGGAGCTGCGGGCCGACAAGCAGCCAGCGGGCCAGATCCCGGACATCATATACGGCACCTACCGCTACGTAATTGCCGTCAACCACTTTCGCAACGAGCTGTACGTGTTTGAGCACACGCTGGCGGGCGAAGAAGTAGACCCCGATGGCCTAACCCACCTGGTGCATCTGATTCGGAACCCTTCATTGCCCGAATACAGCTTCCAGGCGACGGGGGAGGAGCAAACCAATCAAACCGACGAGGAGTTTTTACGGGTCTTGGCCGCTGGCCGCCAGCATTGCCACCGGGGCGACGTATTTCAGATTGTGCTTTCGCGGCGTTTCCAGCAGGGTTTTACCGGCGACGAATTCAATGTGTACCGGGCGTTGCGCTCTATTAATCCGTCGCCGTACCTGTTCTACTTCGATTACGGCAGCTTCAAGATCTTCGGCTCTTCGCCCGAAACCCAACTGCTCATAAAAGGCCGCCAAGCCAGCCTATTCCCCATTGCCGGCACTTTCCGTCGCACCGGCCACGACGCTGAAGACGCCGCGCTGGCGCGAAAGCTGGCTGAAGACCCCAAGGAAAACGCCGAGCACGTGATGCTGGTGGACCTCGCCCGCAACGACCTGGCCCGCCACGGCGACCAGGTAGAGGTGAAAACCTTCCGCGAAATTCAGTTCTACTCGCACGTTATTCACTTGGTGAGCGAGGTAAAAGCAACGTTGGCGCCCGACGCCAGCCCCTTGCAAGTGGTGGCCGATACATTCCCGGCTGGTACGCTCTCTGGCGCGCCCAAGCACCGCGCCATGCAACTCATCGATGCTCTGGAACCTACCGCTCGTGGCTACTACGGCGGTGCCATCGGCCACCTGGGTTTCAATGGCGACTTCAACCACGCCATCATGATTCGCTCCTTCCTGAGCACCGGCGGGCAATTGTATTTCCAGGCTGGCGCGGGGGTAGTGGCCGCTTCCGACATCAACTCCGAACTACAGGAAGTGCATCACAAGCTAGCCGCGTTGCGCAAAGCCTTGAAAGAAGCCGAAACAGTGTAAGTCGAATCTCAATTACTCAACGCACACCAACGAGCATTTACGCTGGTCTGCCCCAACTCCGTCCACTTCCTGCGCAACGCATAAAACTCACCTCTTATGAATATCCTCGTCCTCGACAACTACGACTCCTTCACCTACAACCTCGTGCAGGTGCTGCGGGAGCTGGGCCATACCAGCAACGTCACCGTCATTCGGAATAATAAGCTGGCCGTGGAAGATGTGGCGGCTTATGATGCCGTGCTGCTTTCGCCGGGGCCTGGCTTGCCATCGGAGGCGGGCCTTATGCCGGAGGTGATTCGTCGATACGCTCCCACGAAGCGGATATTGGGTGTTTGTCTCGGTCATCAGGGGTTAGCGGAAAGCTTCGGCAGTGAGCTGTATAATTTGCCCGATGTGCTGCACGGCGTGGCAACGGATGCCGAAGTGGTAGCCGACGACCGGCTATTTGCGGAGTTGCCCCGGCAGTTTCGGGTGGGGCGCTACCACTCGTGGAGCGTGCGGCCGGAGTCGGTGCCTGCCACGCTGGAAGTAACGGCCCGCGACGCCGATGGACAAGTGCTGGCGTTTCGGCACCGCGAATATGACGTGCGCGGCGTGCAGTTTCATCCCGAGTCGGTACTGACGGAGCATGGGCACCAGATGATGCGCAACTGGCTGGCTTGATGCGCCCCATGCTCGGAATGACAGTAGCGCCGGGCAGCTGCGGACGGGTTTATCGGCATTCAACTTCTTATATGATTCGCCGGGCGAAAGCAAGGTGTTAGGGATGAAGCAAATTCTCAATCAATTGTTCGACCAGCAACTGCTGACTCACTCCGAGGCGCGGGAGGCCATGCTGCGCATTGGGCAGGGCGAGGCCAACGCGTCGGAGATGGCCGCTTTCATGACCGTGTACCGGATGCGGCCTATTTCGGTGCCCGAGCTGGCCGGTTTTCGCGAGGCCTTGCTCAGTCTGAGCCGCAACCCCGAGCTAGGCACCCGCGATACGGTGGACATTGTGGGTACGGGCGGCGACGGTAAGAATACGCTCAATATCAGTACGCTGGCTTGCTTCGTGGTGGCCGGCGCCGGATACAAAGTCACCAAGCACGGCAACGTGGGCGTTTCGTCGGTCTGCGGCTCGTCGGATGTGCTGGCGCAGCTGGGGGTGGATTTTCAGAGCGGCAACGAGGTGCTGAAGCGCCAATTGGAGCGAGCCAACATCTGCTTTCTGCACGCACCATCCTTCCACCCGGCCATGCGCCACGCCGGGCCGGTGCGGCGCGAACTGGGGGTGCGCACGTTCTTCAACATTCTGGGGCCGCTCGTGAATCCGGCGCGGCCCCGCTACCAAGTGGCTGGCACGTTCAACTTGGAGCTGCTGCGCCTCTACCAGTACCTGCTACAGCAGACCGATACGCGCTATGCTGTGGTACATGCCCTCGATGGCTACGACGAGCTTTCTTTGACCGGCGCCGCCAAGCTGGCCACTTCCGCCGGAGAACGGGTGGTGCAGGCCGCCGATTTAGGCTTGCTCGCCACGCAACCCGCTGAGTTGGCGGGTGGCCGCACGGTGGCCGAATCGGCCAAGCTTTTCGTGGATGTGCTGGAAGGCCGGGGCACCCGCGCCCAGCGCGACGTAGTGACGGCCAACGCGGCCTTGGCCATCAGCTGCCTGGAACCAGAGTTCAGCTTTGCCGATTGCCTGGCCGCGGCTCAGGAATCTCTGGATGCGGGAAAAGCCCGGCAGGCGCTTCGGCTGTTAGTCTGTGACTAGGTAGTTGCGTATCGTGGCGGCGCTACTTGAGTAGTCCTTCATCATTTCATTCACCAACTCGAACTCGTGGCCGGTAGCCACACTCCAACAACTCTACTTCACACCATGACTATACTGGATAAAATAATTGCCCATAAGCGCCAGGAGGTGGCCAACTGCCAGAGCTTGGTGCCTATCAAGCAGCTGGAGCAGAGCCTGTACTTGGAGGCGCAGCCGTTGAGTCTGCGCCGCTACCTGCTCCGCGACGACCTAAGCGGCATCATTGCGGAGTTCAAGCGCAAGTCGCCGAGCAAGGGCTTCATCAATCAGCACGCGCCGGTGGAGCGCACCACGCTCGGCTACATGCAGGCGGGCGCGTCGGCACTGTCCATCCTCACGGACACGGAGTTTTTCGGCGGCAAGAACGAGGACCTCACCATTGCCCGGCGCTACAATTTCTGCCCCATTCTGCGCAAAGACTTCGTGGTAGACGAGTATCAGATTCTGGAAGCTCGGAGCATTGGGGCCGACGCCGTGCTGCTTATTGCCGCCGCTCTTAGTGCCGACGAGGTGCTGCGCCTGGGCCGTTTCGCCAAAAGCCTAGGTTTGGAAGTGCTGCTCGAAATTCACAATGCCGACGAACTGAACCGCACCCTGCACCCCGACGCCGTAACGCTGGTGGGTGTCAACAACCGCAACCTGCACGACTTCAGCGTCAGCCTCGACACTTCCGGCGAATTAGCGCAGCGCATTCCGGCCGAATTCGTCAAAGTGACGGAAAGTGGGCTGACTTCGGCCGCTGACATCCAGGCGTTGCGAGCCGTGGGCTACCAGGGTTTTCTAATCGGCGAGACATTCATGCGGCACAGCCGGCCGGAAAAGGCTTGCGCCGCGCTGGTGCAGGAATTGCGCGCTGTAGTAGTGAGTAGTTAGTATTGAGATATGAGACATTAGTATTGAGTAGTGAGATATGAGTAGTGAGATTATAGCGATTTTGTAAACGATGGGGCCTTTGTCACTTCTGCAACATTGTATTTTTCAGCAGTTAATATCAGGGGGGCGGTGCATCAGACCCGAAACCGCTATAAAGTGAATAGCGAAAACAAAGACTTAAAAAACATCTAAATAATCACTACTCATGTCTCACTACCTAATACTCACTACTCAATACTAATGTCTCAGTACTATCTAAAGGTGTGCGGTATGCGCGAACCGGCCAACGTGGCGGCCGTAGCGGAGTTGCGGCCAGATTTCTTGGGATTCATTTTCTACCCGAAATCCAGCCGCTACGTGGGAGAGAACCTGCGGCCGGAAAGTCTGGCTCAGCTACCGACTGCTATTCAGAAAGTGGGTGTGTTTGTGGATGAGGACGTGGCGGTGATAAAGCAGCGCATTGCCGACTATGGCCTGAACCTAGTACAGCTGCACGGCCACGAAACTCCCGAAATCTGCGCTGTGCTCCAGGCTGCCGGTGTACGTGTTATCAAAGCATTTGCGGTGGGAGAGGAGCTGGATGTTGCGGCTCTGCAACCCTACGTGGGCCGTGTCGATTTCTTCCTCTTCGATACGAAAGGCGCGCAGCCCGGCGGCAACGGCACCGTCTTCGACTGGCGACAATTGGAACAATATCACCTGCCGGTGCCTTACTTTCTGGCGGGCGGCCTCGGCCCGGAGCACGCCGAAACCTTACGAAACCTACGTCTGCCCGGCCTCTACGCCCTGGACCTGAACAGCCGCTTCGAAACCGCGCCCGGCCTAAAAGATGCCGAATTGCTGCGCCAGATGTTTACTGACTTACGAACCTGACATGGTAGCCCGCTACGTGCTGCCACCAGCACACTGCGAAACACCGCGCCACCACTGCGTAACACTGCGAGAAACCCCATGACCTACCAAACCCCCACGGAACGCGGCTACTACGGCCAATTCGGCGGCGCCTTTATCCCCGAAATGCTCTATCCCAATGTGGAAGAGTTGCGCTCCACCTACCTCGATATCCTGGCCGAGCCGGAGTTTCAGCAGGAATACCAGCAGCTCCTCCGCGACTATGTAGGCCGGCCCACACCGCTGTTCGAAGCCAAACGGCTATCGGCACGCTATAACACGCGCATTTTCCTCAAGCGCGAGGACCTGTGCCACACCGGGGCCCACAAAGTTAACAACACGGTGGGGCAGATTCTGCTGGCCCGGCGGCTGGGCAAAACCCGCATCATCGCGGAAACTGGCGCGGGCCAGCACGGCGTAGCCACGGCCACGGTGTGCGCGCTCATGGGCATGCAGTGCGTGGTGTACATGGGTTCCGTGGACATGGAGCGGCAGCGGCCCAACGTGGAGCGTATGCGCCTGCTCGGGGCCGAAGTACGAGCGGCCCTCAGTGGCAGCCGCACCCTCAAAGACGCCACCAACGAGGCCATTCGGGACTGGATTTCCAACCCCGTCGACACGCACTACATCATTGGCTCCGTGGTGGGGCCGCACCCGTACCCCGATTTGGTGGCGCGGCTGCAATCCGTCATCAGTGAGGAAATGCGCTGGCAACTGCTGGAGAAAACCGGCTCCGAGCTGCCGCAATACGTGGTGGCTTGCGTGGGTGGCGGCTCCAACGCGGCCGGCGCGTTCTACCACTTTCTCGATGAGCCATCGGTACAATTGGTGGCGGTGGAAGCGGCCGGGCACGGTATCACGTCCGGGCACTCGGCGGCTACGTCGGTGCTAGGCAAGCCGGGCATCATTCACGGCTCCCGCACGCTGCTCATGCAAGACGAAGACGGCCAAATTACGGAGCCGTACTCGCTGTCGGCGGGGCTCGATTATCCGGGTATTGGGCCGCTGCACGCCTATCTGGCGGCGGAAGGCCGGGCGTGCTTCATCTCCATTGAAGACGAGCCTGCCCTACGTGCCGTGGCCGAATGCAGCCGCCTCGAAGGCATTATCCCCGCCCTCGAAACCGCCCACGCCCTGGCCGCCTTAGACCAGCTTGGCGCGGGGCCCGATGAGGTAGTCGTCATCAACCTCTCCGGCCGCGGCGACAAAGACCTCGACACGTATTTGAAGTACGCCGATAAGCTCACTTAATTTCCCGCAGAGGGCGCAGAGGTTTCCGCAGAAGTCGCGGAGGTCGTTCTTCTGCGTCATCTGCGGAAACCTCTGCGCCCTCTGCGGGAAACTCTACATGAACCGAATCCAACAAGCCTTCCAACGCAAGCAGAAGGGCCTGCTCAACGTCTACTTCACGGCCGGCTACCCGCGCTTGCATGACACCGTGCCGCTCATCGAAGCCCTCACCACCGCCGGCGCCGACCTCATCGAAATCGGGATGCCCTTCTCCGACCCGCTCGCCGATGGCCCCGTGATTCAGCAGAGCAGCACCGTGGCTCTGCAAAACGGCATGAATATGCGCGTGCTCTTCGGGCAGCTCAAAGACGTGCGCCACACCGTGCCCGATACGCCCATCCTGCTCATGGGCTACCTCAATCCGGTATTGCAATTCGGGGTGGAAAACTTCTGCCGCGAAGCCGCCGCTGCCGGCGTAGACGGCGTTATCCTGCCCGATTTGCCACTCGACGATTATGTAACCGAATACCAGGAAATCTTCCAGCGCTACCACCTGCGGCCGGTGTTCCTCATCACGCCCCAAACCGCCCCGGACCGTATCCGCCGCATCGATGAGCTAACGGATTCCTTTCTGTACCTCGTGTCGGGCCCTGGCACCACGGGCGGCGCCAATACGCAAGCAGCCGGCGTGCAGGAAGCCTATTTCCAGCGCATCGAGGACATGCAGCTGCGCAATCCGCGCCTCATCGGTTTCGGCATAGCCGACAAAGCCTCTTTCCAGCGCGCCTGTCGATACGCCGAAGGCGCCATCATCGGCTCGGCCCTCATTCGGGCTTTAGATGACACTGAAGACGCGCCAGCCGCCGCCGCAAGGTTTGTAAAATCAGTCCTACAATAAAATCTTACGCGGTATGCTGACGCCTGCACACCGCGCCAACACCGCGAAACACCGCGCCAACACCGCGAAACACTGCGAGAACCCGACCACGCATGATAATCCAGCTCGACCCCACCATCCAGGAAGCCGACCAGCAGGCCATTGAAGCCCGTATCAAAGCCCTCAAATACAAAGTCACCGAGGTCAAGACGCAGCGCGCGCACTACCTCGTGGCCATCGGCAAGGCCGAAGTAGACCTGCGTGCCATCGGTCAGCTGCCCGGCATCCTGGATCTGCACCGCGTCTCGGACGACTACAAGCTGGTGAGCCGCAAATGGCGCGTACGCCCCACCGTACTCGACCTCGGCGACGGGGTGCGGATAGGTGAGGGCAGCCTCACGCTGGCCGCCGGCCCGTGCAGCATCGAGAGTGAAGCGCAGATGGAAGGCATCATGCAGCACCTGCTCGATAATGGAGTGCGCATCATGCGCGGGGGCGTGTTCAAGCCTCGCTCGTCGCCGTACTCGTTTCGGGGGCTGGGCATGGAGGGGCTGAAACTGTTCCACCAAATGGCCCGGCAGCGCGGCATCAAAATCGTGACCGAGGTGATGCAGGTGTCGCAGGTGGAGGAGATGCACGATTACGTGGACGTATTCCAGGTGGGCGCCCGCAACACGCAGAACTTCAACTTGCTCGACGCGCTGGGCGGGGTTGATAAGCCAGTGATGATTAAGCGCGGTATTTCGGGCACGTTGGAGGAATTGCTGTCGTCGGCAGAGTACGTGTTTTCGGGTGGCAATGAAAAGCTGATTCTGTGCGAGCGAGGCATCCGCACCTTCGAAACTGCCTCTCGCAACACCCTCGATCTCAATGCCGTGCCCATCCTCAAGGAGAAAACCCACCTGCCTGTCATCGTGGACCCTTCGCACGGCATCGGCATCCGCGAGTACGTATCAACGATGGCGCTGGCCGGTGTTATGGCTGGCGCGGATGGCATCATCTACGAAGCCCACGAGAAGCCCGAAGAAGCCGCCTCCGACGGCCAGCAAACGCTCAACTTCGACGAGTCGGCCCGCCTGATTCGCAACCTGCGCAAAGTCTACGCGCTGCGGCAGGAGCTGGAATAGTTGGATATTGGTTGTTGGTTTTTCTCTCAGGGCTTACGCACGGCGGTCCACGGGAAGCCCCGGCGGGGCGGCATATCGGTAGGAAAACCCTGGTAATGATTAACCGAGCCCCGGCGGGGCGACACTAATCGTTGGACGGTTGGTGTCGCCCCGCCGGGGCTCGGAGGCAGTAGAGCAACAGGGTACTACCAATATGCCGCCCCGCCGGGGCTTCCCGTGGACCGCCGTGCGTAAGTCTTATGATTGCTGGTTTCAGCCAGTCATGAATGATTCGGCTAATTGCCCCTGCCAGCCGGCAGGTCTGGCGTGAGCCGTAGGTCTTCGGTCCATTCTCAAATAATCATTTGGCCACTACGAACAGCCAGTTAGAGCTTGCGGAGGCTCCAATAAGTAGTTCCGAGGGTGTTTTTTCTCCCTCTGAGGGAGAAGAAACACCCTCGGAACTACTTATTGGAGCCTCCGAACGAGTAAAAACACCCTCGGAGGGAGAAAAAACACCCTCGGAGGGTGTTTTTAGAGGATCAGAAGGAGAAAAAACACCTTCCGAAGGAGTTATTGGAGCTTCTTGAGTAGCAATTACTCGTTCCGAAGAAGAAACGGCCACCTCGCTGTGGGCAATCAGCGCCTATAAGCTCATATTTGTTGCTTCTAAGACTGGTCTAGCGTTACCGATGTGGCACGGACTTCAGTAAAGTTGTTGCTGCGCGTCAGGACTGGCTTTGAGGCGGAGCGTTACCGATGTGGCACGGACTTCAGTCCGTCGCCTTACACGGTTGCTTGCAAGGCACTATCCGAGCTTTCCCACCAGCAGACCGGCGTAATCCAAAACCAACATGACCTTCACCTTCAGCGCCTACAGTGCCCTGCTGCTGCCCTTCTTCTTGCAGGGAGTAGTGGTAGCCGTGGTGTTGCTGGCCCGTGGCCGACGGCATGGCTCGCCTGCCGATGGGTGGCTGGCGCTGCTGCTGTTGCTGCAAACGGCGCGACTGGCGCAGTGGATGCTGGGTTTCGGCGGCTGGTACGACTCGCACGATGCCAGCTCGACGTTCATGTTCTATTTTCCCTTCAGCAACTGGCTGGCGGTGGGCCCGGCGTTTTACTTTTACTTCCGCAGCCTTACCAACCAGGAATTCCGGTTCGAGCGGCGTCATTGGTGGCATTTTGGGCCGGCGCTGGCGTATTTGGGTTGGAAGCTGGTAGCGTACGGAATAGACGTGGGGTGGCAGCACGCCGTACTCGGCCAGCCGTTCCCCTTTCACTTCGGCACTAAAGGCCGGCTGGCCAACGTGGCCGATGACGTGGTCGGCTGGGTGGAGGCGCTAGGCTACGTGTCGGTGGCCGTGTACAGCTGGCTCACCTTGCGCGACTACCGTGCCTACCGCCGCTACATCAACGACTATTTCTCCGATACGGAGCGTATCCGGTTCGTATGGCTGCGTAACCTGTTGGTAGCCATGCTGGTGGGCGTCAGCATCACGTTCTTGTTCAGCGTCGTGGATGTTGGCCTCATGGGGTTGTCTTACTACCAGTTTTGGTACGAGTATTTGTTGACCGGCATTCTGATTTATTTCCTGAGCATTGCCGGCTTGTTGGCTAATCATCGACTAGCCGCCCCGCTGCATTTTCAGCCAGCCCCAGAATCTGTTGTGCCAGTCGCCGCCAATGAAGCAGCCGAAATCGAGACAGATGCAACCGTCGTTGTTGCACCGCTAATATTTGCTGCTGATCAAGTACCAGTTGCTCGGGCTGGTTTAGGGCAAATGTCAGCGCCGACTGAGAAGCTGACAGTACCCGATACCAGCGTGCCTGCCGATTCTGACCCAGAGCTACAGCGCTGGGCCGCCCGGCTCACCCGCCACATGGAAACGGCCCGCCCCTATCTGGCCCCCGAACTAACGCTGGGCGAACTCGCCTCCCAGCTGCGCACCAACACGTCCACGTTGTCGCGCATCATCAATGCCGGGTTTGAGCAGAACTTCAACGACTACATCAATACCTACCGGGTGCGGGAGGCGGAACGTAAGCTCAACGACCCCCGCTTCGCCCACTATACATTGCTAGCGGTGGCCCTAGAATCGGGCTTCAATTCCAAATCCACTTTCAACCGGGTCTTTAAAAAGCTGCGCGGCGTTACTCCTAGCCAGATAAGCAGTGCCAATTCATAAGTTGGGACGTCTCGATGCATAATCTGAGGCGTTTAAGATAAGTGCGGCCGGCACCTTTGAGTCATTCCAACATACTCAAAGTCTTTCGCCATGGACAAGCTCTTTACCGCAACCTCATCCTCTTCGCACCTCGCCGCTGTGGCTGGGCTACTCTTCCGCCTACACATTGGTGTATCTAGCGCCTTTGGGGCTGGCCGTCGGGTGGTCGTGGTGGGGGGAGTGGTACTCGCCTTATGTTCTGCTACTGCCTGCTGGGCCCATTTGCGCTCTAATCTGCTGATTGAACCAAGCAAGCAATTCGTGCTAGGAGGCGGGCAGCCAGGGGCCTTCAAAGTAGTAGCTCGAAACATTGGTAAGGTGGATGTCGAGTTTAAGGAGCGCCCGGCCGGGGGAGGCATTTTCGGTAAGGGAATACTCAAACCAGGCCAACGAGCCACGTTGCGTTTTGGCGCCGGTTCTACCGCTCTTCTACTCAATCCCTCCCCACAAACCGCCAACCTTGACCTTGTCGTCACGGGAGATACAAACCTAACCATGAGCTATGAGCCAAATGATAAGAAATGAAGTTGCTGCTGTGAGTGCAGGTCTATTCTCCCATTGAGGCTATAGCCTGCCTTTATGTAATACACACGTTGCACAAGTGAAGAGGTACAATTCACGAAAATGTAGCTGTGCTTGTAGGGCGGGTAAAGAAAAAAGTGACTATAATTTTGCTTATTAGCCTTAAAGTCAAAGGGGGTATTGTCAAGAATAAGTGATTATATTGTCCAGTTGACTTAAAATAAATGTGCCTTTGGGGTGTACAACTTATTTCCGAGTTTTTCTATATTTGCTTCATCATGTTGAATCTGTCCGCGAAATGCTTCTACCTAACCAATATTCGCCCTGTGATGGGCGGGGTCGGGCTGCATTGCCGGTACGGAAGCTAAAGGAACATGAAACTCCTTCTCCTCTGAAAACCAGTAAGGCCCGACTCCAAAAGGAATCGGGCCTTTTTTTATGCCCACTGCCATGTTTCAGCAACACTACGACCGGTATACGGCGCAGGACCAGTTGGTCTGGAAAGTATTGTTCGACCGCCAAACTGCGCTGCTGCACAAGCGCGCGTGTTCCGCTTTTGCGCAAGGTCTGCAACGCATTGGTTTTCATCGCAACGCCATTCCTAACTTCGATGAAGTGAGCCAGCGCCTCCACCAAGCCACCGGCTGGACGTTGGTGCCAGTACCGGGCATGGTAGATGACGCCACGTTTCTCAATCTGTTGGCCGACAAGAAATTTCCGGCTACCACTTGGCTCCGCAGCATGCAGCAGTTCGACTTCATCGAAGAACCCGATTTGTTTCACGATGTATTCGGGCACGTGCCGCTGCTTACGGATGCGGCCTTTGCCAACTTCCTGCAATTCCTGGGGCACGTGTCCCGCCTGCACCAGCACGATGCGCAGGCGTTGCAGCGGCTGCGGGCGCTCTACTGGTTCACGGTGGAATTTGGGCTAGTGCTCGAAGAGGGCAAACCCCGCATCTACGGCGCGGGCCTGCTTTCGTCGGCGGGGGAGGTGCACCATTGTGTGCACGACGAAACCACCCGCCACGCCTTCGATCTGGCCACTGTATTGCGCACCAGTTTCAGCGAAGTGCGGTTTCAGGAGCAATATTTCGTGCTGCCGCATTGGGAGCAGCTCACCGAAAGTGTAGCCGAACTGTCGGCCCTTCTAGCCACCAATTGGCAACTGAATACCGTGCCGTAGCGGCAGAAGAAAATGCGTATGCTCTTGTAAGTACGCCAGCTTCGTTTACCTTTGCCCCGATGACACTCCTCACTTCGCGCTATTACGCCTATACGCTGTACGTTCCCTCTGGGAGCGGAGCGGTGCTGGCGTGTTCCGAAGAGTAATCATCTTCCCCGGACATTTCGAAAGCCTGCTTCCGCTCAGCGGAGGCAGGCTTTTTCTTTTCAACCCCTTCACAAACGACTTTTTCTAACCTCTCATTTCTCTTTTGGTATGATGTCTTTGCCCACTTCCGCTGCACCCACCACTCTGCCTTTGCTCACGCAACAGTACAGCCACTACACCGCCGCCGACCAGCACGTGTGGCAGCTCTTGTTTGACCGGCAGATGGAATTGCTACCAGACCGGGCCGCCGACGTTTTTATCCAGAAAGTAAGCGAGATAGGCTTCACCCGCAACGGTATTCCCGACTTCCGGGAAATAAACCCCCGCTTGCAACGACTCACTGGTTGGGAATTGGTAGTGGTGCCGGGCATCGTCGATGATGCTGTATTCTTCGGGCTGCTGGCCGATAAGAAGTTTCCGGCCACCACGTGGCTGCGCAAGCTAGAGCAACTCGATTACCTAGAGGAGCCCGACATGTTCCATGATGTATTCGGGCACGTGCCGCTGCTGCTGGACCCAGGCTTCTCAAATTTTCTACAGCAGCTAGGAGAAGCTGCGTTGCGCAACATCACTCGCGAGCCAAGCACGCTGGACATGTTCACGCGCCTGTACTGGTTCACGGCGGAGTTCGGCCTGTTGCGCCAAGCAGATGGTTTGCGCATCTACGGCGCCGGCCTGCTGTCTTCGCACGGGGAGGTGAAGTTCAGCCTCAGCGAGAAACCCACTCGTCTTGATTTCACGTTGCGCGGGGTATTAGAGACGCCTTTTGAGAAAGACCATTTCCAGGAGCTCTACTTCGTACTCGACGATATGCAGCAACTCCCGGAAGCCTTGCAGGAACTGGTGCAGCAACTAGAGCAATAAGTATAAAACCGTAGGGGCCGGTTCGCACTGCGAACCGGCCCCTACGGTTTTATAGAAAGTCGAAGTTTGATAGGAGTGCTGGGGCGCTAGGCTACGTTCAGAAGATATGCAGAGAGGCGTACCATAACGTAGTCTGACTTCTCACCTCTCAGTTCTAAGCTCTTCCTATTTAGTACCTCCAGCCCAGTGCTCGGTAGACGAAGTGCAACAGCCACAATGGCCCGATAAGTAGGAACTGCACGTCTTTGAGAAAGGACGGTTTTTTGCCCTCTATCTTATGCCCCCAGAACTGGCCTATCCAAGCTACTACAAACACAATCAGGCACACGGCCCACAATGGCAGCACCGCGCTACCATCGACAAAGCGAAGAGCCGCCGCCATCACAGCCCACACCAGCAACATACCAATGGAGAGCCGCACCGAAAGCCGCAGGTAGTACACTATAGCTAGAAGCATCACCAGAGTGCCCAGATTCAGCCACGGGCTAATGGCGCGCAGGGCCACCGGCATCGGCACCGACCACAGCAAACCCAGCAACGAAAACATGATCAGCGGCACGCACACCCAATGCACGAGCTTGTTGGTGGGATTTTGGTGACTTTCGCCGTATTCGGAAAGCAAGGTGGGAAGAGTGGCCATGGCACGAAGGATGGGTGGGATGAGAAGCACAGAAGAAGCCTAGGTGGTAAAAGATAGAGCTTAGTACTTAAAAAGAAAAGGAGCAGCCTGTTGAGGCCGCTCCTTTCATTAACGGACAGCGCCGCCTCGGTAATGAGCTGAGGTTAGCTTTTCAGCTTGAGGTTTTTCTTCAGGTAGGTTACGGCAGCCGCGTGCGCGTCGTCGCCAAAGGTCTTGTTGTACTTAGGATTGGACGGATTGGCAAAGCCGTGGTCCGCGTCGTAGGTTTTCACGGCCAGGCCTTTTTTGGCGGCAGCCATGTCTTTCTGGAACTGGTCCACTACCTTCTGATTGATCCACTCGTCTTTTTTGGCAAAAACGAATACCACATCCGTGTTTAGCGTCTTGAGCTTAGCCACGTCTTTTTCGGGCATACCGTAATACATCACGCAGGCTTTGGTTTGCGGGCCAGCTAGCAGGGCAGTTTGCAGGCTCCAGCCCCCACCAAAGCACCAGCCGATGGTGGCTACCTGCGCTTTCGGACCAGCGTATTGTATGCCGCCTTTAATGATGGCCTGGGCCCGGTCGGTTTTTACGGCTTGCATGAGCTTGCCGGCTTCATCGGCAGTGGTAGCTACTTGTCCGTCGTAGAGGTCGAGGGCTATAACGTTAACGCCGGGTAGCTCTTTGGCGAATTTTGCGGCTTCCTGCTTGATATAATCGTTGAGGCCCCACCACTCGTGAATCACGAACAGGTACTTGTCGGATGGTGTGGCGCTCTTGACCTCGAAGCCTTTGCCGGTTTGCCCATCGGGCGTTTTAAACTCAATAGCCTGACCTTCGCCGGCGTAGGTGTAGGGTAGGGGAGTGTCGTGGCTGCCGGAGAAATTTTCGTTGGAGGCCAGCATGGCAAACGCCTCGGTGGCATTCTGGCTGGCCGGTTTCGCGCAGCAGCTCATGGCGCTTTGGGCCGAGGCCATGGTGATAGTGCTCAGCAATGCTGCGCAAAGAGTCCAGAGTTTTTTCATGATGGGCAAAAAGTAGAACGGTGAATGGTTGTGCCTCCCACAAGATGCAGAGGCACTATTTTGTTTGCAGAAGCAGGCAATGCCGCAGCAATTTCACAGCAGCCTAAGACAAAACTCTCCGCTACAAAGTAGCAGGATCATAGATAGCACCGCTGAACAGCACGACCCGCGTCTGCTCATCCACAATGGCGCAAAAGAAAGGTTTATCTGCCCGCACAACCACGCGCTTAGGAGCAGCTTGCGGCGGCCCGGCACCTGCCATGGCCATTAGTGCTGTTGCGGCAGCTGCTTCGGTGCCTTGTTCGTCTACAGTTAGGTACGTTTTGTGGAGGATGGCATCAATAAAACCACCTTCCGGAACAGGAAAGCCCATAGGAGAAAAATCGGCTCCGGGTGTAAATATGGGTGCTAGTCCTGCCGCTTTCAGCGGTTCAACTAAATCTTGTTCCCAAGTCACCCGAAACCGAGGTAGAGTGAAATCTACTTCCAGCCGCTCAGACTGCTGCCGGAAAGCAGCCATCCACTTTTGCCAGTTTTGCTCCGTGAGCTGGTCTAGGAAGGCTGGTAGACCAGCTGGGTTATCGGGCACAAAGATGTACATGGCCGTATAGCGCGGATACCCTTCGTAAAATAAGCGCACTGCCTGCCAGCCTTTTTCACGAAAGTATCCAATATCGGTACTAGTCTGCTGCATGAGAGGTAGCTGCCGATGTTGGCCGTTAACCAGAGTAAAGTTACCAGGCTTGGTGTCGGCGGCATCAAACTCATTCTGCCACTTCCCTTTAAAGTACACGCTATTTACCAACACCACGGAGACTGAGGGCGGGCCAGCTAGTGCTTCTGGACTCACTATTGCCGTAATCTTACCTTGGGTGTGCTGGTCAACCCAACGGTTGATACGTGGAGCAGCATCCGCCGCCGTCATGTCCAGCGTGGCAGCCTCGGCCTGATAAAAGGTGCGGGCACGCTCTGCAAAAGCAGGTGCCAGAGTCAGATGTTTATCGGCCCAGATGCTGTTGGCAACGTGGAGCGTGGCCTGTGCGTCACTGTTTTGCAGGAAACTTTGGAGCTGCGTTGCTATGGTTTGGTCCAGAACGTCGGGAGCTACATGCTCTAGGTGTAGTGCACGGGCCAGTGCCTCACGCGTAGTGCCCGCCGTACCGCCCAGCACCATCGTGAGAGCCGAAGAAACGCTGAAGGGCGACAAGAAAACGTTGCTATGCGCCGCAGATTGAAGCAGTACCTGCCGGAGCAAGGCAAAGCCGAACTGGTTTTGAGCGGCGGCCAGATTCTCTACTGGCAAAATAGGCTGTGGGGCAGCTCCACTGGAATCAAACGAAGTAGTAGAATTAGGCATAGCTGATGGAAAACGAGAAGTCTTGCGCCTTCTGACGTATAGCCAGACAGCAGCAATACAGGCAATAAGAAACGCGGCGAACAGTAGCTCAGTCTTCATATACCAGCGCGGCAGTTGATTAACGAAGCCACTCCGCGTGGGCAAGCTACTATAAAGTAGCGACCGGCTGGGGCACTTCAGCCTTGGTGTGCACCACGGCGCGCAGCTCCGTAAGCAAGGCGTACAAGCCTACGTAAGTGCGGTTGAGGTAGATAAAATGCTCGGAGCCGCGTGGTTCCCGCTGCTGGCGCAGTTCGGGTTGCTGCATCAGGTCGTCGCCGAGGGCGTAGAGGGCCTGCATATAAGAAGGGTCGCCGAAGTCGAACGTGGGCTGGCGGAACGGGCGGCCCACGAGTTCCAGCGAAGCTTGCATGGTACTGATATAGAAGCTCCTTTTGTTGGGCGCATCTTCGGGGCGCACTACGCCGGCTTCTTCCAGCAACGAAGCAAGGCGGGCTGGATCGGCGAGAGTTTCGGGGGCGAGTAGGGCAGTGAACAGGCGGTGCACATCGGCCGGAATTTCTTTTACGCACCCAAAATCGAGGACGCCTAGCGTGCCGCCGGCTTCGGTGCGCAGCAGAAAATTGCCGGGGTGCGGGTCGGCGTGTACCTGGCGCAACTCATTGAGCTGGAACATGTAGAAATCCCAAAGCGCCTGCCCGAGTTGGTTGCGCACTTCCTGGGTGGGATTGGTTCCTAGAAACTCCCGCAAGTGCTGGCCTGCTAGCCAATCCATGGTCAGGATGCGGGCGGCGGAAAGCTCGGGATAGTAGCGCGGAAACTCCAGATGGGGCAGTGCGGCACAGGCGGCGGCAATCTGCTGACCCCGACGCAGTTCCAAAGCGTAGTCCGTTTCTTCGACCAGCCGCGTTTCCACCTCTTGCAGATAGGGCCGTACCGTAGCTTCATCAAGCCCCAATACACGCAAGGCAATAGGCTTCACCAGCCGAATGTCGGAGCGGATGCTGTCAGCCACGCCGGGGTACTGCACTTTTACGGCCAAGGCTTTGCCGTCTTTGCGAGCGAAATGAACCTGCCCGATGCTGGCGGCCTGCCGAGCGGTGAGGTCAAACTCATCAAAAACCTCGAACGGCGACTTGCCAAAAGCATCCCGAAATGACTTCACCACCAACGGCCCTGACAGCGGGGGCGTTTGGTACTGCGCCTGCGCAAATTGGTCGGTGTAAGCAGTGGGCAGCAGATTTTTTTCCATCGCCAGCATTTGCGCCACCTTCAGGACCGAGCCTTTCATCTCACTTAAGGCACCGTACAACTCAGCCGCGTTGGCCGCGTGCAGGTTTTCGGTGGTGCTTTCCGCGCCTACGGCCCGCTTGGCATAGTGCTTCACGTAGTTGGCGCCCACGTTGAGGCCGGTTTTGGCGAAACGCGCAGCCCGCGCCACTTTGGTGGTGGGCAGCGAGGAAAGAGGCGTATTTTCGGTTGGTGCGGACATGTGAAGATATCTCCCGAAGCGGTGCTTCGGCCAGAAAAATTTGTTGAACCGTTTTAGCTGTGAAGCCCTACTTATACCAAGCCTCTGGCGCCGCGCTATATGCTCTCATACAACTTGGTGATGGATACGGGCTACGAGCGTTGCTTAACGTCGGCGGCGGTTGTGCAGCAGGAAACGGACGAAGTCGGTGGCTGAATCCAGCGTGTTGCGGCCTACGAGGTCGAAGCTTAGAGTTACCGCTTTCTCGATGGCGGCGTCGGTGCGCTCGAAGTTGATGCTTTCATCTTTGGCGAAAAAGCCGAGTACGAACAGCTGTTGCTGCCAGAAGAAGCGCGGGTAACCATCCTGAATAACCTGCCGGTTCGCCACTTCCTCTCGCTGGCGGCCTTCACGCAGAATATCCGCCACGAAGTCCTCGAAGTCCTGCCGGAAATCGGCGAGCACGCGCGGAGTGAGGCCGGGCATTTTAGACAACGAGCGGCGCAAGGCGTTGAGCGCGTAGCTGCGGTTGCGCTTCAGAATTTCAATCAGCGTGTAGTAAAAGCCGAGTAGCTTTTCGCGGGCGCCGTACTGCTCCCAAACAGGCTCTTTGGATATCGTGGCCCGAGCTTCGCGGCCAAAATCGGCCCACAATTCCCGGTCAATAGCATCGAAATTGGGATAGTAGAGGTAGAATTCCTGCTCCGGCAAACCGAGTTGCTGCGTGAGTTTGTACACCGAAGCGGGCTGCCGGCCCTTGTCCAAGACGTAGTCGAGGTAGGCTTGCTTGATACGGGCTTTGGGCGAGGCCGCCGTTTCGGGGGCTACCTGGGGAGAGGGTTGCTGTTCCATAGTGCAGCTATAACCAGCAAATCAACCAATAAGTTGACTTAAAGGCAGAACGAAATGTTTTTCGTGCTTACCCCGGCCCAGCTGCCCGA
This sequence comes from Hymenobacter sp. M1-2, assembly GCF_057808495.1. Lineage (NCBI taxonomy): Bacteria > Pseudomonadati > Bacteroidota > Cytophagia > Cytophagales > Hymenobacteraceae > Hymenobacter > Hymenobacter sp. M1-2. The sequence goes on from NZ_JBTYZO010000004.1 coordinate 120,259, forward strand.
TAAGCCGCCCGGAGCGTGTCCACGGCCCGTCCCCGCGCGAATTTGTGGTCCACGATGGGCGGCGGATAGGCACTGGTTCCGTACTCAGGCACCCATTTTTTCACGTAGGTCAGCTCCGGGTCGTACTGCTCCAGCTGGCTTTGGGGGCTGTACACGCGGAACCACGGCGCGGCCACTACGCCGGTACCGGCCATCCACTGCCAGTTGCCGACGTTCTGGCTCATGTCGTAATCAAGGAGCTTATCGGCAAAATACCGGTCGCCCCAGCGCCAGTCGATGAACAGGTGCTTCACCAGAAAACCGGCCGTAGCAATTCGGGCCCGGTTGGGCAGGTAGCCGGTTTGGTTTAATTCGCGCATACCGGCATCTACCAGCGGATAACCGGTTCGGCCCTCGCACCATGCCTGAAATTCTGCCTCGTTGTTGCGGTAGGGCACGTGGCGCAGGCGCGGCTCGTAGCTTTCGGTGGCCGTGTTGGGGTAGTGCCAAAGCAGCATCATGAAATAGTCGCGCCAGATAAGCTCGGCCAGCAGCTTGGGATTCAGCTGCTGGGCTTGGCGCATCAACTCCCGGACGCTCAGTGTCCCGAAGCGCAGATGCACGGAGCGGCGCGTGCTGCTATCTACCCGGCCGGGCAGGTTGCGGGTGAGATGGTAGTTGCGCACCAATTCCTCGGCGGGCAGCTCAGCGGCGGGCACATACTGCCGAAACTCCTCGAACCCCATATCCGCTAGCGTGGGGCGGGCGGGCAGGTTGGGCAGTTGCGCCAAGTTTTCAGCTCCGAATAATTCAGCCGAAGGATGGGGGAGCAGTTGCTCGTCGCGCAGAGCCTCCAGCCATGCTTTGCGGTAGGCTCCAAATACCTTGGAAGGCTTGCCCGACTTGCCTAGTAATTCTTGCTTGGCGAAAATCACCTGATCTTTCAAGGCGTGAAACTCGGCACCGTGCTGCTGGCAAAGCTTGGCTACGGCCGTATCGCGCTCCGTGGCGTAGGGCTCGTAATCCTCGTTGGTGTACACGGCCGCCACCTCGTGCTCGGCCAGGAGCCGCGCAAAAACATCCAGCGGCCGGCCGTAGAAAGCCAGCAACTGACCGCCAGCCTGCTCGGCCTCACGACCTAGTCGCTCTACTTCATCATAGATAAACGTGACGCGCGCGTCGCGGCGGCTGGGCAGCAAGTCCAGAATTTCACGGTCGTAGATGAACAAGGGTATTACCGGAAAGCCGCTTTGCAGGGCCGCTGTCAGCCCGGCGTTATCGTGAAAGCGTAAATCGCGCCGGTGCCAGAAGAGAGCAACTTTCAAGATAGCAGAAGTAAGAAGTGAGAGAAGTCAGACCAGAGAAAAGACGTAGATTTTGTTGCTCTTGTTGTCAAACGGCCGTCTTGTTTCTTGCTCTGGCTTCTCCCCGCTACAATTGTTTATTTCAGCCGGCCCATGCCACCGTCTACGGGCAGCACTTGGCCCGTAATAAAGGAGCCATGGTTGGAAAGCAGGAAGGAAGCGGTGTAAGCCAGGTCTTGCGGCTGACCGATGCGCTGCAAAGGGTGGCGCTTGGCGCCGGCTTCCGCCTTTTCGGGCGTGTTCAGCAAGGACGCCGCCAAGGGGGTGTCGGTGAGCGAGGGGGCAATAGCATTAACTCTAACATTGCTGGCTGCATACTCGGCGGCTAGGGCGCGAGTAAGACCTTCAATACCAGCTTTAGCGGTGGCAATACTGGCGTGGAAGCTCATGCCGGTATCGGCGGCCACAGTGCTGAATAGCACCACGGAGGCGCCACCAGCTTTCTTGAGGCGCTTCATAGTGGCTTGCAACACTTGCACGGCACCCAGCACGTTCAACTCGAAATCAGCCCGAAAGTCCTCCACTGGAATTCGCTCGAAAGGCCGCAGCTTGATACTGCCGGGGCAGTACACCACGCCGTGCAACACCTCGGGCAACCCATCCAGCGCCGCGCCGAGCGGCTGCGTTACATCCAGTTCCTGGAAGGCAGTGCCCAATGCGGCTAGCTCCGGCGAAAGGTGGCGCGAAGCCGTGAACAAATTGGCTTCAAGCTCGTGTAGCAGTTGGGCGGTGGCCAGTCCGATACCCGACGAGGCCCCAACGATGAGGATGTTTTTGTTGGCGAATTCCATGAATGGTGGTTCAGATACGTAGCATTCCTCAGCAAACTCTGCTGTAGGAATAAGGTTTGCCGCATCTATTGTTCAATCTAGAAAGAAAGCCCGCTGAGTTGAGCGGAAAACCGCAAGGGTAACTACCATTCGGTACTACTTTGGGTCGGAAGATCGAACTACTGGTGGAGCGGCTTGCTACTTGTGAGAGCAGATAATCTAACACGTCGAGCAGTACGGTGCGGAGCTATCTACAGTGAGCTTGTATTGTAGCCTAGAACGATTCTGATAGCGTGTGTAAAAAAGAGGGTAAAGCTTATGCCATAGATGAAAGTATAGTTATTCTGGATTTAAGAATAGTCGTTTAGTATAGTTTAAAGAATATGTATTACATTTAAACGTCTTTTTGGATTCACTGCTCTCTCACATGAATCGTTCTCTACGCTTTCTGCTCTTTTTCTGCTTTTTCAGGTTCTTAATACTTGAAGCAGCAGCTCAGAACCAAGCCGTTGCCAGCATGAAGGGCACTGTACAATCGGCCAACAAAGAATCACTTTCCAGGGCTTCCATAACCATCGTACATATGCCTTCGGGCACACGCCGTACTGCCAGCACTGATGAGTCAGGCAGCTTCTCCATCGTGGATTTGCCAGTCGGTGGCCCCTACACGGTCCTGATCACCCAGCCGAGCTACGAGAAGGAGATAGTGAATAATGTTTTCCTGCAAGCGGGCAAAACGGCCAACGGCACATTTATGCTGCGTCCGGGCCCAAAATCTGCGCAAGCAGCTAAGCGCGGCAGAAACCACTCCACTGCTTCTCCCGATGATGTGCCCGGTTACACGCCTGCCCGCATCGAGCAAGTAGTAGCCTCTACCGCCCCGCCAACACCCGTTTTAGCGCCAGCAACAGCTTCAGCATCGGCTTCCGCAACAACCGCGGCAGTAACTCCTGAACCGGTTTCCGCTCGCCCTTCGCGCTATCCGGCCCGCCGGTACTCGCCCCGGGTGGTTGTTCCAATAGTCGGCGGACATTATGATGCCAAAACCGGCAACTACATCTATGATACGGGTGCGCTTACGGAGTTGAAATTGCCCAATGGCGACAAAATAACGGATGTTGGTGTCAGTTCGACGGAGAACCTGCTGTATCGTTTTCTTTCTGATCCGAGCGTAAAAGTGGACACCGTAGACTTGAGCCAAGGCTGGATAAACTTTGACCGGGTATTTTTTGAAAGCGGCCGAGCTACACTCACCAAAGAGTCAAGGACGCAATTGCGCAACATAGTTCTGCTGATGGGAGGTTATCCTAGGGCCCGTATTAAAATTGGCGGCTACACCGACAGCACTGGCACTTACAAGGTAAACCGATTGCTGAGCGAGGCCCGCGCCCGAACCGCTTGGTCTGCCCTGGTTGAAATGGGTGTCAGCCCCACCCGCATTGATGCCAGAGGCTACGGCTCCAATTACAACATCTCCACCAACCAAACCGAAGAAGGCCGCGCCATGAACCGCCGCCTGAGCGTGAAAGTGCTGACGAAGTAGCTTTAGGCGCTTAAAGCAGTTGGCACAACCGCTTAGCGATGTTGCTCACTGTTAGAAAGCTACATAGAGTAATGCCCCACCGAAAAGAAAGAGCCGGAAAGAGTTAGCGAATTTTCGCTAACTCTTTCCGGCTCTTTCCGTAGCTTGCTACGCGCATTCTCCCTCTACCAAACCCTGCACTTCAAGATGAATATCCGCAAATTGCTGGTCGCCAACCGGGGCGAAATTGCTATTCGCGTGCTCCGGGCCGCAACCGAGCTGGGCATCCAAACCGTGGCCATCTACACCTACGAGGACCGGTACTCGCTGCATCGCTACAAGGCCGATGAGGCCTACCAAATCGGGCGCGACGACGAACCACTGCGGCCCTACCTGGATATTGAAGGCATCATCCGAACGGCCAAAGAAAACGGTGTCGACGCGATCCATCCGGGCTACGGCTTCCTGAGCGAAAATGCCACGCTGGCCCGGCGCTGCCGGGAAGAAGGCATCATCTTCGTAGGGCCGCGGCCAGAAGTAATGGAAGCCCTCGGCGACAAAGTAGCGGCCAAAAAAGTGGCCGTAGAGTGCCAAGTGCCCATCATTGAAAGCAGCCAGCAAGACCTCACCGACGCGGAAATCGCCAAAGAAGAGGCGCACCGCATTGGCTACCCCGTGATGCTGAAGGCCGCGGCTGGTGGCGGCGGGCGCGGTATGCGTGTCATCCGCGACGATGAAGAGCTGGAACGCGGCTTCTTCGAGGCTCGCAATGAGGCGCTGAAAGCCTTCGGCGACGACACCGTGTTTCTGGAGAAGTTCGTGGAGAAGCCCAAGCATATCGAAGTGCAGCTGGTGGCCGACAACCACGGCGGACTGGTGCACCTCTACGAACGCGACTGCTCGGTGCAGCGCCGCTACCAGAAAGTAGTGGAAGTGGCGCCTTCCCTCAACCTGCCCGACCACATGCGCCACCTCATATATGAGTACGCGCTACGCCTAGGCCGGGCCGTAAGCTACAACAACGTCGGGACCGTCGAATTCTTGGTGAATCCCGAGCAGGACCGCATCTACTTTATTGAGGTGAACCCGCGCATCCAGGTGGAGCACACCGTCACGGAGATGATTACGGGCATCGACCTCATCAAAACGCAGCTCCATGTTGCCGATGGCCGCCGACTATCGGACCCAGAGATTAGGCTGGGCAACGGGCAAAAGCCGCTGAAAATTGGGTACGCCATTCAGTGCCGCATCACCACCGAAGACCCCGAAAACGACTTCAAACCCGATTACGGCACCATCACGGCCTACCGCTCGGCGGGGGGCTTCGGCATCCGGCTCGACCAGGGCTCGGTGTACACCGGCGTGAAAGTGTCGCCGTTTTTCGACTCGCTGCTCGTGAAAGTGTCCACGCAGGCGCCCACGCTACAAGACGCAGCCACCAAGATGGCCCGCACGCTCGATGAATTTCGGGTGCGCGGGGTGCGGACCAACATTCAGTTCCTGCAAAACATTATTGCCCACCCGGTTTTCATGGCCGGCGAGGCCAACGTGGACTTCATCAAGGACCACGCTGAGCTATTTCGGTTCAAGACGAGGCAAGACCGCGCCACCAAGGTGCTCAGCTTCCTTGGCGACGTGATAGTGAACGGCAACCCCGACGTGCGCGGCCTGCTCGACCCCAAGCGCGACCTGCGCAAGCCCCGTCTCCCCGAAGCCGATACGACGCAGTTCATCCCGGCCGGCACCAAAGACCGGCTCAGTGAATTGGGGCCGGAAGATTTTGCTAAGTGGTTGCGCGCCGACAAGCAGATTCACTACACTGACACCACCCTGCGCGACGCCCACCAAAGCCTGCTGGCCACCCGCATGCGCACCTTCGACATGCTGAAAGTTGCCGAGCGGTACGCCCGTCAGCACCCGCAGACGTTCTCGCTCGAATGCTGGGGCGGCGCTACGTTCGACGTGGCGTTGCGCTTCCTGCACGAAGACCCCTGGGAGCGGCTGGCCCGCTTGCGCAAAGCCGTGCCCAACATTTTGCTGCAAATGCTCATTCGCGGGGCCAACGGCGTGGGCTACAAGGCCTACCCCGACAACCTGACCGAGCGTTTCGTACAGCAAGCCGCCGAAACGGGCATCGACGTATTCCGCATTTTCGACTCGCTGAACTGGATGCCCGGCATGGAAGCTTGCATCGGCTTCGTGCGCAACAAAACGCAGAGCCTAGCCGAAGCCAGCATCTGCTACACCGGCGACATTCTGGACCCGCGCCGCAACCAGAAATACAACCTCGAATACTACCTGCGCCTCGCCCGGCAGATCGAAGATGCTGGGGCCCACATTCTGTGCATCAAGGATATGGCCGGACTCTTGAAGCCCTATGCCGCCACCGAGCTTATCACCGCCCTGCGCGATACCATCAGCCTGCCTATTCACTTGCACACCCACGATACGTCGTCGTTGCAGGCCGCTACGTATCTGAAAGCCGTGGAGGCGGGCGTCGATGTGATTGATGTGGCGCTGGGCAGTTTGTCGGGGCTCACCTCGCAGCCCAATTTCAACTCCGTCGTGGAGATGCTGCGCGGGCAGGAGCGCCACCGGGAGTTCGACCAACTCTCGCTCAATGAGTTTTCCAATTACTGGGACACCGTGCGGGAGCATTATTATCCGTTTGAGTCGGGCTTGAAGGCGGGCACGTCGGAGGTGTTCCAGCACGAAATTCCGGGCGGGCAGTATTCCAACCTGCGGCCCCAGGCTGCTTCGCTGGGCCTGCTCGATAAGTTTGAAACCGTGAAAACTACCTTCGCCGACGTCAACCAGCTCTTCGGCGACATAGTGAAGGTGACGCCTAGCTCCAAGGTGGTAGGGGATATGGCGCTGTTCCTCGTTTCCAACAACCTCACCACCCAGGACGTGCTCGAAAAAGGCGCGACCCTGAATTTCCCCGAATCAGTACGGGAGTTGTTCCGTGGCGATATTGGACAACCCGAGGGCGGCTGGCCGCAAGATGTGCAGCAAGTCATTCTGAAAGACGAGCAGCCTTTCACCGACCGTCCCAACGAGCATCTGGCCCCCATAGATTTTGAAGCCGAGGAGCAGCGGTTCGAGGAGAAATTTGGGCGGCGCGGCAAGTTCACCGACGTGCTGTCGTGGTTGCTCTACCCGAAAGTATTTGAGCAGTACTGGGCGCATCAGGAGGAGTTTGGCAATGTGTCCGTGGTGCCAACTACCGTGTTTTACTACGGCCTGCAACCCGGCGAAGAAACCATCATCGACATTGCCCGCGGCAAGAGTATTATCGTGGGCCTACAAAGCATTGGGCCGGTGAATGAGGACGGTATGCGCACCGTTTTCTTCTCGCTCAACGGCCAAACCCGCAATCTCGAAATCCGCGACAACTCGGTGGAGGTGAAGCGCGTGCAACACCCCAAAGCCGACAAGGCTAACCCCCGCCAGATTGGCGCGCCGCTGCAAGGTCTGCTCTCGAAAGTACTGGTGAAAGACGGCGAAGAAGTGAAGCGCAACGCCCCGCTCTTCATCATCGAAGCCATGAAAATGGAAACCACCATCACCGCCAACGACGACACTACGGTGCAAGCCATCAACCTCCCCGAAGGCACCCTCGTGAATGCCGATGATTTGGTGTTGACGCTAGGGTAAACAGCACTACGAAGCGGCATAGCTTACGCAGTAGGATTCGTTTTATTTTAAAAACGAATCCTACTGCGGTTCACCCACCTCGACAGCAACCCGGCAACGAACAACGGGTCCACTCTACAGAGCGTACGGTGGGCCCCTGAAGTCGGGGTTTGAACAGCCATTAGCGCAGATACACCGCGTGCAGCACGGCTACTGGCGGCGTGGCCTCTTCCCCGAATAGCGGTAGCGTGTCGCCGCTGATACGGTAGGTGCGGGTGGCAGCAAGGGCGCGCATAAAGCCGCTTTCCGTGTTGTTGTCGGCGGGACTGGCGCAGGCCATGCGAGTAGAGAGCAACGCACCGAAACGCAACTGTCCTTCGGCGGGTAGCTCAAAAGAACCCCGAAACCGGTTGCAACTGCCATTGCCTTCGGCGCTTAGTTCCGTGTTGCGAAGCAGTACATATGGCTCGCCATTGGTGGGGGCGGGTACGGCTTGGCCATTTAATTGCTGTAACACCCAACGAGTGTTGCGTAGCTCGGCATTAGGTGCGACAGTGCTTTCCGCTGGAGACTGAGGTGTATTCCTGCCTGATGTAGAATTAAATGCCTGACAGCCAATCAGTAAAATCAGTAAAATAGAGAGGCAGGAAGAGAGTTTCATCTTGAAAACGGGGCGAAAACCAGTTCGTCACTAGTTGGTCAAATAACAAAAAAGTTACTGACGTTCTAAACAAATTGTACAGAAGACAGAACAAAACGGTTATTTTGCGGTATGCGAAAAATAACCTTCTTCGTTCTGCTTCTGTTTACTGCTTCTTTTTCGCTGCATGCCCAAAAGAAGCTAGGTACTGTGCCGGCTACGCCGGGCGTATCGGCAAGCACAGTGGAGAGAGTAGTAAAAGCTCTAGCCGCCGACGATATGCAGGGCCGCGCTACTGGTAAACCGGGGGAGCAAAAGGCCGCCCAATACCTAGCCAACGAGTTTCAGCGAATTGGTTTGGAGCCGCTACCGGGCCTTACCACCTACGAGCAAACATTCCCAGTCTACGAATCTTACGTGGCTGCTTTATTCGTGACGCTTAATGGAGCTTCCATGTCCAAAGACAGAGTGTTGTTGGTTTCCAGCCAGCCGCACCTAAACTGGACCGACGAGGATGAGCCTGCCACGCGGGTAATAATGATAGGCGCACAAGATCCACAGGATAAGATAGATAAATGCCTGCGCGACATCTTGCGTCCTCGCGAGAACACCGTGGTGTTGCTTCATCCAACGCATATAAAATCATTCAAACGTCTTGCTTACCAAGCTAGTGCTAGCGGGTTGCGTCTCGAAAAAGCCGGAAACGCCTTCTCCAGCTTAGTGGTGCTTACCCCGCCTCCGACAGAGGGTAAGGTAAAGTTTCAGGTGGCCGGCAATACCACGGTACGTACGGTGGAACTGCGCAATATCGTAGGCGTGCTGCCAGGCAAGGATGCCAACCTGGCGGCAGAGCAAGTGATTTTTTCGGCCCACTACGACCATCTTGGCGTATTGGACGCCGTAATGGGCGATTCCATCGCCAATGGGGCTGATGATGATGCCAGCGGTACGGCGGCGGCGGTGGCCCTGGCCGAGTACTTCAAAAAGAAGGACAACAACGCCCGTACCTTGGTATTCGTAGCCTTCACGGCCGAAGAAATAGGGGGCTTTGGGTCGTCTTATTTCTCCCAGCAGCTTGATGCCGGCAAGACAGTGGCCATGTTCAATATCGAGATGATTGGCAAGCCAGCGAAGTTTGGACCCAACACCGCCTTCATTACGGGCTTCAACAAATCAAACCTCGGGCAGATGTTGCAGGCGGGTGTGAAAGGAACCCCATTTCGCTTCGAGCCCGATCCATACCCAACGCAAAACCTATTCTACCGCTCCGATAATGCCACGCTCGCCCGCCTCGGCGTGCCCGCCCACAGCATTAGTACCGACCAAATCCCGACCGACAAGCTCTATCATTCCGTGGATGACGAAGTGAAGAGCTTGGATTTGGCTAACATGACAGCCGTAGCGACGGCCATTGCCCGGGGTGCAGCTGGTATTGTAAACGGGCAACAAACGCCCACGCGCATTGCCCCGGAAACCGCCGCGAATCCAAAGCCTTGAACTGGGAAGTAAGCGCAACAGAAAAGGCTCTACACTAGCAGTGTGGAGCCTTCCGCGGCAATAGAAAAGGGCTGTAGGTTACTGAATAAGTTGCAAGCAGTGTGAAAAGAGGGCCAGGTTTGCCGGAGTGAAAATCACCGGTTGGTGGGGCAAAACTATTGGCTTCCAGGTCGGACAAGCACATGATGATGTGATACTGACCTCAACGAGGTAGGCGCAAACTCAGGCCGCTGCCGATGTATGGCCCAGCTGGAGTATAGGAACTAGTACCAGCACCTCCTCCCGCTGTAACATCGAGCCGAAAGTTGGGCCAGGGCCGCCAGTAAATACCCGAGCTAAGGCCTGGCCGCCACCCTGCCGTGCGCTGCCACGTGGTGTAGGTTTCGGCGAAGAAACCGAAGTTCTCCCCCAAAGGTCCATTGAGTGCCAAGGTTCCTAAATAGTGGCCGCGGCTGGTATCGGCCGCCTTGAAGCCTCGCTGCCGAAAACCCAAATTAGCTTCCAGTCCAAACCGCCGGCCTAGTTGCTGCGAGACTAGCAGGCGGGCCGCCGGTTCGTACACCTTATCGGAAAAAGAAGCATTGCCAGTGCCAGGAAAAGTTAGCTCGGCCAGCACTGCCACTTGCGAGCGAGTGTCTTGATTGGATGAGGCCAGCATCTTTGTGCCCACCGTAAGCGGTGTGAAGCCAGTTGGTCGCGGAATTGGCATTGCGCCACCTGCTTCGGCAGTAGAGGAAACCGAGCCAGGGCGACTGTGGCAATAGCTTTGCTCGACCCGTAATTCCATCAAACCGAAAAAGCCTACTCGTAGCAGACCACGGGAAAAGCCGGGTGCCGTGTTCGCACCGGCCGTTGACTTCACCTGGCGTTGGGTACCCATTTCCACCTGCACTTGTCCCGGCCGCAGGATATTGGTCGTTATGGTCTGGCCGGGTCGGTCGGGGCGAATGTTGCGGATGAAAGGCGTGTCGGTATTGTCGACGTTGGGATCAATGGTTTGGGCCAGGGTGCAGGCCGGACCAGCGAGCAGGAGCCCGGCGGCGGTCAGCAGAGTGGTCGTGCGCATAGTCCCCCGGACGCCGGCCACGGACGGAAAGTTCGTAGCCACCAGCGGATTCTACAGCCGCACCTCGATTTTCGGAGCAGATTACAATCCAGAGGCTGAATGATGCCACTATTTTTTTAGGCAGAGCATATTTCGTCGGCTAGTCGTCCTCGTAGTCCAGGCCGAGACATTGGTTGAGGGCTTGCTGCAACTCGCTGGCGGCGTGCATCTGGCCGGCTTTACGGCTCACTCGGAGACCTTCGCGGTAAACTTTCTCGGCTTCATCGGGCTTTTGTAACTGTTCGAGCAACTTGCCGGCGTGGTAGTACGTGCCCACGTAATCGGAATGTTCGGTCAGAAGTTTCTGAAAATATTCCAGTGCCCGCAGTGGCTCAGCCCTCTTGTATTCCGTTGCCAGCGCGTAAATGGTGAACGGGTCGTTGGGGTCGTCTTGATAGAAGGCCAGGAGTTGCTGCAAACGACTAGGTTGGGTTTCCATGGGGCGGGAGTTTTCAGTATCTTCGCCCCAAATTTGGGGCTTTCCCGCAGTTTATCCTCCACTCAAGCAGCCGTAGATGAAGTTTCTCGTTTGCATCAGCAACGTGCCCGACACGACCACCAAGATTGCCTTCACTCCCGATAACAAGGAGTTCAACAAGGCTGGTGTCCAATTCGTGATTAATCCTTGGGACGAATACGCCCTCACCCGTGCTATCGAACTGAAGGAAGCGCAGGGCAGCGGCACTGTTACCGTCCTCAACGTTGGCGAAGCCGACACGGAGCCTAACATTCGCAAAGCCCTGGCCATTGGCGCCGATGATGCCATCCGCGTCAACGCGGCTCCTAAAGATGCCTTCTTCGTAGCGCAGCAGATTGCCAACATCGCCAAAGAAGGCGGCTACGATGTCATTCTGATGGGTAAGGAAAGCATCGACTACAACGGTTTCCAGGTGCACGGCATGGTGGGCGAACTGCTCGGCATCCCAACAGTAGCCCCGGCTATGAAGCTGGACATGAGCGGCAATACTGCCACGCTGGAGCGCGAAATCGAAGGCGGCAAGGAGATAGTAGAAGTAAATACGCCGTTCGTGGCCTCGTGCCAGCAGCCCATGTGCGAGCCCCGCATCCCCAACATGCGCGGCATCATGACGGCCCGTACCAAGCCCCTGAAAGTGGTAGAACCCACCGGCGACGCTCCCCGTACCGAAGTAGCCGAATACGCCCTGCCACCCAAGAAGCAAGGCGTCAAGCTCATCCCGGCCGAAAGCGCCGGTGAGCTTATCAAACTACTCCGCAACGAAGCCAAGGTCATTTAAAGAGACATGAGACTTGGAGACATGAGAAGTGAGACAGGCGCCAAGTCTGCTTCATGTCTCTCCAACAAAAGTCGTCTGTCTCACTTCTCATGTCTAACAATCTCACCTCTAAGAAAATGTCTGTACTAGTTGTTGTTGAATGTGATGGTGGCGAGGTAAAGAAGTCCTCGCTGGAAGTGGCTTCCTACGGGAGCCAGGTGGCCCAGCTGCTCGGCACTACGGCTACGGCCGTGGCGGTGGGCGAAGCTACCGAAGCCAACCTCGCCAAACTCGGTGAGCAGGGAATCAGCAAAGTGCTCTACGATGCGGAGCCGCGCCTGAAGGATTTCGTGAACGGTGCGTACACCAAGCTCATTGCCGCCGCCGCGCAGCAAGAAGATTCCAAAATAATTGTGCTGGCCAACTCCAATATTGGCGCTTCGGTGGGCTCGCGCCTGTCGGTGCGGTTGCAAGCCAGCTTGGCCACCAACGTAGTAGAGCTGCCCAAAACGGATGGTGGTAGCTTCGTGGTGAAGCGCGGTGCTTTCTCCGGCAAAGCCTTCGCCGATGTGAAGCTGGAAGGTGAGCGGAAAATCATCGCCGTAAAGAAAAACTCGATTGAAGCCCTGCACGAAGCCGGCAAAACGGCGACGGTAGAATCCCTCTCGGCCCAGCTCACCGACGCTGATTTCGCCGATGCTCCCAAGCAGGTAGTGTTGCAGGACCAGGCCGGTGGCATCTTGCTGCCCGAAGCCGATAAAGTGGTATCGGGTGGCCGCGGCATGAAAGGTCCCGAAAACTGGAATCTGATTGAAGACCTCGCCAAAGCACTCGGCGCGGCTACGGCTTGTTCCAAGCCAGTTTCGGACGTTGACTGGCGCCCTCACCACGAGCACGTAGGCCAGACGGGTATCACGGTATCGCCAAACTTGTATATTGCTTGCGGCATCTCGGGTGCTATTCAGCATTTGGCCGGCGTCAATTCGTCTAAAGTGATTGTCGTCATCAACAAAGATCCCGAGGCCCCGTTCTTCAAAGCAGCGGACTATGGCATCGTGGGCGACGTCTTCGACGTGCTGCCCAAGCTCACGCAGGCCGTGAAGGAACTCAGCTAAGTGAGCGAATGAAGAAGAGAGCGAATGCGTGAAAAGCCTAAAAAACATTCACTCATTCGCTTTTTTCACGTTAGACTTGTCATTCGCTCATCCACCATTTACTCATTCACTTATTCGTGAAGAAGATTCCGCTCGAAATCCTTGGCTTGTCCTCGAGCCAGTCGCAGTCAGGTTCTTTCGCTCTCATTTTGGGCGAGAAAACCGGCAATCGGCGTTTGCCGATCATTATTGGCATGTTTGAGGCGCAGAGTATTGCCATCCAGATAGAGAAAATTAACCCGAACCGGCCCCTCACGCACGACTTGTTCAAGTCTTTCGCTGAGCATGTGCACGTGGCTGTGCTGGAAGTCCTCATTTCGGACCTCAAGGAAGGGGTGTTTTACTCGAAAATCGTCTGCTCCGATGGCGCCAGCACGTTTGAGCTGGATGCTCGTCCTTCCGACGCCATTGCCATTGGGCTGCGTTTCGGCGTGCCAATCTTCACGGTGGAAAGCGTACTGAGCGAAGCCGGCATCATTCTCTCTGACCTCGACGAAAATGCCGATGACACGGACGATGAGGACGAAGACGAGGATGACGACGACAGCAACAATGAAGGTCCGGCCAAGCCGGAACCTACCCCGCGCGACCCAAGCGGGCAAGTGTCGTTGGATGAGCTGACCAAAATGTTGGCCCAGGCGCTGGAGCGCGAGGACTATGAAAAAGCCGCCAAAATCCGCGACGAACTGAATAAGCGCAACGGCTAGTTGCAGATTTCTTTCTATTAAGAAAGGCCGCACCTTACTAGGTGCGGCCTTTTCTTTGTCCGGTTAGCCGGTAAATGGAAGGCAGTGAATGTCTCTCAGATGACGCTGCCGTGGTAGAAATAGTCGCCTAAGCCTACCGTGAAAATAAGCATGCCGTAGAGGGAATGCTCCAGCCATGCTAGGCGTAGCGAATAGGTGCGAGCGTACGTTTCGGCGAAGAGCCAGCCGCCGGCTAAGGTGAGCAGTACGGCGGGCCAGTTTTGAAATATCAAGTGCATGAAGCCAAAAGCGGCGGCGCTACCTAGCAGGGTGGCGTAAGCACTGCGAAACAGCGGACGGTACCGGCCGAAGAACAGCGCCCGGTAGATTACCTCCTGCGGATAAACCGAAAATAGCGGATAAAAAACCAGAATCGATAGCCACAGCCGCGGCTGCGTGCGAGGCAGTACGAATAATCGATTAGGCGTGAGAATCCATACCAAGGCTATCAACAGAATAGCACTCAGGGTAAAGCGCCACAGCAGCCGCTTTAGTTGTCGCTGCTCGTTGCGCCCAACGGGGCCGCGCCACAAAGGGCGGTAGTGTGGAAAGTGCTGCCGCGTGAGCCACCACGCTCCCCAAGCGGTGAGCAGGACGAGTAAAGCCAGCAAGACAGCTGGTTGCCACCAGATACGCAATGCCACCGGGCCTACTACAAACAACACTAGCCACTCCGCCCACCGCCATACCCGTGGGCTTATAATACGCTGCTTCAAAGCCCGATGGAGTTAGAAAAACACATGTTGCCGACAGCCAAAGTTTCGAGGATAGCCAACGAATTACGGCTTACGGCGGCATTATCAAATGGTTAATTGCGTAGACTTGCGCCGCGCTAGCGGCTCCTCGGTGGCGCTTCAACCCTGAAAATATGTCTGCTGCTGACCTCGATCTGCGCTACCCCATTGGCCATGCTACGTTGCCCGAAGGCCCCTTGGAGCGAGGCGCCCGTACGGCGTACATCGCGCAAATTGCCCTGCTGCCCGACCAAGTGCGAGCTGCCATCACCGGCTTAAGCCCGGCGCAGTTGGATACGCCCTACCGCTCCGGCGGCTGGAGCGCGCGCCAGGTGCTTCATCACTTGCCCGATTCCCACCTCAACTCCTACACCCGTTTTCGGCTGGCTCTTACCGAAGATTATCCGACCATCCGGCCCTACGAAGAGCAACTCTGGGCCGAACTGCCTGATGTAGCGGCCACGCCACCCGCCGTGTCATTGGCTTTGCTGGAAGCCTTGCACATCCGCTGGACCATCCTGCTACGCCACCTCACCGACGCGCAGTGGGCGCGCACATTCTATCATCCCGGCATGCAGCGCGACTTTACGTTGGACCAAGCGCTGGTACAATATGCTTGGCACGGCCGCCACCACCTCGCGCACATCACAGAGCTGCGCAAACGAGAAGGGTGGGAGTAATGACATGCGCGTAAGGCATCTGTCATTGCGAGGAGGCACGACGACGCAATCCTTCCTATAAGAGCGCGAAGCCCACTGAAGCGAAAAAGCCCTTGACGTTAGCGTACGTCAAGGGCTTGTCTGTTTAGGAAGCTTATCACATGAAGAGGAAGGATTGCTTCGCGCTGCTCGCAATGACAGTCGGCAGCAGTTATACTTCCGACAGTGGCTCGCTGGCTAAGGCTTCGAGGCCGCCTTCCGATTCTTCGTCTACGCGCTTGGCGGCGCGCACGAGGCTGCTGCTGAAAATGAACTCGCGCAGTTCGGGTACCTGGGCGTTCAGGATTTCGTCCTTGGTGCCGTCCCAGAGCTTGAGACCCTTGTGCATGAAGATGATATGGTCGCCGATTTCTATCACCGAGTTCATATCGTGGGTGATGACGACGGTGGTGATGTTGTATTCGTGGGTGATTTCGTAGATCAGCTTGTCGATCTTGATACTGGTGGCCGGGTCGAGGCCGGAGTTGGGCTCGTCGCAGAAGAGGTAAGTACAATTCGGCGCGATGGCGCGGGCAATGCCTACGCGCTTCTTCATACCACCGGAAATTTCGGACGGCATCTTGTTGCCCGCATTTTCGAGGCCCACGCGCTTGAGGCAGAATTCTACCCGGTCGCGGCGCTCCTCTTTGCTCATCTCAGGCGTGAGCATCTTCAGCGGAAACTCGGTGTTTTCGAACACCGTCATGGAGTCGAACAGCGCCCCACCTTGGAACAGCATCCCGATTTGGCGGCGGATTTCCTGACGGATATCCACTTTGTTGTTGGTGAAAACGGTGCCATCAAAGGTGATGCTGCCCAGATCGGGCTTCATCAGCCCCACGATGCATTGCAGCAACACGCTCTTGCCGGTACCAGAGCCACCTAGCAACAAATTGCACTTGCCCGTCTCGAATGTAGCCGTAATGCCCCGGAGCACTTGGTTGCCCTCGAAAGCTTTCTGGACGTTATGAACCTCAATCATCTTGGTTGCTGGTTTTTGGTTTTTGGCTCTTGGCTTTTGACTTTGGATGTAGTGTTGAACCGGCACGTGAAGCCAACTGAACGACAACCAACAACTAAAAACCAACAACCAACAACCTAAAGTAGAATGGCTGCCAGCGCGTAGTCGGCTAGCAGGATGGCAATGATGGAATTGGTAACGGCACCGGTGCTGGCCGCGCCAACTTCGAGCGCGCCGCCTTGTGTGTAGTAGCCCTTGAAGGATGAAATAGCCGACACGAGGAAGGCAAATACCACCGATTTAATCAGGGCAAACGTAATGTTGTACGGCACGAAATCGGTCCGGATGCCCTCAATGTACTCTTGCGCCGACATAGCCCCCGACAACGTGCCCGCCAGGTAGCCGCCCAAAATAGACAGCAGCATGGCTAGAATCACGAGCAGCGGGAACATGAGCATGGCCGCGATAATGCGCGGCAACACCAGGTAGGAAGCCGAGTTGATGCCCATTACTTCTAGCGCCGATACTTGCTCGGTGATGCGCATGGTGCCCAAGCCGCCCGCGATGCTGGAACCCACTTTGCCAGCCAGCACAATGCTCGTGATGGTAGGAGCCAGTTCCAGGATGGTCATCTCGCGCACCATGTAGCCAATGGTGCTCTTCGGGATGAGCGGGTTGATGAGGTTGTATGCAATCTGCACGCACGTTACGGC
The DNA here is from genome assembly GCF_057808495.1 of Hymenobacter sp. M1-2. NCBI lineage: Bacteria > Pseudomonadati > Bacteroidota > Cytophagia > Cytophagales > Hymenobacteraceae > Hymenobacter > Hymenobacter sp. M1-2. The sequence goes on from NZ_JBTYZO010000004.1 coordinate 137,013, forward strand.
CCCAATGAAGGCCGACACGATGGAGACGATAAATACTGAATCGATGCCGATGAGGATGCACTCGTCGACGGTGCGCTGCCAGAGCACGGCAAACCGTTCTTTGCGCAGGAGCATGCTCTGCATGAACAACAGGAAAGAGCCGAAGGTCTTAACCATGAGAAGAGAAATGAGAGGAAAAGCAGGAACTTGCGGGGCGGCCCTAGCAGGGCCGTAGGAGCCCGGCCTCCTTACGTAAAATCTGAATCAATAATCAAAGGAATGGAAAAATATGTCGTGGTGACAGGGGGCAGCAAAGGAATTGGGCGCGCCGTAGTGTTAAGCTTTCTGCACGCCGGGTATTCGGTTGTTACGTGCGCCCGTTCGGCGCAGGATCTGGCTCAGTTAGAAACAGCTGTCAAGCAAGATGTTCCCGGCGCCGTGCTCCACACGCTACCCGCCGACCTCAGCCAGCCCGCCGACTGCCGTCGTTTCACCGATTTCGTACTAAGCCTGGGTGGTGCCGTGGAAGTGCTGGTAAACAATACCGGCGCCTTCTTGCCCGGCCGTTTGCAGGACGAGCCGCAGGATGGCTCCCAGCTGCGCCAGATGCTGGCCGTAAACCTGCTCAGCGCCTACGACGTGACGCTGCCGCTACTGCCCGGCCTGATTGCGCGCCGCCGGGGCCACATCTTCAACATCTGCTCCACGGCCAGCATTACGGCCTACCCCAACGGTGGCTCCTACGGCATTGCCAAACACGCTCTGTACGGCTTCAGCCGCAATTTGCGCGAAGAGCTAAAAGAGCACGACGTGCGCGTTACGGCCGTATTGCCCGGTGCTACGCTCACGGCCAGCTGGGAAGGAGTAGACTTACCCGCCGAACGGTTCATCAAAGCCGAGGACGTAGCCGCCGCCATCTATTCCGTCTATACCCTTTCGCCGCAGGCCGTAGTGGAGGAATTACTGATCCGGCCACAGCTCGGCGACCTATGATTCAATGAAGAAGGAGGAGTTGGTCGTTGGGTCCGTTCAGCCCGCTTTTTTGGCGGGCTGAACGGTCAAAGAGCGCACCGTTTAGTTAATGAACAATTGCGTAACCGAGCCCATAAACAACATCAGCTGACGGCGAGCGTTCAGCCCGCCAAAAAGCGGGCAGACCGGCGGGTGATTGAATGAGGAATAAAGAATGAGGTCAACCCGGCTGGTCGAAGGTCGCATAGGGCATTCTTCATTCAGTCCAGTTTCCAGACTGGTAGGACGCTGAGCCAGCCATCAATCAACTCAATTGTTGGCTGAGCGACGCACATACTTGACATATATAAAATCTAGTATTACCGCCCAGAAGCTCACGGTTAGCAGGCTTGTCACCCACGGCAATAGGACTCGTGCTGATAAGCCCAAACTAACTCCGAATAACCCTAGCGCGACTACGTAGCTGAGCTTGAAGAAGTCGAGCCGCATTTTCACGGGTTTACGTCGGAACCAAAGAGCGTAAACGAACACCAGTGCCGCTCCACTGATGCTGAGGATGATCCTATTCCCTGCCCAGTGCTGAATGTAGAAAAGCATTCCAACGCCCAAGCCCTGCACTGCTAGGAAGGTCAGCAGTAGAAAAGGCCTGTTGTGCCACATCGTGCCGTGCCAGACAACGAATAAAAACAGACCAAAGGAAAGTAGCTGCAACCCGTTGTACAGAGGGCCCGACGTAGCAAATAGCATTATGAAGCTGAATTGAAGAGGTAGTTAGTCCTGTTTTACCAACTTGCCTTTGCCCGTCAGACTGACTTGAGTATAGCTAGGGTTACCGGAATAATAGATGGTGCCAGAGCCGGCATGTATACCCGCAATGCTTTGGGAGCTATTGAGATAGATGCTATTAGCGGCGTAGAGTGATAGGTCCAGGGAGCAATATTGGGCGTGCATGCCGGTGGCGAAGAAGCGGCCTAGCCCGCCGCCGGATAGCAGAAGCTGGTCGGTTTGGCCGCGCAGGCGGTAGTCGCCAAGCTCGTACTGGTCGAGCCAGAGGTAGTTGCTGCGTAAGTCGAGGTCGTAATCGCCGGCAGCGCGCATGTGAATGAAGACCGTGTCGGCGCGGAACTGGCCTTCGGTGCGCACGGTACCCTGGCCTTCGTGGTCCATGTTGATAAGCGTAGGTAAGTGTAGAATCACCTCGTGCGCCACGTCGTAGCTGCGGGACCAGTTGCAGCTGCTTTCGTTGGAAACCGTTAGCCTTGGGCCTTGTATATCAAGCTTGATATCGGACTGCAAATGCGAGCCGGTGCGGACTTCGGCGTACGTTTCGGTATCCTGCACTAAGGTTACGTCTAGGTTGTCGGTGATGGTGAGGTCGTGGAAAGCGGACAGCTCGCGGCGCTCGGTGGTTTCTTCGCCCGCGCTTTTGAGGCAGTCGTTGTTTTGGCACGAAGCGAAGAGCCCGGGTATCAGCCCCAGGGCCGCACTGACACGTAAAACCCGCCAGGGGCCGTTAACTTGCAATCCGAACGTACGCCGAAACATCATCTTACAGCTATGGAACTAAGCGGCAAGGTAGCCATAATCACAGGGGTCAGCAAAGGGATTGGGCGCGCCACGGCCGAGGCGCTGCTGGCGCGTGGGGCTGTAGTGGCCGGCTGGGGCCGCACCGCGCCGGAAGGCTTAGCGCACGAGCGGTTCCAGTTTTTCGAGTGCGATGTGCGCAGTGAAACTGCCGTGCAGGAAGCGTACACCAATACACTTCGGGAGCTAAGCCCCGCTGTGCACGTACTTGTGAATAATGCGGGTATCGGCAATTTTGGCCCTGTGGATGGCTTTTCGTCGGAGGCCTGGCACGAGATGTTCGATACCAACGTGCACGGCTTGTTTTACTGCACGAAGGTTGTGCTACCCCAGATGAAACAGCAGCAGGAAGGCCACATCATCAACGTGGCTTCCTTGGCTGGCACGGCGGGCAGCGCCAATCTGGCCGGCTACTGCGCCACTAAGTATGCCGTGCGCGGCTTCTCCGATTCGCTGTTTAAGGAAGTGCGGCCGCAGGGCGTGCGCGTCACGTGCATCATGCCCGGCTCCGTCGAAACCAACTTCAACGGCGCCACGCCCGGCCAGGAGCCCGACCCACACAAGATGCAACCCGAAGACATTGCCGCCGCCATTGTGCACGCGCTGGAAGCTCCGCAAAGCACCATGATTTCGGAGCTGCAAATGCGCCCCACACAGCCTAAATGAGTTTTTGGTTTTAAGTTGTTGGCTTTTGTTTTGAAGGGCCAAAACAGCTGATGCTGCTGAATGTAGCCCGCACACAAAAACGTTAAGAACCAAGAAAAGCAGCTAGCAACGCAGTACATGGTAGAAGTTCAGCATCTGACGAAGACTTTCGGTTCGCAAACGGCCGTGAATGATATATCCTTCTCGGTGGGGAAGGGTGAAATACTGGGCTTTCTGGGGCCGAATGGGGCCGGAAAATCTACCACTATGAAGATGGCCACGGGCTACCTGCCGCCATCGGCGGGCACCATTGTGATAGAGGGCTACGACGTGCAGACGGCTCCGCTGGAAGTGCGCCGCCGGGTGGGCTACCTGCCTGAGCACAATCCGCTCTACCTCGATATGTACGTGCACGAGTACCTCGAATTCATTGGCTCGGTGCACGGCCTGAAAGGGAGTCAGCGCCGCCAGCGCGTACAACAACTCGTGGATAGAGTAGGGCTGGGGCGCGAGCAGAACAAGCAGATTGGGGCTCTCTCGAAAGGCTACCGCCAGCGCGTGGGCCTTGCCCAGGCCCTTATCCATGACCCCGGCGTGCTGATCCTCGACGAGCCTACCACCGGCCTCGACCCCAACCAGATCGGCGAAATCCGCAGCCTTATCCGGGAATTGGGCCAGGATAAAACGGTCATCTTCAGCACCCACATTCTGCCCGAAGTAGCCGCCCTGTGCAGCCGCGCAGTCATTATCAACCGCGGCCAGCTTGTGGCCGACTCGCCGGTGAGCGAGCTAGGTGGCAAAGCCCGCCGCGAAACCATCATCCGCGCCGAGTTCGAGCAGCCCATCGACACGGCGCCGCTGCTGGCCCTGCCCGGCATCAGCCACGTAGAGGCAGAAACGGGCAACACCTACCGTATCCGGGCCGCCGCCGGCACCGACCAGCGCGGCGCCATCTCCCGCCTCGCCGCCCAGCAAGGCTGGATACTGCTAGGCCTGCGCCAGGAAGAACAGTCGTTGGAGCAGGTATTTCAACAATTGACGAAATAAATGACTTAATGGCTGCATGGTTAAATGGTTGGTCGTTCCGCCGGCTCGTTACACAATCAATCATTCAGCCATTTAACCATTTAGCCATTTAACCATGCAGCCATTTAACAATTAAACTATTCAACCATTCAACTAGATGCTCGCCATCCTTCGCAAAGAATTCAATGCCTTTCTCAACTCGCCGGTGGCCTACGTCGTCATTGGCGTGTTTCTGGTGGCCACCGGCTTGTTCGTGTGGGTGTTTCCCGACAGCTCGGTGCTCAACTACGGTTTCGCCGACTTGCAGACGCTCTTCAACATGGCCCCCTGGATTTTCCTCTTCCTGATTCCGGCCATCACCATGCGCACCTTCGCCGAAGAGAAGAAAGCCGGCACCATTGAGCTGCTGCTCACCCGCCCGCTCACCGATGGGCAAATAATAGGAGGGAAGTACCTGGCCTGCCTGCTCCTGGCCCTGCTGGCGCTGCTGCCCACGCTGCTCTACTACTACTCCGTGTACCAGCTCGGTAGCCCCCAGGGCAACATCGACTCGGCCGCTACCGTGGGCTCCTACCTGGGCCTGACGCTGCTGGCGGCAGTATTCGCCGCCATCGGCATCTTCGCCAGCGCCATCACCCGCGACCAAATCATTGCCTTCCTCGTGGCCGTAGTCGGCTGCTTCCTGGTCTACTCCGGCTTCGACTCCCTGGCCTCGGTCTTCGATGGCGCCCCCGCCTACTACATCGGCCAGCTCGGCATCGCCGCCCACTACCGCGACATCAGCAAAGGCCTCATCGACTCCCGCGACCTGCTCTATTTCTTCAGCCTCGTTATTCTGCTGCTGCTTGGTACCCGGCTGGTACTGCAAAGCCGGAATTGGTGACCTAACCCCCTCTCCAAAAGAGAGGGGGAACTAGCTCTAGTTCTTAAAACTAGAAGTCTAGTTCCCCTCTTTTTTTAAGGAGGGGTGGCCGCAGGCCGGGGTGGTAAAAATCGTTGAACGACTACTAGCTCTAGCCCACTAACTCTAATCATCAACCACCCCCAACCCCTCCTTAACCAAGGAGGGGAGCTAGTTCTAAAAACTAAAACTAGTTCCCCCTCTCCCTTAGGAGAGGGGGCTAGGGGGTGAGGCCCCCGTCACACATGCCCGACCAACAACCCACCCCACCCACCCGCAAACGCCGCGACCTGACCCGCTTTCTGCTGGTCGTGGGCTTGCTGCTGCTTTTTAATTTCCTCGGCCAGCAGTTCTTCTTCCGGCTCGACCTCACGGAGGAGAAACGCTACACTATGTCCGGTGCTACCAGGCAGCTGCTAGAAAATTTGCGGCAGCCCGTTACCGTGACCGTGTATTTGACTGGCGACTTCCCGCCCGCTTTCCGCCGCCTAGAGCAGTCGGTGCGCGAAACGCTAAACGAAATGCAGGTCTATGGTGGCACCAACCTGCACTACGTCTTCCTCGACCCCTCGGCCGCCAGCACCGAAAAGGCTCGTAACGAGTACTATCAGACGCTGCTCAAAAAAGGCCTGCGCCCCACCAACCTGGGCGCCAATGAAAATGGCAAGCGGGTCGAGAAGATCATCTTCCCGTGGGCTACCGTGGCGGCGGGCGGCAAAGAGCAGCAGGTGCTGCTGCTGCGCGGCAACCAAGCCGCGCCCTCCGATGTGCGCCTCAACCAAAGCATCGAAGGCTTGGAATACGAGCTGGCCAGTGCCATCCGTAAGCTGAGCCCCAGTCAGCGTAAGCGCATCGGCATTGTAGAAGGGCACGGCGAGCTGAGCAACGTGGAAGCTGGGGACCTGATCGGCTCACTCAGCCAGTTTTATGATGTATTCCGGGTGAACCTGGCCAAGTCGCGCCCGCAGGATTTGCGCACGCTTAGTGCCCTCATCATTGCCAAGCCGACCGCCGCGGCCTATTCCGAGCCGGAGAAGTTCAAGCTCGATCAGTTTGTGACGCACGGCGGCAACGCGTTGTTTTTCCTCGATGCCATGCGGGTGAATCTGGATAGCGCCAACCGGGGCGGTATGCTCTCGTTTCCGCTCCAACTCGGCCTCGACGACCTGCTGTTCAAGTACGGCGTGCGCGTCAACCCTGATCTACTGCTAGACCTCAACTCCGGCGTCATTCCGCTCGTGACGGGCACCGAGGGCGACAAACCCAAGGTAGAGCCCATGCCCTGGCAGTTCTACCCGCTCATCAACAACTTCAGTCAGCACCCCATCACCCGCAACCTCGACGCGGTGTACACCAAATTCGTGAGCAGCCTCGATACCGTGAAGGCCACCGGCATCCGCAAAACGCCGCTGCTCTTCACTTCGCGTTACACTCGTGTGCTGCCCGCGCCTGTGCCCGTCAACCTCAACGACGCCCGGCTGCCACCCGAGCAGAAACTCTACACTTCCAAGTTCAAGCCGGTGGGTTATTTGCTCGAAGGCCAGTTCCGCTCTCTCTACGCCAACCGCGCTGAGCCCGGCACCACCCGCTTCCAGCCCGCCACCTCACCCCAGGACCGCCCCGCTAAAGTACTGGTACTCTCCGACGGCGACTTCGTGCGCAATGAAGCGGACCCCAAAACCGGCCGCCCGCTGCGCCTCGGCTTCGACCGTCTCGCCAGCACCGAATTTGCCAACCGCGAGTTGGTCCTCAACGCCGTCGACTACATGCTCGACGAAAGCGGCCTCATCTCTGTGCGTAGCAAGCAAATCACCCTCCGCCCGCTCGATAAGCTGCGCGTGGCCGAGCAGCGCAGCCGCTGGCAACTGCTCAATCTGGCCGCGCCGCTGGTGCTATTAGGCATCTTTGGGGCTGTGCGGGCCTGGCGTCGCAAGCGCCGGTACGCGCGGTTTGGCGGGTAGCAGTTACAGTTACAAGCTGGTAAGTGGTCTGGCCGTATGATGAATGTGCGTAATATCTACTCGCGTTGTATCAACGAGTTCGTATATAATCCGGTAGCGCCCTTCTCTTACTTCGCGTACTTTTTCATCCTGATACTCTGGTACAATGCGGCCAGCTTGAGGAAAACGAGCTAGCATATCAGTTTTGGATATGATCCGTTCTACAAGTTGTTCGGCGTAGCTCCGGGAAGCCTGCATAGCATAGTCCCGGACGCTACTGAGGTCTTCCAGTGCCGAGTTAGTCCATCTTATTTGAACCACGTTCTTACGATTTGCTTCACTTCTTCATGTGAAACAGTCTCGTCATTGCGGCTCTGCTCACGCCCTTTCTCAATCTTTTCAATAAAAATGAGCCGTTCTATAAGCTCATCCAACTCAATCTCTTCTGGTAGCGCGTTTACCGCGTCCAGAATTGTTTGCTTGTTCATGATGATAGGTTAGTGTAAGTGAAGTGAAACAAGGTAAGAGTTTCAACTACTTATTGGTTCGACATACAGCATGGCACAATTGGCGTCTGCTTTCCATCATTAGTGTTACATACCCTGCAAGTCACCGTCGATGATAGAATTATAAGGTTGCTTGAAGATTTTAACATACTACCCCACGTTGCGTAGTAGCCGCGTCGCGGCGGCAGGTTTGTAGCCTCAAGTTGATTCAGCGGATAGCGCCGCGTAGCGGTGCTAGATGGGCAGGTGTCTCTAGCACTGCTACGCGGCGTGGGGTCGGTCTAGGTCTGGTGTTCTACAAGCCTGAAGCCGCTACGCGGCAACTTGAGTATGCTATTATTTACGCCGCTTAACCTTTCGGATCAGCTAAGTAACAGCTTGAAAATAAACTGAGTTGACGGTCCACGAACGCACGAAGCCGCTCCTGTAGCGAATCATGTGGAGGCTATAGCAAAGCATGACGCCCCTGTAGCCAGCCATGCCAGGGTTGTAGCAGCCTTTGCCACCCCTGTAGCGGTCCATGACGCACCTATAACCGACCATGTCACCCCTGTAGTGGTCTTTGCTACCCCTGTAGTGGTCTTTGCCACCCTTGTAGCGGAGCATGTCACCCCTACAACGGTCTTTGCCACCCTTGTAGCGAAGCATGTCACCCCTGTAATGAGCTTTGCCACCCCTGTAATGGGCTATGACGCCCCTATAGCGGAGCATGTCAAGGCTGTAATGGTCTTTGCCACCTCTGCAATGGTTCTTGCCACCTCTACAATGGCTCTGCCGATACTGAAAGCAGCTTCTGCGGCGCTAGAAAACCCCGTTGCCGTTGCCTATCTTTGTCCACTCCCCCAAAACTCCGCAACGCTCCTTTCTTATGAAGTTCATCGTCTCGTCTTCCGCCCTGCTCAAGCAGCTCCAGAGCATCAACGGCGTGGTTACGAACAACCCCGTGGTGCCGATTCTGGAGAACTTTCTCTTCGAGATTGAAGAAGGCAAACTGACGATTACGGCCTCCGATCTGGAGACCAGCATGATAACGGAGCTGCCCGTGGAAGCCCGCGAAAGTGGCCGTATTGCTGCTCCCGCCCGCATCCTGCTCGACACCCTGAAAAACCTGCCCGACCAGCCCGTAACCTTCACCCTGGACGAGGAAACCTACACCATCGAAATCGCCAGCTCCAACGGTCGCTACAAGCTGGCCGGCGAGAATGCTACTGATTTCCCCCGCGTGCCCGTTGTAAAAGGCTCCGCGCCCGTAGAAATTCCTTCCTCTTCGCTTTCGCGAGCCATCAACAAGACCATCTTCGCCGTGAGCACCGACGAACTGCGTCCGGCCATGACTGGCATTCTGGTGCAGCTCGCCGACGCGCAAGTAACCTTTGTGGCCACCGACGGCCACCGCCTGCTGCGCTACCGCCGCTCCGATGTGGGTGCCGGGCAGACCGCTAACCTTATCATTCCGCGCAAAGCCTTCAACCTGCTGAAGGGCGCACTACCCTCCGAGGCCACGCCGGTGCGGGTGGAGTTCAACAACTCCAATGCCTTCTTCAGCTTCAACCAGATGCGCCTCGTGTGCCGCCTCATCGATGAGCGGTATCCCGACTACGAGAACGTGATTCCGGTATCGAACCCCAACAAGCTCATCATCAGCCGCCAGGAGCTGCTGAACTCGGTGAAGCGCATCAGCATCTATTCCAACAAAACCACCCATCAGGTGCGCCTGCGCCTCGCCGGCTCCGAGCTGACGGTTTCGGCCGAAGACCTCGACTTCAGCAACGAAGCCAACGAAAAGCTGGCCTGCCAGTACGACGGCGAGGACATGGAAATTGGCTTCAACGCCAAGTTCCTGCAAGAAATGCTCAGCAACATCGACTCCGAGGAAATCACCCTGGAGCTGAGCACGCCCAACCGCGCCGGCCTGCTCATGCCCACCCTCGCCGACGACAATGAGAACATTCTCATGCTCGTGATGCCGGTGATGCTGAATAACTACGTCTGATCACGGATGAGCACGGATTTTAGCGGATTTCACGGATTTTGTAGGCGACGCCTTACTGACCGTTTGATTACGCTTCGCTTTGGTTCGTGCTTTTCTAAATCATTTGGGCAGGTGTTTGGCCCTTCAAAGAAAATGCTGGCAGCCGCAAGGCTATAAGCTTGCAGCCCAAGTTGCCGTCCAAGTTGCAGTCCAAGCGTCGCCAGCGCCGTCCACAAAATCCGTGAAATCCGTTTAAATCCGCGCTAATCAGTGATCAAGAAATCCGAAATCCGCTTCAGCATTGCCCTCGACGACCAAAAAGTGCCGGAGGCAATTAGCTGGACGGCTACCGATGCTGGCCCCGACATTCACTTTGCCAAAGCCATCAACGTGGCCATCTGGGACCGGGACCAGGAAGGCACCATGAAAATTGACCTCTGGACCAAGGACATGCCTGTCGATGCCATGAAATACTTCGTGGTCGACAACATTGGCTCCATGGCCGAAAGCATCATGACGGCTACCAACGACGTAGTAATGGCCACCAAGATGCGCGATCTATGCCGCGTCCTCACCGACCATATCGACGAGGAATCTAAGAAGCAGAAATAGCTCCCCGTGGCGCGGACTTCAGTCCGCAGCCGTGTTGATTAAGCTCGTTGGCCTCAGTGCCAATTGAGTAACCCTCTTTATAGCGTGGGCTTTAGTCCGCTGCCATGCCAGTAGGAGCAAATTACACGGCATTGATTGATGCAGATGTGAGGAGCAGCGGACTAAAGTCTGCGCTACACGAAAAAGCCCTTCTGGTAGGTACCAGGAGGGCTTTTGGCTGAAAAATAATCTCTCGACTAGCGGGTTTGCGTGGTGGCTGGCTTACGGCTCGGGGCAATAACCGCGCTGTTAGTAGCCGGCGAAGGATTCTGCACCGAGTTGACGAAAATGTCGTTGGTGGAGCGGGCGGCGTAATCCTTGTCGAACTTATAGAAGTTGGAGCGGGAACCGTAGTAGCTGGTATACTGGTCGTTGGAAAGGACATCCTTCAGCTCCTTGTCTCGCTCTTTGCACACACCCTGGCACTGCTCATCCACCAGTTGGGGATTGCCAGCGTGCTTCTTCTCAATGGCCGCCATCTTGGCTACTTTGTCGTCGTTGATAGCGCGGAGGCGAGTTGCTTGATAGCCATTGAGGCGCAGGTCGCGCACCATTTGGTCGGAAAGGCGCTTGGCACGCTCCTGTACCGGATTTAGGCGCGGCGACGCTTGGGTCTTATCTCGAGGAGCCGGATTAGGCGGCGTTAAAGTCGATTTCTGTTGGGCCTGCACGCCGAGAGTTGCGGCGAGGAGCAGGGCAGCGGTGGCAAGTTGCTTTCTCATCGTTCGGAATATCGTTAACAGGTCAGACTAAACAAAAAACCACTGAACTGTAAACAGGGTGGGAAACTCCTGTTAAATGTCCTCTGCTAACGAAAAAACGTGCCAGGTAGTTTAATCTGGAAGTTTGAACGGCTGAATTGTTTTTGCCCCCTGTCATTGCGAGCAGCGCGAAGCAATCCTTCCTCTCACAGCGCAACACCCACTGAAGCAACAAGCCCTTGACGTTAGCATACGTCAAGGGCTTGTCTGTACAAGAAAAGTGAACCTTCGAGAGGAAGGATTGCTTCGCTCCGCTCGCAATGACACTCTGCTTCATACATGGACAGCAAGTGCTAAAACTTGTTTTTCCACATCATCGATTCCACGGGCTTCACCGTACGCTCGTTGTACTTGGCATTGGCCTTGCGGTTGTAGAAGGTTTCCACATCGCCTTGCACGGCGAAGTAGATGAGCTGGCCCACGGGCATAAGGTGGTAGATGCGTACCGGCATCGAGACGCTGATTTCCAGAGTCCAGGTGTTGCAAAACCCAATGTCTCCCTTGCCGGCCGTGGCGTGAATGTCGATGCCGAGGCGGCCGACGCTGCTCTTGCCTTCCAGAAACGGCACGTGCGCGTGGCTCTCGGTGTACTCCTCCGTTACGCCCAGGTACAGAATGCCCGGCTGGAGCACGTAGCCTTCTTCTGGTATCTCAAACACGTCTATTTCGTTGTGCTTACGCGCGTCCAGCACTTCGTCACGATAGGTGGCCAGGTAGCGGCCTAGGTGCACATCGTAAGAGTTGGTACCAAGGCAGCTTCGGTCGTAGGGCTGGATTACAATGTTGCCCCGCTCAATTTCGGCGAGAATCTGCTGGTCGGTGAGAATCATGGGTGATTTTAATTAGTAATTGATAATTAGTAATGAAGAATTGAGAGGTCATGAGCTACTTGATGCTAGCGCACAATGCCGCCAACAACCGAAAATTGCTCATTACTAATTCTTAATTACTAATTATTGTCTTCGTCTTCATACCGGTCTTCGGGGAGGGCTCCGGCGCGCGGACGGGGGCGAGAAGGGCTCTGCTTGTGCTCCACTTCTTCGGCAAGGCTGTCGAGGCGCGCGCGTAGATCGGGCAGCACGCTGGTGATGAGGAAAAGCAGCAGAAGGGTAGAGGAGCCGGCTAGCAGCAGCGTGAGGTAGTCCACCCAATCGTGGCGCGGAGCTACATCGAGGGCGCGCGCCGACCGGATGGCGGGCGCAGTTGACGTGTTGAGGCTGCTTTCAGGTTCGGGAGCAGGGTCTTCGGTGGCGGCTGCCGTGGAGGTGGGCGCGTCCACATCGGCGGGTGGCACGGCAGCCCCATCAGCCGAAAGGTCTTCTGGTACGGGGTCTTCGGAAGCATTGAATTGCGCGCTGCCCTGCCGGATCACACGTTGCAAGGAGCGGATCAGGGAAACTCGCTCATCGCGCGGCAGCACCCGGATAAAAAACTCAAAGTTCTTATCAACCAGAATGCTGTTCAACTGCTTCTCGAACTCCGCCAAATCGGTGCGGCCCTTGCCAAAGCGCCCCTTAAACCTTTCCGACACGCCATTGTAGTTGCGAAACAGCGTTTGCAGATCGGTACGGCCGAAGAAATTATCGAAGTCCTTGCGGTCCTTGGCCGTGCGCAAATTAGCCGGAAACTTGCCGCGCGTGAACGACTTGTCGTACACGGTTTCCATTGTGCGGAAGTTCAGCTCATCCACCGTGCGGTCGAAAAGGAGCTTGTTGGCCGCGGCGGGGCTGCTCGTTTGGGCGCGAAGTGCGGCGGGCACAGCAAGCCACAGCAACAGAAAAAATGCTAGCAGCGGACGAAATCGGGACATGGCAACACGGGTGGTTGCCGCAAATGTCGTAAATGCTTGTTCGTTTTCCGTTTTTGGTTGTTCGTTTTTCGTCAGGGCCTGAACCACGACGAAAAACGAACAACCAAAAACGAAAAACAAGACTACAGCCCGTGCGCCTCCCGCATAGATTCGCGGCAGGCCGTGAGGTAATGGTCCACGAGGTCGTCGGTAATGGCGGCGCTCACGAAGAGGGCCTCGTACTGCGCCGGCGCCAAATAGATGCCGCGGTGCAGCATGGCCCGGAAGTAGCGGCCGAAAGCCTCCGTATCGGAAGTTTTAGCTTCTTCGAGGTTGGTGACGGGCTTGTCGGTGAAGAACACGCTGAACATGGAACCGACCTGGTTCACGGTGTAGTTCAGGCCCAGCTCGGCGCAAATCTGTCGGGTACCATCGGCGAGGCGCGTCGTGATGCGGTTCAGCTCGTCGTACAGCTCGGGGTGCTCTTGCAAATAAGTGAGCTGCGCGATACCGGCAGCCGTGGCGATGGGGTTGCCGGAGAGCGTGCCCGCCTGGTACACTTTGCCAGCCGGCGCCACATTGTCCATGATGTCCTGGCGGCCGCCGTAGGCCCCCACTGGCATACCACCGCCAATGATTTTGCCGAGCGTGGTCATGTCGGGGGTGATGCCGTACAGTTCCTGCGCACCGCCGCGGGCAAGACGGAAGCCAGTCATCACCTCATCGAAAATAAGCACGATGCCGTGCTGCGTGCACAGGTCGCGTAGTCCTTGCAAGTAGCCTTCCTGCGGCGCCACGAGGCCCATATTGCCCACTACTGGCTCCAGAATTAGAGCCGCCACTTGCCCTTCGTTGACCACAATAATTTGCTCCACGGCGGCAAGGTCATTGTAGGGAACCGTGAGCGTGTCCTGGGCTACGCCCGCCGTTACACCCGGCGAATCGGGGGTGCCGAGGGTGAGGGCGCCGGAGCCGGCCGCAATCAGGAAGGAGTCGCCGTGGCCGTGGTAGCAGCCTTCAAACTTGATGATCTTGTCGCGCCCAGTGTAGCCCCGCGCCACCCGAATAGCCGACATCGTAGCCTCCGTACCAGAATTCACCAGCCGCACTTTCTCAATGCTCGGCACCATCTGCTTGATCAGTTCGGCCATTTCCACCTCCCGCCGCGTGGGCGCCCCAAACGACAGCGAAGCCGGAATAGCGGCCTGCACGGCTTCCAGCACGATGTCCGGCGCGTGGCCCAGAATCATCGGCCCCCAGGAGTTGATGAAGTCGAGATACTTATTGCCGTCCACGTCCGTGAGCCAGGCGCCTTTCGCCGACTGCATAAACACCGGGTGCCCGCCCACGGCGCGGAAAGCCCGCACTGGCGAATTGACGCCGCCCGGAATGTGGTTTTTGGCCCGCTCAAAAAGGTCGGCGCTGGTAGAGAGAGCAAGTTCGGGCGAGGCAGTCAGGGGAGAAGGTTGCATAAAGCGAAAAGTAGCGCGAAGCTCCAGCCCCGCGTATCGTTGAACAAATGTGGTGTTGCTGGTGCGGCGGAGGCGGGAAACCAACGTCCGGCGGCCCGTAAATACAACCTACCGCAGGCCCACAGGGTTCAGTACTTCCACCTCCAAACGCTCTAGTTTGGTGAGGGGCACGTACTGGTTGTCGTGGGCGCCGCCGGGGTAGCCGATGCCTTGGAAAACAGCGCCGGAAATGGGGCCGCCGTTGGCTAACTGCTGCTGAAAAGCCACGCCATTGAGGTGCAGCTGGCTGCCGAAGTAATACAGCAACTCGAAGCCCGTGAAGGCGAAGACCGAGGGCGGCAGGTTCTGGCGTTGGATGTAAAGCTGGCGAAAACGCTGCACGCCGAGGTTGGTTTTGTCGAGGAATTTGGGATGCACAAAATACACGTCGCGGGCATCGAGCTGGCCCAGGCTCACCCGGTTGTTGTCGATCCAGGAAGCATAGGTGAACAGCGGCACGCGGGCTCCTTGGGTTTGCAGCGTGCTAAGGGTGTACGCCCCGGCCTTCTTCCCATCGGAAGCCACCACAAGGTGCCCAACCGTCTTCAAATCCACCCCGGCAAAACCAGCTGCCATCGACTCGTCCACGTCGGAATTGATGCGGCGCAGTTGCAACACTTTGCCCCCGAGGGCTTCGTATGCTTGCTTGTAAGCTAGTCCGAAGGCAGCTTCGTCCTTGGTGTCTTCGTAGAGCACCAGCGCCGTGCGGGGGCCACCTAGGCGGTTATAAGCAAATTGCGCCGCCTGCTTGGCCTGGGTGGCGGTACTAGGCTCGAACAGATAATACCAGGTGTTATCGAGCACCAAGTCAGCATCCTGAGAAAGCGGATTCACGCAAATAATTTGCTTCTGCTGCGCGTAACGGGCCAGAATCTTACTGCCCGATTTGTACACTGGCCCAATAATCATGTCCATCGAAGCCAGTTCCGGTAGAGCCAGCACTTGCTTGAGCGTGAGCGTATCGGCGCCGGTATCGTAGGCAAAGAGCTGCACGGCCCGGCCCTCGCGTTGCAAAGAATCCTGAGCCAGGCGCAGGCCCGCGTAGAGGTCCGTTACAAATTGATTTTTGCGGCGGGTTTCCCAGCTCGGGTCGTTGAACTCGAAAGGCAGCAGCACCGCAACGTTGTAACTGGGCTTTTTAAGAATGCGTGGGCGGGGCGTGTAACGAGTCCGGTCCAGCGCAAATTGCGTAATAAGCTGGTCGAGCTGGGGCTTGTCGGCGTCGGTGTACCAGCCGCCGTTGGCCAGCTTATCGGCGTAGGCACGGCCCACGGCGGCTTCCTGCGGGTACGTTTTCAGCAAGCTCTGGAAAGTAGCTTTGTCCTTGACGCGCGGCAAATATTGCGCTTTCATCGCCTCTCGCTCCTGAGGCAGCTTGTCGGCGGGCAGTAGAGCCAGCACCTTCAGGGCATTGTCGAAGTCATTCAACTCAAACGACACTTGGCCTTGCAGAAACAAGGCTTCCGGCAGATTGGGCCACTGCGGATACTCGTTGCGCAGCAGGTTGAGCATCTGCTCGGCTTCGGCCCACTTCTTGGCGCGGCCAGCGGCTACGGCATATAAGTAAGCTGCTTCCGGGGCGCGCTCATATTTTTTGGTTGGCGCTGTAATGGGTTCTAATTCCTGCATGGCCAAGTCGTAGCGGGCCTGGTCGAGGAGGGTTTTGCCGTTTTTGTAACGGGTGTTGGGGTCCAAGGAACCCAGATTGGCTGGTAGGGGCGGGCCGGTTGGCCGAGGCGCCGGAGCCGCCGGTTTTGCGGTGGTACCTGGGGTGTTAGCGGGTTTTGTAACCGGCACGGCAGTTTTGGATGCTACACCCGCGGCCGGTTTGGCTGAGCTGGTGGTGGCAGGAGCCGGCGTAGCAGGTTTACTAGGAGTCGGAGCCGACGCTTCTTTCTTCGGTGGTGCCGTAGTGGCTGGCTTCGGTTTAGGTGTGGTGGGTTGCTGCGCTTGCGCGGACGAGAAGCCCAATGCAACACCAATACACACAGCAGCAACGTGCAAAGAATAGAAAAACCTCATAGACCGAGGAGCCAAAACGAAAGAGGCGGAACAACCAAGGAGCCGCCACCCAGCGGCTCTGCTAACAAAGGTACGCAGGAACCATAGCGAAGGTAAATAAGTCAAAAATGTTTAGCTACAAATTTTGATAGTATTACTATCAAATAAGAAAGTTGCCTTTATATTTGCGCCGTAATCATTCTTCACCACCTGGCGGCTCAGCCAGCCAGGACAAGCTTCGCAGAGTATGCAACCCAAAGCCCGCATTACAGTGGCGGCCGGCGACGGTATCGGCCCCGAAATCATGACCCAGACGCTGCGCATTCTCGACGCGGCTGGAGCTGCCATCGAGCCGGAATTTATTGAGGTAGGGGAGCAAGTGTACCGGGCGGGCCAAGCTTCTGGTATCGGCCCCGAAGCCTGGGAGTCGTTGCGCCGCACGCGGGTACTGCTGAAAGCGCCCATCACGACGCCGTTGGGTGGGGGCTATAAGAGCCTCAACGTGACGCTACGCAAAACGCTAGGCCTCTACGCCAACGTGCGGCCCTGCCGCTCCCTGTTTCCGGCCGTTGCTACGCGTCACCCTAATCTGGACGTGGTGGTAATTCGGGAGAATGAGGAGGATTTGTACGCCGGCATCGAGCACCAGCAGACACCCGAGGTGATACAATGCCTCAAGCTGGTGAGTCGGCCGGGGTGCGAGAAAATCGTGCGCTACGCCTTTGAATACGCCCGGCGCCACGGCCGCAAGCGCGTAACGTGCATGACCAAGGACAACATCATGAAGCTTACCGATGGCCTTTTCCATCGCGTGTTCATGGAAATTGGCCAGCAGTACCCCGACATTCAGCAAGACCACCAAATCATTGATATCGGGACGGCGCGGCTGGCCGATACGCCGGAGGCGTACGACGTGGTAGTGACCTTGAACCTGTACGGCGACATCCTGTCGGACGTGGTGGCCCAGCTCACGGGCTCGGTAGGCTTGGCTGGTTCGTCCAACATCGGCGACCAAGGGGCCTTATTCGAAGCCATTCACGGCTCGGCCCCCGACATTGCGGGCCGCGACATAGCCAACCCATCCGGACTGTTGCAGGCGGCGGTGCTTATGCTCGTGCATCTAGGCCAAAATGAAGTAGCCGAGCGCGTCCATAACGCCTGGCTCTGCGCCCTCGAAGATGGCCAGCACACAGCCGATATTTATCGTCCCGAAACCAGCCAAGCCAAAGTCACGACGACAGGCTTTGCCGATGCCGTAATTGAGCGTCTGGGCCGTACACCCAAGCAGCTGGCCCCTTTTCAAGCGGCTCCGGCCACCCCGCCTTCTGAGGGAGCAACTCCGCATTATGAGCGTACCCCCGTAGTGCAGGAACTGGTCGGGATAGACGTATTCGTGCGCTGGGATGGTGCCAACCCTGTGCTGCTTGGTCGCCAGCTCGAAGCACTTGCCGGCCCGCTGCTCAAGCTTAAACTCATCACCAATCGGGGCGTGAAGGTTTATCCCGACGGCCACCCCGAGACGTTCTGCACAGACCACTGGCGCTGCCGTTTCGTGGCTTCCGAAGCTATTAGCAATGCTCAGCCTGGCTACACACCCATTCATTTCGCCGATGTGTTGGCTTTGCAGCACCGATTAGCCGATGAGGACGTCTACATCGTCAAAACCGAAAACTTGTATCTAATGGATGGGCAACGAGCCTTTTCACTAGGCCAAGGGGAGTAAGAAAGGGCGCTATATTTTAATTGAAAATTAAGCTCCATTTAATGAAGTCTTAAGAACGCGTATGCCATCCGGCGGTAATTTTGCCCTCAAGAAGGAAAGTAAATTTCTTGCGCAGTATTGCTCGTCTGTTATGGTATACGCGTTTGCTTCACTGGATGAAAGCAATACTTCCATACATTACTAGCTCACCTTCCTTCATAGCACTCATGAGCACCGCCCTTCGCATTGACCTGAATGAAAAACTTTACCTCCGCGACCCACAGGATACGGATTTAGGCCGGCGCCTGATTGCGGAGAGTATCAAGCTGATTGATGAAGTCGGTTTCGAGCAATTCACCTTCAAAAAGCTTGCGCTGCGGATAGAGTCGACGGAAGCGTCCCTGTACCGCTACTTCGAAAACAAGCACCGGCTGCTTGTCTACCTCGTATCATGGTACTGGGCTTGGTTGAGCTTCCAGATTCGGTTTCACACGCACAACGTGGCCGATGCCCGCGAACGGCTGCGGCTAACGTTGCGCATCCTCACCCGCGCCCACCACGATGACCCCACTACCTCGCAAGTGGATGAGGCGGCGCTTTATCGCATTGTCGTGAATGAGGCGTCGAAGGCTTACCTCACCAAAGATGTAGACGAGGATAATCAGGCTGGGCTGTTTCGGGAATACAAGCGGCTAGTAGCGGGAATTGGCGATGTAGTGAGCGAAATAAACCCCAACTACGCCTACCCGCACGCGCTGGTGAGCACCCTAATGGAGGCAGCACGCAAGCAGTTCTTCTTCGCTCAGCACCTACCTTCCCTCACCGACGCGCCCACCAAAAACGCGGCCATCGACGATACCGTGTATGTTTTCCTCGAAGGCCTGGCCTTTGCAGTGTTAGGCTAAAGTATCTGCCTGTGGCAGTTACCCCGCAGACCCTAGCATCATCGGCAAACGGAAAATAGCAACCAGTAACAAGAATTTGCCCATCACCCATGGCCGACGCCCATCTTTCTACGCTTACGCCCGTGCAGCGCCTTTTTCGGCTGCTCGGGGCCGAGCGGCGCGATATTACCTACTTGTACGTGTACGCGGCCCTTACCGGGCTCATCAGCTTGTCGTTGCCGCTGGGCGTGCAGTCCGTAATTGGGTTTGTAAGCAGCGGCGACGTGAGTACTTCGCTGGTGGTCCTGATTGCGTTTATTGTGGTAGGCACGTTGCTGGTGGGGGCGCTGCAAGTGATGCAGGTGTATTTGGTGGAGTTCATTCAGCAACGGTTGTTTGCGCGGGTCAGCCTGGATTTTGCGGTGCGGTTGCCGCGGGTGCGCACCGAGTCCTTGGATGGGCAGTATTTGCCGGAGCTGATGAACCGCCTGCTCGATACGCCTACGCTGCAAAAAGGTCTTTCTACGCTGCTGGTGGAGTTTTCGGCGGCAGCATTGCAACTGCTGTTCGGGCTGCTGCTGCTCTCATTCTATCATCCCATCTTCATTGCTTTCGGGTTGCTGCTGGTGGGGTTGTTGGCTCTCATGATTCGCTTCACGGGTCCCAAAGGGCTGAGCACCAGCCTCACCGAATCGAAGTATAAATACCGCGTGGTGGCTTGGCTCGAAGACGTGGCCCGCACCGTGCACACGTTCCGGCACCCGCCGCGCCAGCAACTCGCCCTCGACCGAACCGACAGTTTGGTGGAAGGCTACTTGGCCGCCCGCAAAAGTCACTTCAGCGTCCTGATGACGCAATATTGGGGCTTCGTGGCCTTCAAAACGCTCATTACGGCGGCGCTGCTCATTATCGGCTGCTGGCTGCTGGTGAGCCGGCAAATCAACATCGGGCAGTTCGTGGCTTCCGAAATCGTAATCATCCTCACCATTTCGGCCATTGAGAAAGTGCTGCTCAAGCTCGATGTAGTGTACGACGCGCTGACTTCCATCGATAAGATCGGGCACGTGCTGGATTTGCCGATGATAGAAACGCACGCGGGAGCTGAGTTGCCGCTCACTGCCACGCAGCAAGGGCTGCGCGTGCAGGTGCGCCACCTAAGCTATCAGTATCCGGGCGGTACGCGGCAGCCAGTGCAGGATGTGTCGTTGGAGTTGGCGCCGGGCGAGCATGTTGGCTTAGCGGGGTTCGATGGCTCGGGAAAAACCACGCTGCTGCGCATTATGGGCGGCTTGCTGGAAGGCTACACCGGCGTGGTGGCCTATGATGGCCTGGCGCTGCAAGACATTTCAACCGAGGCGGTTGGCGAGTATATCGGCGACAATATCTCGCACCAAAACCTCTTCGAGGGCACGCTACTGGAAAATCTGACGCTCAGCCAGGCGGGCATTTCGCCCGAAGATGTGGCTTGGGCGCTGGATCTGGTGGGCCTGCGCGATGATATCTACGCCCGCCCCCTGGGCCTGAATACACCGCTCGGCGTTGGTTCCCCATTCGCCGACAGCACCCGCCAGAAGCTGCTTCTAGCGCGGGCGCTGGTGCGCCGCCCCCGCCTGCTTTTACTCGACCATTTCCTTCCTAATGTAGAGCCAGCCGAACGGCTACGCATCCTGCGCCGCATCCTGGCGCCCGAGCACTGCTGGACCGTGCTGCTGGCGTCCAACGACTCCCGCGTGCTGGCTTTGTGCCCGCGTCTGGTCCTACTCCGCGACGGCCGCCTCCTCGCTGACGGACCGTACGAAGACCTCACACGCCGCCCCGAAGTACAAGAACTGCTAGCGTAAATAATGAAGAATTGATGGGCACGGCGTGGTTTTCGCCTCGCTACTCGTCCTCGGTTCCTCGCGCTTCACAATTCCTAATTCTTCACTCCTCATTCTTAATTTCCAAAAGAAATGCCTTTCGCCGAACATCCGCTTGACGAAACCAACCCGATGGTGGCCCGTTTCCGCGCGTTCCGGCACGTGCAAACGCCCCGGTCCGGCCGTATGCTGGCCCGCTGGGCCGCGGGACTGGGCCTACTGGTGCTAATAGCCGGGTTCATGCCCTGGACGCAGAACATTCGCTCCACCGGTACCCTCACCACGCTCCGCCCCCAGGACCGGCCCCAAACCGTGCCTAGCACCATTGCTGGCCGCATCGACCGGTGGGAAGTGCGCGAAGGCCAGCGCGTGCGCAAAGGCGATACGCTGGTGGTCATCACCGAAATCAAGGACAAGTATTTCGACCCGCAGCTGCTGGCCCGCACCAGTGAGCAGCTGGAAGCTAAGATTGCCTCGCTGCAGGAAAACCGGGCTAAAGGGGCCGCCCTCAGCACCCAGCAGGTAGCCTTGCGCAGCGGCCTGCGCGTGAGCCTCGACAAAGCCAGAAACAAGGTGACCCAAACCCGCCTCAAGGTGAACTCCGACGAGGCCGAGCTACGCGCCGCCAACAATGACTTCGACATTGCGCGCCAGCAGCTAGAGCGCCAGGAGCTACTCTACAAACAAGGCCTGAAATCGCTGACTGAGTTGGAACAGCGGCGGCTGAAGTTTCAGGAAAGCACCGCCAAGCGCCAAGCCGTGGAAAACAAACTGGGCGCCAGCCGGCAGGAACTGGTGAATGCCCAGCTGGAGCTAGCTTCGTTGGCGGCTGAGTACCAGGATAAGCTGGCTAAGTCGGAGTCGGACCGGCGCTCAGTTACTTCGTATCAGTTTGATACCGAAGGGCAGATTGCGAAAATGCGCAACGAGCTGGCCAACCTGCGCATTCGTTCGGGCTTCTACCACATTCAGGCGCCGCAGGACGGCTACGTGGTGCGCGCCCTCAAAACGGGCCTCGGCGACATCGTGAAGGAAAGCGAGCCAGTAGTAACGGTAATGCCCGATGCCCCGCAGCTGGCCGCCGAGCTGTACGTGCGGCCCATGGATATTCCGCTGCTGAGCGTGGGCCGCAAGGTGCGCTTGCAGTTTGACGGGTGGCCGGCGCTGGTTTTCACCGGCTGGCCCGGCACCAGCTTCGGTACTTTCGGCGGGGTAGTATCCGTCATCGACAACATCGACTCGCAGGGCCAGTACCGCGTGCTCGTCACGCCCGATCCGGCGCAGGAAGCCTGGCCCAAGCCGCTGCGCGTGGGTTCCGGCGTCTACGGCTGGGCACTGCTCGATGATGTGCCAATTTGGTACGAGCTGTGGCGCCAACTGAACGGCTTCCCGCCCAATTTCGTGGGCAACCCTGATGCGGACGGCAAAGGTGGCAAAGAGGCAAAAAAAGCTGGCAAAGCCGACGCGGCCAGTGAAGACGAAGAAGCAAAATGACGCGACTAAGGTCAATGAGCAGTTACCAATGAGTAATGAGCAAGCCGTAGTCCGTGGCCGAAGAACCAGTAGCGTAAAGCCAGTGAAAATCAACAAGAAAGTAGCAAAGAGCCAGGAACGAGTAGGCGAGACCCTATGCCGGCCAGCCGCTCGTCGCCGGGTGCTACTTATTTTTTGCTCACTGCTCATTGCTCATTGCTCATTGCTCATTGAAAAGGCGCAGGCCCAATCGGGGGCTAATCGGACGCGGCCGGTGGTGAGTGCGCCGCCTGCCGCCCGCCCGGTGGAGCTGCCCGATACGAGCCGCGAGTTTCGCCTCGCCGACCTGCTGACCTACGTGGCCTTGCGCCACCCGGTAGCGCGGCAGGCCGGGCTGCTGCCCGAGCGGGCCCGCCAGGAAGTGCGCTTCGCCCGCGGCCTCTTCGACCCCGCCGCTACCAGCAAATACTACGGCAAAGCTTTCGGCGGCAAAGACTACTTCCACGACTGGGACACTCAACTACGAGTGCCGCTCTGGTTTGGAGCCGACGTGAAAGCCGGCTTCGAGCGCGGCGTGGGCACCTACGTCAACCCCGAAAACTATACCTCGCCGGCGGGGCTGAGCTACCTTGGATTGTCGGTGCCGCTGGCGCAGAGCCTGCTCATGGATGAGCGCCGGGCGGCCGTGCGCCAGGCGCAAGCCTTGCAAGGGCTGGCGGAGGCTGAGCGGCGCGGGGCCCTCAACAAGCTGCTGCTGCAAGCCGCCAAAGACTACTGGGACTGGAGCCTGAACTACCAGCGGCTGGACCTGCTGCGCCGCAACACCGAGCTGGCCGACGTACGGTTCCGGGCCGTGCGCGAGCGGGTGCGCCAGGGCGACCTGGCCGCCATCGACTCGGTGGAGGCCCTGACGGAGCTGCAAAACCGGCAGGCTACGCTGGTGCAGGCGCAGGTGCAATGGCAAAACGCTACGCTGCTCCTCAGCAACTACCTCTGGGACGAGCAGCAGCAGCCCCGCGAGCTACCCGCTGGCGTGCGCCCCCAGGTGCTGCCCGCGCCGGCCGCTTGGCGCACGCTCCCCGCCGATTCAGTGGCAGCTCTGGCGGAATTGGCGCTTCAAATTCATCCAGAACTGCAAAAAAGCCGCGCCAAACTCAGCCAACTCGGCGTGGAGCGCCGCTTGCTTTCCAACAAGCTGCTACCCAAGCTCAGCCTCGACTACAACTTGCTGCAAGCCGGCCAGCCCTTTAACCCGGAAACCAGCGCCAGTTTGAGTGGCAACTACCTCCAGAACAACTACAAGCTGGGCGTGAGCTTCGCCTACCCGCTACTGCTGCGCCAGGAGCGCGCCAAGCTGCAACTCAACCGCCTCAAACTGCGCGAAACCGAGTTGGATCTGCAACAAGACACGCGCGATATTCAAACCGGCGTGCGCACCGTGGCCAACGAATGGGAAGCCTTGCGGGAGCAACTGCGCCTTCAGGAACAGGTGGTGCAAAACGCCGAGCGCCTGCGCAATGGTGAGCAAATCCGCTTCGAAAACGGGGAAAGCTCGGTGTTCCTGCTCAACTCCCGCGAGGCCACCCTCATAAGTGCCCGCGTGAAGCTGGCCGAGTTGCAAGCCAAGTACGCCCAAACCCAGGCCACGCTCCGCTGGGCCGCTGGCGGAGTGGAATAGGGATAGATTTTGGGTGTCGTGTGCCTGATGAGATACAGAAGGCCAACTACTCCAATATACCTTTAACAGCCGTTAAGCCCCAGCGGGGCGACATATCGGTAGAAAAAACGACCGTAAGGTTAGGTAAAGCCCCATCGGGGCGACACCAAATCGTTGGATGCTTTGTGCCGCCCCGATGGGGCTCTGGAATGGTGAGGGGCACAACGACTACCGATATGTTGCCCCTCCGGGGCTCTTGTTCCGTAATTTGAGCTAGCCGGCCTATTTCCTGCTATCGGAACAATAACAGAACGTCAGCCGGTTGCGTTGGAAGACCAATCAACTTTCGCCGTTATGCAACTGCTTCCAGGCTTAAAGCGCAGACCCCGCACCCAGGGCAACTTCCCGCAAGATTCGGGCAAGTGGGGATGGTACATTATGGCCGTTGCGGTGGTGCTGTGGCTGATTTACTCGGTGTGGTTCGATAAATAGCGGATCGGGCTCTGCGTTTTTGTTATTGGCTGAGGTTCTGCTTCCCGGTACAATACGCGGCGCTACCTCAGCGTTTGCAAGCCCGGAATTTCCGTACTTGTGTTCATGCCGATGCCCGTAACTCTTGCTCTGCCTCAGATCCGTCAGCGCCTCAGCCTGCTGCTGATACTAGGCGCCTCCCTCACGCTCAGCGTGGTCCTGATTACGTTTCGGGTGTTTCTGACGCACCGCATCACCTTCGTGTTTCTGCTCTGGAATTTGTTTCTGGCGCTTATTCCGTTTGGGCTGAGCACTATGCTGGGCCTCTCGGCGGGCAAGTTGAAAGCCCGGATATTAGTGCCCGTTGGAGCCGTGTGGCTGCTGTTCTTCCCCAACGCGCCCTACATCCTCACCGACCTTTTCCACCTTGAACCCCGTACCGGCGTGCCGTACTGGTTCGACTTGGCCCTGCTGCTGAGCTGCGCCTGGAATGGTCTCATGCTGGCCTATGCCTCCCTCACCGACATGCAGGCGCTGGTAGCTCGCCGCCTGGGCTGGGGCGCGGGTTGGGGTTTTGCTACCGTCGCTCTACTACTGAGCAGTTTCGGCGTCTACCTGGGCCGCTACCTGCGCTTCAACTCCTGGGATATCATCACCAACCCGCTCACCTTATTCTACGACATCCTCAGTCGCGTGCTACACCCTGCCTCTCACTCCGGCACCTGGGGCGTAACGCTGCTTTACGGAGTGTTTCTGCTGCTCGGCTACGCCACGGTGCGCCTGCTCGGCCGGATGGGGGAGGAGCCACTGTAGACGGTTTAGATTAGGGTCGCGCCAGCGTCCCAATGCACCAAGCCCCATGTTCCTAGAACTACCAGCAGCCAGAACACGCCAATCACAGTTTGGTTGAGCGTAAAACTGCCGATTTGGGGGAGTCGATTCGCAAATTCTGGATCGGCGTGGGCGGTGTTAGGTAGCAGAATGCTGGGTACCATAGTCAGCCAATACAGAGCCACAAACCAAGCTGCGACATCGAAGTAAACCAAGGCGGTAGCAGGAGTGGGAGCGGGCCGCCACAAAAACCAAAGCGCCAACAGCCCCGAGCTGGTGCCAAGCAGCAATGTTTGCGCATTGTGATACTTGGCGTGCGGGGGCCAGCGCGGATTGAAAACGTGGGTTTCGTTGTAATCGGCTATCCACGGTACCACGGCTACTATTAGCGCCATTGTTGTAAACACGCCCCGCCCTAGCTGCAAGGCAGTCATGAGGCCGTTGGAGGTTTGGGGATGAACAGATGCTTATCGGCCCAAAACGTACCCAGCGGCACGAACGAAGCAACCAAGCCTAGCAGCACTTTGCGCAGTGGCCACCGGCTTTCGAGAGCGTTTTGCATCAGCAGCAGCACGTAAAGCACAAACAACACACCGTGCGCGGTACCTACTTGGCGCACGGGTTCGGGCTGCCCGGCCAGGTATTTTAGCGGCATCGCGACGCCAAGCAGCAGCAAAAAAGAGCAGCCTTCCAGAAAAGCAACCACCCGAAGGCGCCCTAGCGGGGTGGTCAGCAAAGAGAAATTCATAGAGGAAAACGCGTTAGATGGTCGTGCAGCCCCTGTTGGAAGCTTTGCGGACGCTGAGAATGTGAATGCCCATGAGGCCGGATTGAGTGCGAAACTGGTCGTAGAGGTCAGCCAACAAGATATTTAGCTCATTGGTGGCAGCCAGCAATTGGCCGCGCACCGTCCGCTGCCCACAAATACGACCGGCGCTGAGCGTAGCCAAAGTTAGTTCATAACGCACCCGGAAAACGGCGCGGGAGGCAAGGGGAGCCGCCAGAAGAGGAGTGGAATGCAGCAGTAAACGGGCCATTTCGTAGAGCATAGCGTCAAAACCGGAACCACGGACGCGAGGCAAACGGAACCCCCAGCAGAATAAGCAGTATCGCCAGAGAGTAGAATACGGCGGCTTGGCGGTGTTTCTGAGTATCGGAGGCCGCCCGCTTACTCAAGCTCCGTCCTACTTGGGCCAGCACTACGCCCGTCAGCATCAAGCTAATATGCTCCACCGACCAGAACCGCAGCGTTGGATCTTGCCAGGCAGTGCCCAAGCCTTGCTGAAAGGCTAGCCGGGGCCACGGACTAAGCGAGCTGTAGAGCCATAGGCCTAAGAGCAGTTGCAGGTGCAATGAGCCGGTAAGCACGGCGCCCGCCAGGTTATCGGGCCGGCCGAAGGCGCGGCGGCCTAGCCAGCCGCGCCACGCCAGCGTCAGGGCCATAGCGGCGGCCAGCAGCACCACCCAGCGGTTCCAGGAGTGCATAGTCAGAATGAAACGATACATGCGGCAAATGGAAAAGTCAGTTGCCGGGCCAGAAGAGTGGGCCGCGGCGTTGGCTCGCTGCACCAGCGAAACCCAACGCCGCAAAGGTCCGGCCCACCATCAGTAGCGGGTAGACTAATTCCGGCCGATACTGGGACAATTCAGGTAAGCCGACGGTAAGCCGAAGGCGAATAGCCCGTGTGCTTGCGAATGAGCCGCCCGAAGTACGACAGGTCATCGATATGCAGCTGGGCCGCTACTTCCGAAATGGGGCGGTCCGTTTGGCGCAGCAGCACGCAGGCTTCCATCACGAGCACCGTCGTAATAAGCTCGCTGGCGGTTTTGCCCGTGGTGCGTTTCACGCATTTGCTGAGGTAGTCGGGCGTCACGGCCAGCAGGTCGGCGTAGTCGGCTACGGTGCGGCGGCTGAGAATATGAACCGGCAGCAGCCGCTGAAATCGGTGCGCCAACGTAGCGGCGGCCGAAGTACTGTCGAGGGGCGAGGAGTGGCAGAACTGCTTGGCGCGCAGGCACACCAAGTAAAGCAAGGTGCTGATGAGAGCAGCTTGATCGGGCTGGTTGGGCGTGCGATAGTAGGCCTCCATCTGCTCGAAATAGCCATAAATGACGGCCGCCTCAGTTGCGGGCAGGCGCACGAGCGGGGAGTTGTCGAGGCGGAAGAAGGGCAGGTTCAGCAGGGTGTGCGCGTCCCGAAGCTCGTGCAGGAAATAATCGGCATCAAACAAAATGAAGTAGCCTTTACAATCCAGAGTGACTTCCTGCATGCTTATAATCTGGCCTGGGGAATCGAAGTATAAAGTATTAGGACCCAGTACATACGTGATGAGGCCATCGGTGCGGGTGAGCTGGCCTTCGCAAATTAAGCTGGCGGCGTATACCTGCGTGCGGGTCAACGGCACGGGCAGCCGAAAATCGTGGGCTACATCTTCGATTTTGCGCACGTCCATAAACCCACCCTTCGCTGAGTCTTTAGGCTGCAAAAAGCTGGGCTTGCTGTAATAGCGGTTCACCAGCGTGTAAGGGTCCAGGGACGGGATGGTATCTGACATGGGCAGACGAAAGCAGGAGCAGCCTCAAAGTTCGCTCTGTTCAGCGGAACAACTTCAGAAGGCCCGTCAAAACCTCGCGTCGTAGGCTGGTCCAACAGTAGAGAAGCCACTTTTTGCCACCCAACCCAACAAGCGGAGCGGGCTGACACCTTGCGCAGTGCAGCCTTACCATCATTGTCTGATACAGTGGCGTTGTTGGCGTTTGGCATTATAGGCAGACGCTACGCGTCGTCGGGCATGAATAAGATAGTTATAAAGTGCCATCGGCTTTTTAGAATTAATGCGTGGTTATTCGGAAACAGCCTGATTGCATAGTTGAGCTTTTATATTTTTTATTTCTGGTAAGAAGAAGTATCAACTGGCAGAAATAAAATTATATTGCTCTGTCGTTCAGTCTGCATTGGGCAGCCTGTTTTCCATTTATTGGTTTGT
The DNA here is from genome assembly GCF_057808495.1 of Hymenobacter sp. M1-2. Taxonomy (NCBI): domain Bacteria; kingdom Pseudomonadati; phylum Bacteroidota; class Cytophagia; order Cytophagales; family Hymenobacteraceae; genus Hymenobacter; species Hymenobacter sp. M1-2. Next base: position 165,115 of record NZ_JBTYZO010000004.1, read on the forward strand.
TGCCAACCTCCATGTTTCCCTCCCCGATTGCGCATGCTATGCGGCTCTGGCAAGATATGCTGGGCCAAGAACACGAAACTCCTCGTTCCTTCCTCTGGCAGAACGTGGAAGACATGGAGCCCGATGAGGCAGGAGCTATAGACTGGCGAAACAAGGAAGTAAAGACCCGCATCTACTTCAAAGGCGACAGAGTAATCTGCGTCTTAGGCGACTACAATCATTGGCGTCGGGAGTGGCTGGCATTCACCAAGTGGCATGAAGTGCCGCTCCAACAGCTAAGACCGAACTAGCGGGGCAAAGAACTTTCGGCGCGCCGAAGGTTCTTTGCATGTAAGCGCGCAGGCGGCGCTTGTACCTAAACTCAAGCAAGCCCAAAGAGGAAACCCCGGCCGCATCCTGAAACAGGAACTGCGACCGGGGCTTCTAACGCAGAGAAAGTGCGGTTCTCTAGCGGGCAATAAGCAAGCGTTGCGTCGAAGCGGCGCCTTTTGCCGGTGTGAGTCGCAGGTAGTACATACCCTTGGGCACTCGCTGCACATCCACCGACAGCGCATTCAGGCCCAGATTGGTGAGAACGGTATTCGTTTGCACCACCCGGCCCACAGCGTCGAGTACTTCTACGCGCACACTGCCCGTGCTGGTGCTCGTGTAGTCGACGCTAACCTTACGGTCAGCGGGGTTGGGGTACACCGCCGAGGTTTGCGCCCCGCCCGACTTGGCCGTTGTGGAGCTGCCAGTGCCCAAGGCCCGCGCTTGCGTGGTCGTAACTTTTTCCAGTTTCCACTGCTGGTTGGTGCCGCTCACATAGTCCCACTGGTGCACATTGACGTCGTTCTGCGTAGCGCCGGAGCCACCTGCTACATCGAGCGCCTTGCCGCTGTTGCGGTTGATGAGCTTGTAGTAGCCATCGGTAGTAGCCTCAATAGACCACTGCTGAGCCGAGGTGCCGTTGTCAGTCCACTGTTGCACGTTGGTACCATTGGTCGTGCCCGATCCACTCACGTCCAACGCTTTGTTGCTGTGCTTGGCCAGCAACTTGTAGTAGCCACCGCCCACGGAGCTGATGGTCCACTGTTGGTTGGCGGCGCCCTCGTAGTCCCATTGGTGCACGTTGGCGCCGTCCTGCGTGGCAGTGTTGCCGCCGTCTACGTCCAGCGCCTTACCGCTGTGCCGGGCCGTGATTTTATAGGTGCCGGAAAATCCGGTGTTTGTGGTGGCCTCGCCGGCAAAGGGTGGTGCCAGGGGCTGCCGGGGCGTACCACCGCCGCCGATGCTTGCCGCGGAATTATTATCCACCACTTTCAGCACGGCCATAATCTTCTTGAAATCCTGGTACCAGGCGTCGTTTTTGCCCGGATAGCCCTCGAAGCTGAACTCTGAGTCGCTGACCGACTTCTCCACGCACACGTTCACGGTGTAGCCGCCATTGGTTTGGTAGCCCGCCCCCGACGTATCTACGATGTAGGCACCATAGTCTTGCAGCACGGTGAAAATCTTGCGGCCCTGGGGAGTCTGCAAGTTGAGGCTGGCCAGCGTTACGGACGGCGGAATGGCCAGCAGGGCACCCATGGATAGGGCTTTGTCGGTCTTGTTGTACACACCGTAAGCTCCGGTCCAGCCATCGGCGTTGTACGCCGGCCAACGGTAGCTTTTCGCGCCATCCGTGGGGTCCTTCCACAAAACGTGGGTATCCAGCTCCAGCTTTATAGCGTGCCGGATAGGTTCCGAACTCGACATTTCGCCGCTGCGGATGGAGCCGCCCAAGGTGCTCAGGCTGGAGCCGAAGTGGGAACCCCAGGTGCCAGGTCCTTTAATGTTCTGCGAGTTCTGACCATCGCGGGAGGCATTATAAGCATACACCCGGCCGCCTACCTGGGGGCGGGTGAGGGGCTCCAACTCGATAATGGTTTCGCCATCGGGCTCAATGAAGGCGGCGCAATTGTTGGGCGTGTAGTAAGGCTCAAGCGTCGCGTCGGGCACCACGAAGTTGTCGGGGATGTGAACGGACACGAAAGAAGGCGTTTCGCCGCTGGGCACGCGGTGCGTAAAATCACCACTTACCAGGTGCACCGGCCGGAGCGGGTCGGTGGCGGTGCTTTTGTAGATGAACTCCACGTCATTGTTGACCAACCCAAGCGGGGGCATGTTCACGCCCACGTACACGGCATTACTGCCAATGGGCATGTTCCAGATGGACTGGGCCGAAAAAGGCCACAAAAAGGGAATGCGGGAAGTAGGCGCGGTCTGCGCCGCCGCCGGATGGAGCGGGCTTAAAGCCAATGCTGCCGCTGCAAACAGCGGCCAGGAGCGTAAGAAGCTTGTTTTCATATGAAGCTAGGTTAAGAGAACGAACAACTCACCTAAGCTACAGTATTTATTGACTAATTCCGTGTTGATATAAATTTGGCAATGTCATTGAGTGGGCTTGTAGCTCGTCAACCATTGCTCCTGCTAACAGCAGTGAAGTATTTTTTGATGTGTATACAATATTTTGGCTTGAGCTTACGAGAGTCGACTAACGGCCTCTGCACGGGAACGGAATAACCATCCCCAAACCGACCAAAGGCTACAATCCTCTTGCCGCCACACAGCTACGCCGCAACGCAGGGTTGCCATAGCAAGGCTGTTTCTCTATCCGTTCCAATGACTCACTAGTTCGCAGCGTTTCAAGCACAGCTTCTGAGCTTTTTCGCCGCTCAGGTGGGTGTTTTTCTTCTTCAGGCGCAACCCCGCATATGCCAGAAAGAGAAAAGACTCGTTTGAGGCTACAGAGCCACGAAAGCGTGGCCTTCGCCGTACCTTGCCTGCTCCATGCTTCACCTCACCCCCGATACCGCCGGCCCCACCATGACGTGGGAGCGGCTCCTGAGTCGCCGTCGTTATCCGGCCCAGCCCCAGCTCCACGTAGTGACCGATGCGCCGCCCGTACGCGGGTCTTTCGTGCAGGACTACGACCGGGTGGTGTTCAGCTCGGCGTTTCGGCGCCTGCAACGCAAAACACAAGTAATGCCGCTGCCCGAAACTGATTTCGTGCACACGCGCCTTACGCACTCGCTCGAAACCGCCTGCGTTGGCCGCTCTCTTGGCCGGCTTGGGGGACGTTTGCTGCTCGAAGAAACCAGCGGTTTGTCGTCCGCGCTACCTCACCTCGACTCCGATTTCGGCGACATCGTGGCCGCGGCCTGCCTGGCCCACGACATCGGCAATCCGCCGTTTGGGCACTCCGGCGAGGACGCCATTTCGGCGTACTTCCGTAGTTCGGCGGCCGAGCCCTTTGTGCGCATGCTCAACGCGGCCCAGCGTGCCGATTTGCAGCAGTTTGAAGGCAACGCGGCCGGCTTCCGCATTCTTACCCACACCTACGCCGCCCACAGCAGCGGCTCGGCTGGTCTGGGCCTCACCTACGCCACGCTGGGTGCCTTCACCAAATACCCGCGGCCTTCGGTGGTAGATGAAGCGGGCCGCACGCAGGGCACCAGCGAAAAAAAGTACGGTTACTTCCAGACCGAAGCCTCCCGCTTCCTGGAAATAGCCCGCGAGATGGGGCTGCTCAGCAAGCCGCCCGGCACCGACATTGGCGGCTTCTATCACCGCCATCCGCTAGCCTTTCTGGTGGAAGCCGCCGATGATATCTGCTTCCGAATCATTGATTTTGAAGATGGCCTGAAGCTAGGTCTGATTCCGCACGAAATGGGGCTGCGCATCTTGCGCGACATGCTAGGCGATGCCCCCGACCGGCGCGGTTCCGTGGAGTGGCGCGACTGGCGCGAGGAGCTGGGCTACCTGCGCGCCCGCCTCATCAACCGCCTCGTGCAACAAACCGCCCGCCTCTTCGCCGACCGCGCCGACGACCTGCTGCGTGGCCGCCCCGATGAGCCGTTGGTGCAGCAGCTCGACTGCTGGGAGCAGCTTCAGCACGTGCATCGCCTCACCGTAGACTACCTCTACCGCAGCCGCCCGGTGCTGGAGATTGAGGCGGCGGGCTTCGAAGTGCTGGCTGGGTTGCTCGATGCCTTCCTGCACGCCACCTTCGACCCGCAGAGCAGCCCCCGTTCCCGCAAGCTGCTGCAACTGCTGCCGGAGCAGTTTCGTGCCATGGGGGAGCAGGATGGCGCCACCGCTTACGAGCAAATCATCCTGCTGACGGACTACATCGGCGGCCTCACCGATCAAAACGCGCTGAGCCTGTTTCGCACCATTCGCGGCACCGATTTGCCCAAAGGCTTCTGAGGTTTTGCCGTAGTTATAGCTGGCGAAAGAACGGCGCTCCGTGCTGCAAATCCGCTGCTGCGCTTGTATTTTGGAGTAGTGATTGACTGACTGTAATTTCGCTATTTAAAATTTGTCTAAATAAACCTTGCCAGGCCCAACGGCTGGTTCTACCTTTGTGCTGTCGAAACTTCCTTCACAGCCCATGCACCGCCTGCTGCTCGCACTTCTGCTGCGCCTTCCTATAACTGTCTTCGTTCTTACTTCGACCTCCGTTGTTGCCTTGGCGCAAGCCACTGGCTCAGTAAGCGGCCGCATAACGGATAAGCTCGGCAGTAGCCTGCCAGGCGTTAATGTGGTGCTGCGCGGCACTACGTTGGGAGCTGCCACGCAGGCCGATGGCTCTTTCCGCCTGGATGGCGTGCCGGCTGGTTCCTATACGCTGGAAGCACGTTTCATCGGTTACAAAACGCAGCAGCAAAACATTACGGTAGGAGAGGGGCAGTCGGCGGAGGTACGGCTCACGCTCCCGGAAGACGCCGCGCAATTGAACGAGGTTATCGTGTCGGCGAGCCGGCGGGCGGAGACTATCAACGAAACGCCCGTGTCGGTGACGGTGCTGGGAGCCAAGGAAATTGCGGTGCAAACGGCCAGCACGCCCGGCAATATTGCCGCCGTGGTCGGCAACGCGGTGCCGGGTTTGGGGGTGAGCACCAACCAAACCGGCAATTTCGGCCAGACCCTGCGTGGGCGCAACCTGCTGGTGCTCGTGGATGGCATTCCGCAGAGTGCGCCGTTACGCGCCGGCTCCCGCGACATCCGCATCATCGACCCCGGCGTAATTGAGCGGATCGAAGTCATCAAAGGTGCTACTTCCATCTATGGCAACGGCGCCGACGGCGGCTTGATCAACTACATCACCAAGAAGCCGGTGGTGGGCAAAACCTTCGGCGGGCAAACGACGCTGGGCGTAAACAGCAGCCTGCCCGGCCTTGATGGCAACACGCTCGGCTACCGCGCTTCCCAGCAGTTTTACAGCAAACAAAAAGCTTTCGACTACGTGGTAAGCGGCTCTTACGACCAGACCGGCGTGTTCAAGGATGCGCGCGGGCAGGTGATTTCGCCGGAGTACGGCCTGGGTGAAACCAAAACCTACAACGGCTTCGCCAAGCTAGGCTACGACCTCACGCCCCGAGACCGGGTGGAGGTGATGTACAACTACTTCAGCAGCCGCCAACGCTCCGACTACGTGCTGCAAAACGGCGAGTACGGCGAGTTTCCGGCCATTGGTGTCCGCGGCGAGCGGCCGGGCACCGACGAAGGCACCCGCCACAACCACAATGCCTACCTCGTGTACCGCGGCCAGGAACGCCTGCCGCTGCGCACTTCCTTCGACCTGACCGGCTACTGGCAGGATTTCCGCACGATTTACAGCGTCGACCGCACCTTTTTTGAAAACAGCGGCCAGTCGGAAATCAACTCCGACAAGAAAGGCCTGCGCCTGAACCTGAACACGCCCATCCTGACCGGCGAGCAATTCAGCGCCGACCTCACCTACGGCCTCGACGTGCTCAACGACCGGACCTCGCAAACCCTCGTGGATAGCCGGGTGTGGGCCCCGGAAATGAACATGCGCAACCTCGCGCCCTACGCGCAGCTCCGCGCTACACTCTTCGAGCATTTGGTCCTGAAAGCCGGTGCCCGCCGCGAAAATATCCGCGTAGGGGTGGATGACTACCAAACCCTGCGCACGCAGAGCGGCACCACCTACGTGGGCGGCGACGCCGTGCAGGGTGGTACGCTCAAGTACAACACAACCGTGTACAACGCCGGCCTGCGTTACTCGCGTTTTAAGTGGCTGAACCCCTTCGTGAGCTACTCGGAAGGATTTTCGCTTTACGAACTGGGCCGTACGCTGCGCACGGCGTCGGTGGGAGGCAAGAAGGTCACGAATATCAGCGAGCTGGAAACCAATCCGGTGGTGGTGCGCAACTACGAGGCGGGCCTCAACAGCCAGCTTGGCCCCGTGAACGTGGGTGGCGTGTACTACATCAGCCGCTCCGACCTGGGCGCCAACCTGGTGCAGGTAGACGGCGTTCTGGTGCCGCAGCGCCTGCCCGAACGTGTCTGGGGCTATGAACTGACGCTGGATTGGGCCGCGCTAGACCAGCTTTCCATCGGGGGCTCCTACTCCTGGGTGGAAGGCAAAGCCGACCGCGGCGACAACGGCAGCTTCTCCGACGCCGACGACGTGTATCTGAACAGCACCCGCATCACCCCGCCTAAAGCCACCGGCTACATTCGCTACTCGCCCTTCGAGAAGCTGAGCCTCAACCTGAATTACGTGCGCTCGGGCCGCCGAGAGCGGTTTCAGCCGCTGGCCCGCCCCACGGCTACGGCGCTCTATGCTCCGGGTGAGGGTCCGCTTAAGCCCTTCGACTTGTTCAATTTCAGCGCCGCGTATCGTCCTGGTGAGCAAATCACGGTGGGCCTGGGCGTAGAAAACCTACTGAACAAGGCGTACTATCCAACTATTGCGCAGTTCTATGGCAACGATACGAACTACACCCGTGGCAACGGTGCCCGTATGAATCTGAGCGTGGGATACTCTTTTTAGCGGGCTAGTTAGTGGCACGGACTTCAGTCCGTAGTCCTGCCATTAGCTCAGTTTGGGTAGGTGGCAAAAGGAGGCTACGGACTGAAGTCCGTGCCACACTACTTGTTTAAGCTTTGATTTGTTAGATCTAACGTCTCCAACGCAGCAATGCCCATCAACCGCCGGCTCTTTGCGCTTCATTCCTGGCTCGGCCTGCTGGCGGGCAGCTTCATTCTCGTGTTTTTCTGCACGGGCGCGCTGATGGTTTTTCGGGAAGAAATAAACGAGCTGAGCCACCCGGAGCTGTTTCGGGTAGAAGCGCAGCCGCGGCTCCTGAGCTACGATACCTTGTACCGGCTGACGCGGCAGCACGAGCCGGCGGCCATTTTCTACTCGCTCCGTCACATCCCCCAAACACCCAACGAAACGCTGGAAATCCGCATTTACGAAGCCGGCGAGTACGGGCGGCTGTTCGTGAATCCCTACACTGGGCAGGTGCTGGGCAAGTCGTTCAATTCCTTTACCGATGCGCTGATTATTCTGCACTACAGCTTTTATCTCAAGCACGTGGGCGAGGCGCTGGCGGGCTTTTTTGCCATCTGCCTGCTCGGTTCTACCCTCACGGGCGGCATCGTGTACCGCAAGTCGCTGCTGAAAGTGCTGTTGTTTCGGCAGCGGGTGAGCTGGCGCAACTGGCGGGCGGCTTCGTCGGGGCTGCACCGAGTGCTGGGCGTGTGGGCGCTGCTGTTTCAGCTATTGCTGGCGAGCAGTGGCCTCTGGATGAGCTGGGACGCTTTCGATCTGCAAAAAATCCTGAGCAACGAGGAGAAGCCGCAGGCCACATTGCCCGCCGTAGCCGCCAATCTTGACGTACTCATTCGGGAAGCAGCTCAGCAAGTGCCAGGTCTGCACCTGACGCGCGTCAATTTCCCCCGTAAGCCCGAAGCGCCCATCAGCGTACTCGGCACCTCGCCTGCCGACTCCTGGCTGTGGGGCGGCTCCGTGAACAAGGTGGAATTCGCTAACGTACCCGGCGCGGCTCAGCTCCGCAAGCTCACTCGCCAACAGGACCTTAAGCCGCTGGAAAAGCTCGATTTGGCGCTCCGTACGCTGCATTTCGGGCAATATGGCGGTCTGGGCATCAAGGTGCTGTATAGTCTGCTGGCCCTTAGCAGCGCTGTCATCACCATCACCGGCTTCATGATGTGGTTTCGGCGCTCCAAAGCCCACCCCGTAGCCCGGCGCGGCCACGCGGCCCGGCCGCGTGGCCGGCTGACGCGCGTCTGAGCAACAGGCGCAGGTAAAGTACGCACTACTTTCCGTTTCACATGGCCCAGTTCTTTCACCACAATGAGTTTGGCTACTGCGCCCGGTGCCCCCGGACGCGCCATTTGCACGTGTGCTTTGGAAACGTCGCCTTAGCCGCCACGGTCCCCGAGTTTCAGGAGTTTCGGCAGTGCATTCAGCAAACTTGGCAGCACCACCAGTTCAGCACCCCTGACCCCGAAAGCCGCTGCATTGCCCTCCGAACTCCGGCTCCGAAGCTCGCCATGGTTTTTTCGTTGGTAGAACTGGGCCAACTACATGATATTCTAGAAAACACGGCGTTGTTGCTGGAAGTGGAAGAACTGCTGAATCCTGGTGAGTAGGAGCAAGCTAGCGGTGTTTATTGGAGTATTTGGTGCAGACCGAGCCCGGCTTTGACTATCTGTGGCCTGCTCTCTATAATTCAAGAATAGCTTTTAGCCAGCGGGCCCCGGAAGGATGAATAGTCAGACTTTTGAGTTTCTCTCTAAGAACCCACAACGTACCTTTCTGCTCCATTGCAACCTGAAGCTCTACAAGCCAGTAGAGGCAGGTGCTTTCAACCACTGCTTTTTTCCTTTTTATGAAGCAACCCTACTTTCTCGACTACCTGTCCGGCCACAAAAGCTCGGTTCTAGCAACCGTGTTCGGTATCAGTGCCTTAGGTGCCCAAAGTCAATCCCTAAATTTCACTCCCGCATCCGTCAGTAGTACAGTTGGCACCTTCACGCCACTAGGTAGCGCCAGCACGGCTATTGTGGTGGCCAGCAGGGACGACGCTAACTCCGCACCCCAGCCCATCGGCTTCACATTCAACTACAACGGGCAAAATTTCACCCAGTTTATACTCAATACCGATGGGGCGTTGAAGCTTGGCAGCACACCGCCCACCGATACGTTTGATGATTTTCTCATCAGTGTGGACCCAGCGAACAACAACATGCTATTTCCTTTGTACGAGGATTTGCAGGCCGCTTCTACCACTACGAGTTTCCGCTTTCAAACTACGGGCACGGCGCCCAACCGGGTGTGCACGGTGGAGTGGGCCGGCATGGACGAATCCGTTGGCCCAAAGCAGTTCACGGATGCCAGCTTTCAAGTCAAACTCTACGAGACCATCAACACCATTGAGTTCGTATATGGTCCGTTTACACCAGGCAACGGTACCGCAAAAACGTCGATCAGCTCTGTTGGCCTAAAAGGAACGGGCCCTCTTAATGGTCGCTTAGTGTTAGCAACCAAGTCAGCAACAACCCCGTGGGCGGCTGGTACTTGGCGAGGCAATCTTTATGCCACCGAAAAATTTGATTTCGACAAAACGACCTTACCGCAAGTAGGACGCACGTTCCGTTTCGGCACTGCTCCGCTAGGCACCTCAGCCGCGTTGGAGCAAGCCGTCAACGTGTTCCCAAACCCAAGCAGCGGGTTATGTACGCTCGATGTGCGCGGCGCCAGTAGCAAAAATGGTTTGCAAGTGAAAGTTATAAATACGCTGGGCCAGTGCCTTCACACGGCCGTAGTCCGAGACAACACTGCCACTCCACTTGACTTGGGCAACTTGCCTAATGGCATGTACACGCTGAAAGTGCGGAATGGCAACGACTTCTCCATCCGCCACGTGTCGGTGCAGAAGTAGGGAAGGGCTTGAGCAATGTTGTGGAGAAGGCAGTCAGTAATTGGCTGCCTTTTTTGCTTGATAAGTGTTTTGCAGCAACCGTAATGGTTGTGGCTGCGGCTACCATACTAGTTGCTATTGCACTGTTCTATTGCAGGTTGAATTATACAACGATATATTAAAACAATGGCATTGTTTTTTCTGTGGCTGTGAAGTGTATAGCTCTACCTGCGAGTAGATCTATCAGGATGTCTCAATTCTCACCATTTTTCTTCTCCACTATGAAAAAGACTTACCTCTTCGCACATTTGTATGGCCGCAAAAATCTAGCGTCGCTCGCCTTACTTGGCCTGGTTTCCTTGGGCGCTCAAGGGCAAGCGCTGAATTATCCTCCCACTTCTGTTACCAATACAACTAGCGCATACACTCTCCTCGGCAATACAAGCACGACCATTAGGGTAGACGATGCTGACGATGATAATTCGGATCCTCAACTTATTGGTTTTACGTTCAACTACAACGGGCAAAACTTCACCCAGTTTGTGCTGAACACCAATGGAGCCTTGAAGCTTGGTGCCACTCCACCCAGCGATGATAACGATGATTTTCTGAACAGCACGAACCCAGCTGATGAGAATATGCTGTTTCCCTTATCTGATGACTTAGTGGGAATTTCAGCTACCTCAAGTTTTCGCTTTGAAACAACTGGGACAGCGCCTAACCGTGTATGCACGGTGGAATGGTCTGGCATGAGTGAATTCGACGAGCCAACTCAATACACCGACGCTAGTTTTCAAGTCAAACTCTACGAAACTACCAACGCTATTGAGTTCGTCTACGGTTCTTTCACCCCCGGTACTGGTAGTGCAGAGGCAAGCTTGGGGTATGTAGGGCTGAAAGGAACGGGCCCTCTCAATGGCCGTCTAGTGCTAGGGACCAAAGCAGAAACGGCCGCCTGGTCGGCTGTTGCGTGGCAGGGCGCTCTATATACATCGAATCAAGGCTTAATCTTTAACAGGACGACTTTGCCCGATGCGGGACGTCGGTTTCGCTTCAACACTACTCCGCTAGGTACATCGGCCGCACTCAACCGGGCTATCAGTGTGTTCCCTAACCCCAGCAGCGGGTTGTTCACCCTCGATGTGCGCGGCGCCAATGCCAAGAACGGGCTACAGGTGGAAGTCGTGAATATGCTCGGCCAGCGTGTGCATGCGGCCACGGTGCGTGACAACTTTGCCAGCCAGCTTGACTTGAGCACTTTATCCAATGGCATGTACACGCTGAAGGTGCAGAACGGCAACGAATTTTCCGTTCGTCATGTGTCAGTGCAGAAGTAAGAATCGCGGCTGTTATTCGTATCCATTGCACAAAAAAGACGGCCTGCTACTGCGGGCCGTCTTTTTTGTGAGAATGAAGTAGGCAAGTTGCTTTCAACGAAGCAGCCTTAACGTAGTATCAAGACGCTGAGTGCGCAGTAGATCTTGGTATTCCTGTTGCAGTTGTAGCTGGTTTTGGCTTTGTTCTAGGCCCCTGAACGGGCGCACTTTGTAGCGGCTGCCAGGAGTACGACTTAAGTTCACGTAGAGTAGGCCCCGACTAGGCCGCTCCGTTGCTTCCCCGCTACGGATACGGGCAACCCGTTTTTGGTTGTTGCCAAATAATGCCTGCATGGGGCTCAACCCCACATAAAGATTCGCTTGGCCATTCAGGTAATATTCGCCGCTCACGTCCATATCGGTGAGGTTGCTATTTAGGTTTAGAGACGGAATTAGCAGCCGGCCGCCATCGAGTACAAAACGCGGACTGACGGGCTCGAAGAGAAGGTGGCTGGTGCGTTCTTCGCGCAGAAACCGTAGGGCCGTCATGAGGGCTTCTACATTTAGTAGTTCCAAGTTGCGCAGGTCGGTTTTTAGGAAGGCGTAAGTTTGGTTCAAGTGCGGCAGAAATGTGTTATCCAAATCTGTATATAGGTCCGTTTCTCCGTTCATCGTGCCCCGAATATTGTCGGGCCCTAGTACATCAAAGCCCAGCGCACTGGCGAGCGTAAATAGCTCCGGCAGCTGTAAGCCGCGTAGGCGCAGCTGCGCGTGCAACGGATGATGGTTGGCTTCAGCACCGGTGAGTAGTTCACCACGCAAGGAAATATCACCCCCGAAGGCCCGCAGGTCGCATTGTTCCACCCGTGCCTTTCCAGCTCCCAAGCTGCTTTCGAGCCGAAAGCGGCTGCCTTGTAGCGCCGCATATCGCACTTGGTCGGCAGTCACGCGCACCTGGCCAGTTACGGTGCCGTCGAGGAAAGGGGAAGGGGTGCCCTGGGGCCGGCGGCGTTGGCGGAGAGTATCAGTATCACCATCCGTATCGGGAGGAACGGTGCTGAGAGCCGCTAATAGCTGCAGTAAGTGCTGCACATCCAGGGTGGCGTAGCGCAGGTCGAGGCGGGCGTGAGCATTGGTTAGGTGCGTGCCATCGAGGCGGGCGCTGGCGCTGAGTTGGCCAGTGCCACCCGTAGTAGAGCGAAAAGTCAGGGCCGGAATTCGAAAGTCGGGGCCCGTTTTGTTGATGTTTAAACGAAGGTTCAGAAGCTGGTCGTTGGTGGGCAGCACCAGCCGGTCGATGGTGGCCACGGCCTGCCCGTTGGCAGCGAGGAGTATTTCGCGCAAAGTAGGGGCCGTGGGGGCCGCAGATGCCCGCTGCGACGGGCGCGTAACACGGGCCAGGAGCTGACGATAGTTGAGCAGAGGAAAATGTACCGCTAACTGGGTGGTGATAGGCTGAGACGTGAGGGTGTCGGTGGGCCAACTTACGCGGCCAGTCAGCTCCCCACCCCATACCCGCCCGTGCAGCTCACGGAGCTGCACGCTACGGCCATCGTGGTCGACTGTGGCCGCTAAGTCTGCCAGCGTGTCGGCCGCCAGCACCAAACGTCCACATCGCAGCTGAATGTTGAGCCGCAGACCGGGGGGAAGCACATTCAGGGCCCGCGAAGCCAGATCCTGGTTCCGAGTGCGGCCGGGGCGTGGGAGGCGAGGAGCAGTGGGTGTAGTACGGCGGCGTGGGTCGGCCAGCAAACGGCGAAACTCAGCTAGGTTAAGCTCGTCTACCGCGAACGTGCCGGCTACAGTGGTGGTAGCATGTTGGCCGCTGAAGTAAGCTAGCAGATACGTGGTGGTGGCGTTGGCGCGTACCTGCATCCCGTTGAGGCGCCCCGACAGGTTTTCCAGCACCCACAGACTGTCGCGCAAACGGATGCGCACGTTCAACCCCACCATATTGGCTTGCCGCCGCGGCACTGTGAACGAGGCATTTTCGAATTGCACGGTACCACGGGCCGCAATGGGGCGCAACAGTGAATCGGGAGGAGGAAGGGTACGCCGGGCAGTGCGCTTAGGTATTGTGGGCAATACTCCATTCAGCTCTAAGTCGAGGGCTGCTTGGCCCTGGCGGGCCCGCCACAGCGTGGGGGCCACCACTGCTGCTAGCGTTTGCAGCTCGGTGCGGCCGCGCACATGGCCCAGCAGCCGGGGCCGCGTGAAATCGCGCACGGTAAGGGCGGCATCCAACTCACCCGCCTTCGAATAAAGCCGACAGTGCTCGAACGTGAGGTAAGTCGTGCGCGGCGAGTGGCCGGGGCCATTATCGAATACGCCGCGCGCGTCCCAGCGACGGATGCGCCGCGCGGCGTCTGTCCACTGCATCTGGGCATTGCGGAGCGTGAAGCGCAGGACCGTACGGGGCCGGGTGGTAGGCCCGCTCAAACCCCGAATGGTGTACCAGATATGGGCGTGACTAGGGCTACGAGCACCTCGCAGGTACCTGTTTAGGCTGGTGGGCAAGGCCACGTGCAGCACCTCCAGCAAGGGCTGGTCGCCCTCGAAGCGTAGGTTGAGGTGGGTGCCGCGGGGCTCGCCGGGCGCCGGGCCCCGGTGCGTACCCCCAATGCTTACCGTGTCGCCGTTGAGCGTGGCGCGGGTGCGCAGGAAAGTGCCTTCGCGCCGCCGAAAATTGTATTGATAGCTCACCCGCGCCACTATGGGCTCTTGTTCAAACAAGTTGCCCTGCCCACTGCGTAAGTACACCAATTGCCCATTCAGCAAACCGCCTACTTCAGCCACACCCTTGCGCACCCGCGCCACCAGCCGCCCGTGCCGCACATACGCCTCGAAGCCACTTCTGTGCAGCTCGTTGCGGTCCGTTACGCGCACGTTGAGCAGAACCAGTGAGTCAAGGTCGAAATTGGGCGGGATGCTGGGCGTTGTTTTCCGGGGGCCTTTACCCCGCAAGCCCCAGTCATGCCCCAGCGAGTCAGTGAATTGGCGAAACTCTACGTCGCGTAGCGTTAGGTGGCTGACCCGAAACTCACCCCGCCAAATAGATCCTAATTCCAGTTGCGCATCAGCCTGGCCCACGCGTAGCACGGGTACCGCGCGGTGGTAGGAGGTATCCGTCAGTAACACATGTTGCAACGAGGCCGTGAGGTGGGGGAAGTTGCGCAGGATGGAAATATCCACTGCAAAGGGAGCGAGCACCAAATCTGAAGTACGCGCTACTCGTTCGCGGATTAAGTGCTCCAACTGCCGCTGCCCCCAGTGCGTGCCCAGCAACCAAGCGCCAATCAATACCGTCAGCAACACGCCCAGCACGCTTAGGCCTAGCAACTGACGGAAAGAAGGACGCCGCATAGGAAGGAACAGAGACAAAGAAGATGAGTCCCCATACTACGCAGAAAACCCGGCAGTGGTATGTAGCAAAGCTCAGCCAGGTATAGAAGAGCTAAGCTGTATAGCCAGGTTTGCTCTGTGGAAGACAATGCTCCTCAGCACCAAACCTGTCTACACGTAACTCCACCAGCAAAGTACTACTGAAAATCAGCCCCTAGAAAAGACGGCGTAAGCTGCGCCACTAAGGCATTCAGCAGCGGAAAAAGGAAGCTGGGACCTTGGGCCAAAAGTTGCCGTTGCTGGTTCAGGTGGCCGATTGTTTGCACATGCGGCGCAGCTGGGAGGGTGGAACCTTCCGCATCAAGCAGCGCGTCGAGTAACTCGTCGGTTGCTTCCGGATGAAATTGGAGCCCTACCACCCGGCTTTCCCACACAAATCCCTGACACGGCGTGGCTTCCGATGAAGCCATGGCCACCGCGCCGGGCGGTAGGGTAAACGTGTCGTAGTGCCAATGCAGCACGGGTAGCACCGCCGGGGTGTGCTGAAACAACGAATGTTGCCGGATGGCTTCGGTGAAATGCACTGGGAAAAAGCCCACTTCCGGCTCCGTATTAGGGCCTATCCGAGCACCCAAGATCTGCGCCAGCAGCTGAGACCCTAAGCAAATGCCTAGCACCGGCGTACCAGCCGCAATAGCAGTCCGCAAAAAAACCTTCTCGGCGCGTAGCCACGGAAACTCGGCCTCGTCGTGCACCCCCATAGCTCCACCCAGCACCACCAGCAGGTCCACATCAGTGAGTTGCGGAAGAGCGGGTTGGGGTTCAAACCACCGCGTGCTAGTCAGGCTGTGGCCGTGCGTGTGGGCCCAGGTGGCCACCCAGCCCGGCCCTTCGGCGGCCATGTGTTGAAAATAATGGATGCGCATCACTCAGCGGAGGTCGTCGAACTCCAGGTACAGCTGCTTCTCCACGGTTACCGGAACGGGCCGTTGTTGACTGGTGCCCGTTACGGTAGCGGAAGTTGCAGGTAGCGGCTTGCGGGCGTTAGCGCCCGGCAATTGCCACGAAAGCGCGTCGTTCTGCCGCAGGCTTTTCACGGCTTTGGCATCGGTTACGCGCACACGCAACACCTGGTCGAAATCGGGCTGGCCTTCGATGCGGTGCACCAAGAACTGCTCCTGGCTGCTGCCGAACAGTAAAAAAGACTGCTGCGGAGCCGGTGTCGTAGCGGCGTTGAGCTGCTGGAAGTGCACCACGCGCCGGATGCTGACGCGCACGTTGCGCGCGATGGGTACGCCGCCCCGCTCGAAGTGGCCCCGATAGAGCGTGCCGCGGAAAGACTGGCGAGCCTGCACTACTTCGGGCAGCACAAACCGCTCCGGCTCCAGCGTGTACACGGTTTCGGCGGGAAATTCCCGCTGGCTTTGCGCGTATACCGCCTGGGCCGAATCGGGCAGACTGAGTTCTAGCAGCACCTGGTAGTGGTGCGGGCTGTGGAACATGGGCAGGTGTGAGGCAAACACGGCACTCGTGCCAAACACCAGCATACCGTGCACGCTCGGCCGGTCGGGTACGGCGGCAGTGGGAGCCGAAACGGCGGTGGGGGTAGGGTGATGCGCGTGCTGCCCCAAGGCAGACAGGCAGCTAGTGAGGAGCAGGGCCGCGACGGTGGCGCCCTGCAAAACCCGGCGAGGGGTGTAAAACATTTGTCAGGAAGACAGGGGGGGATTGCCAATATTCGGCACCGGGACAAAGGTAACACTCCGCCGCGAAACGCCGTGACTGTGTCACAATTGAAAGAAAACCAGTGCGGCTTCGGTACTCGGAAAGGGCCAATACAATATATGGGCTGGATATGGGCTGGTAACTCAACAGGAAAATATGGAAGAAGCCAGATTCATCCGTTTCTTGCTTGCTCTTTCCTGTCTCTTATGAAACTGCCCTCTTTGCAGCACTTGGCTGCCGAAGCTGTCCGTGTGGTGCGGCGCTTCCCGCTCACTCTGCTGTGTAGTTTGCTGCTAGGCGCCGTGTGCATCTATTATCAGCGCCTCGACTACGAGGAAAAAGACACTATAGACTGGTTGTTTCCGGTGCTATCGGCGGCGGTGCTGGGGCTCACGCTCACGCTGAGTGCGGCACTGGCCGGGGAACGGTACCGTTGGCCGTGGTGGGGGCGGGCACTGGCGGCGGCTGGTGCTGTGGGTTTGCTGGTGCTGTGGTATGCGCTAAGTCCGACCGAACCCAGCTTGGTATGGGCGTTGCGGCTGGCGCTGCTACTGCTCGGGCTGCATTTGCTGGTGGCCGTGGTGCCCTACCTGCCGGAGTTGCGCCGCACAGCCGATACCCCAGGCTTCTGGCGTTACAACGAGATTTTGTTTCTGCGCATTCTCACAGCGGGCCTGTATTCGGGGGTGCTTTTTGCTGGCTGCGCACTGGCGCTGGTAGCTATACAAAATTTATTTAACGTCGTGCTCGACCGGCACATTTACGAGCATCTGTTTACGGTGCTGGCCACGGTGTTCAACACCTGGTTTTTCCTGGCCGGGGTGCCCCACGACTTCGAGGAGTTGGAGCAAGATGCTGCTTATCCCAAAGGGTTGAAGCTGTTTACGCAGTTTGTGCTGCTCCCGCTGGTCGTCCTGTACCTCGTCATTCTGTACGCCTATCTGGCCCGTATCCTGGTGCTCTGGACGCTGCCAAAAGGGTGGGTTTCTACGCTGGTGCTGGCTTTCTCCGTAGCCGGCATCTTTGCTTTGCTTCTTATTCATCCCATTCGCCATGCCGCCGAAAACACCTGGATTCGCACGTTCGCGCGGTGGTTTTATAGGGCTTTGTTTCCGCTGCTGGGGTTGCTGTTTGTGGCTATTGGTACGCGCGTACAGGCTTACGGCATCACCGAGGAGCGCTACTTCGTGCTGGTGTTGGCGGGGTGGCTGGCCGGTATAGCGGCGTACTTCCTGCTGCGGCAGGGGCGGGGTATTATCTGGATTCCGGCTTCCTTGGCGTTAATAGTACTGCTGGCGTCGGCCGGGCCGTGGGGCGCGTTTGCCGTAGCCGAACGGAGCCAGTTGCAGCAACTTCAGAAACTAGCCGCGGAGTACAAGCTGCTGAAGAATGGGAAGCTAGACGGAGCCGGCGAACGAGTGCCAAAGCTGACAAAAAACACCAGAAACCGCATTGCTTCCGTATTAGATTTCTTCGTCAAGCGTGACGCCGTGCCGCGGCTTCAGCCGTTTTTCGCGGCGAATCTGACGGTGCCCGATTCCCTGCGTGAAGCACCAGATCAGAGGGAATGGTTTTACAGCCGGCTGCACGAAATCAGTGGCATTTCGCCGTATGATCCATACGGTTTGGAAGAAGGAACCGAAACGTCTACCAGTTTTGAAACTCCCAGCTACGACTATCAAGCATTGGGTAATGGCCGCTATTGGATCAAGAATGTGTATAGCGCCCCATACGGATACCTCTCCAACCGCACGGAAGAAAGCTTGGTAGAAGTACCAGCGCGCGAGGGTTCTTTTCGGCTGCGGAGCGAGAGACAAGGCTATAACATTATATTGGAGCAATTGCGCCCTGACAGCACTTGGCAACAGATGTTACATGTGTCGCCCGGCGCCCTCGCCGATTCGTTGGTGCAGCAGCGTGGCTCCGGCAATAGTTCTAGAGTTGAGCTACCAGCCAGCGGCCTTACGTTGCGCGCGTCTACCTCTAAAGCTTCGCTAAGCCTGTTTATGGCCCAGCTGACCAGGCAGCAGAAACAAGATTCGGTATTCTACCACATGAACGGCGAGGCGCTGTTGGAGCTAAGTAAGCAGTTTCCTTCCACGAGATAATAGGCAGTCGGCGATTAGCAAATGCCGCGGCTGTAGGCTGTGCAGCTCCGCAAACCAGAATGGAAGCTAAATTCTAAGTTCTTATATCTAGTGTCTCACTGCATAAAAAAAGAGCCGCCAGCGTAACGCCGGCGGCTCTTTTTACGCAACGCCTATTCCCACTCAATAGTAGCCGGGGGCTTGGAGCTGATATCGTACACGACGCGGTTGATGCCGCGCACTTGGTTGATGATTTTGTTGCTGACTTCGGCCAGGAACTCGTAGGGCAGGTGGGCCCAATCGGCGGTCATGCCATCTACGCTCGTTACGGCGCGCAGGGCCACTACCCGCTCGTAGGTACGCTCATCGCCCATTACGCCCACGCTCTGCACGGGCAGCAGCATTACGCCAGCCTGCCATACTTTCTCGTAGAGGCCGTGCTCTTTTAGGCCGTTGATGAAGATGGCGTCGGCGCGTTGCAGCAGGTCCACTTTCTCCGGCGTGATATCGCCGAGGATGCGGATGCCCAGGCCGGGACCGGGGAAGGGGTGGCGGTGCAGAATATTAACCGGCAGCTCCAGCGTGTGGCCCACTTCCCGCACCTCATCCTTGAACAAGGCCCGCAGCGGCTCCACAATGCGCAGGTTCATCTTCTCGGGCAGCCCGCCCACGTTGTGGTGGCTCTTGATGGTCACGGCCGGCCCTTTCACCGACACCGACTCAATAACATCGGGGTAAATGGTGCCCTGCGCCAACCACCGGGCGCCGTCTACTTTCTGCGCTTCCCTATCGAAGACCTCAATAAACGTGCGGCCGATGGCCTTGCGCTTCAGCTCCGGGTCCGTCAAACCAGTCAAGGCTGCGTAAAACTCGGCACTAGCATCCACGCCGCGCACGTTTAGGCCCAAGTCGCGGTAGGAGTGGAGCACATCTTCGTACTCGTCTTTCCGCAGCAGCCCATTATTGACGAAGATGCCGTGCAGGCGCTTGCCAACGGCGCGGTGCAGCAATAGCGCCGCCACGCTCGAATCGACGCCGCCGGAGAGGCCCAGAATCACCTGGTCCTGCTCGCCAATAGTGCGCTGCAAGGTTGCCACCATCGAATCGACGAAGTGCTCCGGCGTCCAGCTTTGGTCGAGCCCGCAGATGTTTACCACGAAGTTCTGGAGTAGCGTTTTGCCGTCCGTGGAGTGCGTAACCTCGGGGTGAAACTGAATGCCGTAGGTTTCCTGCCCGGCGATATGAAAAGCCGCCACGGCCACTTCCGGCGTGCTGGCAATAATGTCGAAGCCAGTTGGCAGCGTCTTAATCGTGTCGCCGTGCGACATCCAGACTTGCGACTCCGTGGGCACGCCGTGCAGCAGCGGCGAATCGTGGTGCACGCGGGCCAGGCGGGCGCGGCCGTACTCCCGAATGGTAGCCGGCATCACGTCGCCGCCTTGCTGGTGCGCCAGCAACTGGGCCCCGTAACACACGCCTAACACGGGCACGTGGCCTAAATATTTGTTTAGGTCAGGATTAGGAGCTTCTGAGTCGCGGACGGAACACGGCGAGCCCGAAAGCACAACGCCCCGGATGTCCTCAGTGAGGTCCGGGGCGTGATTAAACGGGTGGATTTCGCAGTAAACGTTCAGCTCGCGGATGCGTCGGGCAATAAGCTGCGTGTACTGTGACCCAAAATCGAGAATCAGGATTTGTTGAGGCATGACGCAAAGGTAAACACCCTAGTCGTGCGCACAACAATCCAGATAAAGCGTTTTTGCTCTTTATAACCCAAGTCATGGAAGTATATAAATTAAATAATGGATATTTTTTCTTGGTTTTTTCTCAGCTATTCAAAATGTATTCGTAATATTGCATAGTAGTTTTTGAAGAACATATTGGAACTCGACAGTAACCTTGTTCGCCAAAGTTCAGTATGCGCCTCTGATAACTCTCTCGTTTGCAACTCGCTCTTCTCAGTTTACCCGCATGAAAACTATTTACTCTCGCCTTGCCTTGCTGTGTGTCCTTGGTGTATCGGCATCGTCGGCAATAGCTCAGTCTCGTCCTCGTCCTGCTGCCGCCCCAGCGGCTCGAGTTCTCAATTCCCGCACGCTAGCCATTGCCGATAAAAAAACGGAACCAGTTGTTGTAGCCGAAACGGCCGCGCCTCTAGCACCCGTAGCAGCTCCAGCACCGCAACCTCGCGTGCTAATGGGCACCGTGCTCAACGAACAAGGCGCGCCGCTAGCCGGAGCAGTAGTGCTAATTACCTCCGACCGTACCTCCGCCACCAGCACCAACGCCGACGGCCAGTACATGATTCGCAGCACCGCCGTCGATCCGGTACTCAAGGTAACGTACGCGGGCTACCAAGACATGGAGTTCACGCCCCACGAAGAACAGCCCGTTACTTTCACTTTGGAGCCTATCAGCGACTATTCGCGCCAGTTCAAGAAGCAAAGCAAGGCTGCGCAAAAAGCTTATAAGCACTAAGCCAGCCGGCTGAAGCTACTTGCTTGAGAGCGAAATATTTACTGCATACCATACGCCTCGGCCCGTCGGAAAAAACCCAGCGGGCCGAGTTTTTTGCAAAAAAACTACGGTAGCTATGCGTTTCCCAGTATTGGCGGCGTATCTTTGCAGCGGCGAGTCAGAACGACCAGCTCCTGCTGAACTCCCCCAGGACCGGAAGGTAGCAAGGGTAGGTGGTTGAGCGGTGCGATTTTGGCTCGCTTTTTTTGATCACAGATTAGCGCGAATTTTAACGGATTACACGGATTTCGTGGACGTTGTTCGTTCTACTTGCCCATATTAGTTGAAACAGAGAGGGCTTGCCATCTGGCAAGCCCTCTCTGTTCTTAGGGAGCCCCAGTGTTTGAGAGTCTGGGCGCCGGCTCCAGGTCAGGCGATTCAACTGTTCACATAATCTGCGTGAAAAGTCTGTCGGCAGCAGCGCTACGCGCGAGCCAGAAGCTGCAATCGTCCACAAAATCCGCGAAATCCGTTAAAATCCGCGCTAATCCGTGATCCTTGGAGTAGCTTTGGGGCCTCATTGTTTTCAACTTACTCGCATGAAATTCTTCATTGATACCGCCAACCTGAAGGAGATTCAGGAAGCCGTGGAGCTGGGCGTGCTCGACGGCGTGACCACCAACCCTTCGCTGATGGCTAAAGAAGGCATTCGCGGCATTGATGCCGTGCTGAGCCATTACAAGCAAATCTGCGAGCTGGTCGATGGCGACGTATCGGCCGAAGTAATTGCCACCGACTTAGAGGGCATCATTCGGGAAGGCGAGGCGCTGGCCGAACTACACCCCAATATTGTGGTGAAAGTGCCCATGATTCGGGAAGGCGTGAAAGCCATCAAGTATTTCTCGGAGAAAGGCATTAAAACCAACTGCACTCTGATTTTCTCGGCCGGACAGGCCCTACTGGCCGCTAAAGCCGGTGCTACCTACGTGTCGCCATTCGTAGGTCGCCTGGATGATATCGGGCACGACGGCCTGCAACTGATTCAGCAGATCGTAGATATTTTCTCCAACTACGGCTACCCCACGCAGGTGCTAGCCGCCTCCGTGCGCCACGTGCCACACCTCATTCAATGTGCCGAGTTGGGTGCCGACGTAGTGACCTGTCCGCTGAACGTTATTACGAGCCTGCTCAATCATCCCCTCACCGAGAAAGGCCTCGCCACTTTCCTGGCCGACCACGCGAAAGTAAACGCGTAAGTTTGAAGAGCTAGGAGTTAGAAGCTAGAAGTCAGTAGCAGCTTTGCATTCTAACTCCTGGCTCCTAACTCCTAGCTCCTTCAGTATGTACATCATCAAGGTAAAAGGCAAGGCCAAGATTCCGGACTACATTCAGTTGCGCGACGAGAACTTCGTGCTCATCGCGTATTTCCGTGCCGACCGGCCGCTGAAGGACTTGCACCGCTATGGCCTCGAAAACAAGGAAGTGGCGCTAGCGGCCGTTATAGAGGGCCTGGAGTTCGGTAAGCTGCAAAAGCTGGAAGTGTAAGCCGCCACACCAACACTTGCATTCCCGCTAAAGCGCAAACGCCGGGCGGGCCCTGTTATAGCAGCCGTACTTGGCTTTCTGCTTTAGCCGGAATGATATTTTTGGGGAAAGACTCGTCCCTGTATCTTCGCCTTTATGCCCACTGCCACCAACCCGGTTATCGAACTGCACGACGCCTACATAATGCAGGATGTGAATACCGTGCTGCAAAAGGTTACGTTTGCGCTCGACAAAGGCGAGTTCGCCTACCTCGTTGGGCGTACGGGTTCCGGGAAAAGCTCTCTGCTGAAGACGCTCTACGCCGATTTGCCCCTGGGTTCCGGCACGGGCGCGGTGGTAGGATTTCCGCTGCCCAAGCTCAGTAATAGCGGCAAAGTGCCGTTTCTGCGCCGTAAGTTGGGTATTATCTTCCAGGATTTCCAGTTGCTTTTCGACCGAACCGTGGCCGAAAACCTGCTCTTTGTGCTCAATGCTACCGGCTGGCGCGGGAAGGCGCGCAAGCAACAGCGTATGTCGGAGGTGCTGATGCGCGTGGGGCTGGCTAACGTGGCCAACAAGATGCCGCACCAGCTTTCCGGCGGCGAGCAGCAGCGCGTGGTAATTGCCAGAGCCCTACTAAATGAACCACTGCTGCTGCTGGCCGACGAACCCACTGGCAACCTCGACCCCGACGTAGCGGATAGTATCATGCGCCTGTTCGTGGAAATCAACAACGCTGGCACGGCGGTGCTTATGGCTACCCACAACTACCAAATCATTCGGCAATACCCGAAACGAGTGCTCAAGTGTGAGCAAGGCCAATTGGTTGACTCAGCTGTTTCACCGTTTCAATTGAAAATGGAAAGCTAGGAGCTACGTAGTTTTTTGGGTGGCGCGTGAAAAGTTTGGTTACATTCTTGCCGCTGACTCAGCTCCTGAACGAAACAAAGGATGACTGTAGGCATTGCTCGCAAGTCAGCCCTCATTCTTAATTCATACTTCCCCATTCATACTTCCAAAGGATGTCCGGTTTGTCGGTGTTGATTCCGGTGTACAACCGCAACGTGACGGAGCTGGTGCAAGCGCTGCTAGCCCAGGCTGCTGACTGGCCCGGTCCGCTGGAAATCTGCTGCTTCGATGATGGCTCGACGGAAGCTCAGCGTCTGCTAAACCGCCCATTAGCGGCGCTGCCTGGTGTGCGCTACCAAGAACTGCCCCACAACGTAGGTCGGGCGGCCATTCGCAATCAGTTGGCTACAGCGGCCCGCTACGAATGGCTACTACTGCTCGATAACGATAGCCTGCTTCCCGACGACAAATTTCTCGCCCGTTACGCCGCGGCCCGCCACCTGGCGCCGGTACTGGTGGGCGGCACCGCCTACGAAACGGCCGCCCCAGCTTCTAAGGAGCTGCGTCTGCGCTGGCTCTACGGCCGCCGCCGCGAAGCCCGCCCCGCCGCTCGACGCCAGCGGGCTCCTCACGGCCAGCTCACGCTCAATAATATGCTGGTGCGCGCCGACGTATTTCTGCGCTTCGGCCTCGATGAAACCCTAACTCGGTACGGACACGAAGACACTAAATTTGGATGGTTGCTCCGGCAGGCGAAAGTACCTGTGCAGCACCTCGATAACCCCGTGCTGCACGATGGGCTGGAGCCCGCGGCGCAGTTTCTGCAAAAAACCCACGACGCCGTCCGCAACTTGGCCCGCCTGTACCGTGCCGAAGGCCTCGGTGCCGATACCAAGCTGCTGAAAGCCGCTTTGCAACTCCACCGCTGGGGACTTGGGGAGGCGGTGCGCGGCGCTTTCCGGTTGCGCCAGCAACAAGTACGCCGCAACTTGCTCTCCACCCAGCCCAGCCTGCGCCAGCTCGACGCGCTCAAGCTCTACTGGCTGCTAACGGAACTGCGATAACAAAAAAAGGCCGGCCCCTCGCGGGAACCGGCCTTTGCACGGGTGGGTGCAAGTTTTTATTCTTTCTTCTTGTCGTCTTTGCCGTCGAAGACGTCTTTCACGGCGCCGCCAACTTTCTTACCGACTTTCACAGCGCCTTTGCCGATTTCCTTACCGGCTTCTTTCACGTCGCTGCCAACGTTTTTGGCTGATTTGCCGGCTTCTACGCCTTCGCCTTTCGCTTTAGCGTCAGCTTTATCGCCGGTAACCAAGTCGCCCACTTGCGAGCCGCGGGCTTCCGTTTTATCAAATGATTTAAAGGCGGCGTATTTCAGCTTTTCCTTGGCTATTTCAGCCTTATCGGCTCCGCTGACGTCACCTTTTACTTGGTCGTATTTGGCGTCCATAGCACGCCACTCGGCGTTGATGTTACGCCAGTCATCAATGTCGAACTTGTCTTCGTTCTGCTTAATGCTGCGGACGAAAGCTTCGTACGTGCCCCGGGCGTTGGCCGCCGTGAGGGCCGCGGACGGTGAGCTAGGCTTGTAATATTTGCCAAGCTTAGTTCCGCCACTGTTGCCACTGCCGCTGCTAGCAGAAGCAGTCGTCGTCGTGGTGGCGGTGGCAGTAGTATCAGCAGAAGCAGTGGCAGACGCCCCGCTGCTAGCTGACTCCATCTTGTCGTAGGCCGTGGTGTAACGCGTGCGGAGCGCCTCAATTTCCTGTCGGCGCGCATCGTCGTACTGGTCGGCGTATTTATCTACGGCCGCCACTTTGGCGTCGAAGTCGGCCTTGAGCTGGGCAGTTTCCTGCTGAATATTACCTCCGGCCTGGGTGGCCGCGGCATCAGCTTTGGCTTCGGTGTCCGAAACGAAAGTCTTGAAGTCGTTGTACGCCTGGTCACTTTCAGCCGAAACCTCTTTTTTTTGGTTGGAGGAGCAACCGGTCTGGGTGAAGGCAACGCCGCCCATCAGCAACGTGGCCGATAGCGCGTGGAGGGTGAGAGCTTTCCTGAACATGGCATCAAAAATCTAAAGACAACATATAGGCCCGCCACTACATAGTAGCTGGCTCTGGCACGCTTAACGCAGCCCAAACGCTCTAGGTTGCGCCAATGTGGCTTGCCCAACGGCTACCGACGACGTTTTATCTTTGAATTTCATCTCTTCCCGGCTCGCTGTGCCCGCCTTTCCACTACTTCCGCCCACACCTATCTCCCTCCTCGATTTGCCCGCCCAGCACGCGCCCATCCGGGAAGAGCTGGACGCGGCCCTGCGCCAAACGCTCGATGAGGCAGCCTTCATTCAAGGGCCCGCCGTGGGCCATTTTGCGCAGGAGCTGGGCGAATACCTGGGCGGCCCGCACGTAATTCCCTGCGCCAATGGCACCGATGCGCTGCAATTGGCGCTGATGGCGCTGCGCCTGTCACGTGGCACCGAGGTCATCGTTCCGGCCTTCACGTACGTGGCGACGCTCGAAGCCGCTGCCGTGCTTGGTCTGGTGCCCGTGCCGGCCGAGGTGCGCCCCGACACTTTCAACCTCGACCCGCAGGCCGTGGCCGCCGCCATCACCAGCCGCACCGGCGCCATTGTGGCCGTGCATCTTTTCGGGCAGTGCGCCGACCTAGAAGCCCTGCGCCAGGTGGCCGACCAGCACGGCGTAGCCCTCATCGAAGACAATGCCCAGGCCATCGGGGCTACATTCCGCCCCAGCCACGGCGGCACCTGGGTGGCCGGCACGGTGGGAGAGGTGGGCACTACGTCGTTTTTTCCGAGCAAAAACCTTGGCGGCTTTGGCGATGGCGGAGCCCTCTTCACCCACGACGAAGCTCGCGCCGCCTATCTGCGTCAGCTTGCCAACCACGGCCAGACCCGCAAATACCACCACGAGCACGTAGGCCTCAATTCTCGCCTCGATACCTTGCAGGCGGCTCTGTTGCGCGTGAAACTGCGCCACCTCGACGCCTGGACCGCCGCCCGCCAGCGCGTAGCTGCCCGCTACGACGCCGTGCTAGCCGATACTCCCGGCCTTACCCCGCCGGCCCGCGACCCACGCAGCACCCACGTCTTCCACCAATACACCCTCACCACCGCGGACGAGCCCGGCCACCGCGACGCGCTGCAACAGCACCTACAGCAACACGGCGTACCCAGCATGATTTACTACCCGCTGCCCAACCATCTACAGCCCGCTTACCAGTACTTGGGCTATCGCGCAGGTCAGTTTCCGGTGGCCGAGCGGCTGTGCCGTACAGTGCTGTCATTGCCCATTCATCCCACTCTGACGGATGAGCAGGTGGCGTACGTGGGTGAGGTGCTCAGGGAGTTTTCCATCGAATAGTTTGGTCTATAATCTCGTGCGGTAATCTTAGGCTACAGAAGTGCCTTGGGACGCTTCAACACATTTCTAATTACGATTTTGTGCATACCAGCCGGACTTGGTACCCCTTGTGACTTAGCTCGCACCAATGTGTCGCGCGTATACGGTGTGCGCGGAGAAGCCGGTGTTTTTTCGGAGCTTGCCAAACTGTTTATTGCTCCCGAACCCCGTTTCCCTTGGCTGATTCTTCTGCCGTTCGTTTTGCCATTTGCGGCGTAGGCCACATCGGCCACCGTCACGCTGCCCTCGTTTCGCGCCATCCCGGCGCCCAGCTCACCGCCCTCATCGACATTCGCCCGGAGCTGCAAGCGGGCTTGGCCGCCGAGTTTCCAGGCGTACCCTTTTTCCTTTCACTCGACGAATATCTGCTACACGGGCCAACGGCCGATGTACTGACGGTGGCTACGCCTAATCATCTACACGCTCCGCAAGCCATTCAGGGCCTGCGCGCCGGCTTGCACGCGGTGGTAGAAAAACCCATTGCCTTGCGCAAGCGCGATGCCGAAGACCTCGTGCACACCGCCTTGCAAACGGGCCGCCTCGTGTTTGGGGTGATGCAGAACCGCTACTCGCCGCCCGCCGCTTGGCTCAAGCAAGTCTACGACGAAGGTCGCCTCGGCAACATCTACCTCGTTCAGATCAACTGCTTCTGGAACCGCGACGCCCGCTACTACCGGCCCGGCGGCTGGAAAGGCACTCAGCAGCAAGACGGCGGTACGCTCTTCACTCAGTTCAGCCATTTCGTGGACCTGCTTTATTGGGTGTTCGGGGATATAGAGAACATTCAGGCCCGCTTCCGCGACTTCAACCATGCCGGCCTCACTGAGTTCGAAGACAGCGGCCTCGTCACGTTCGATTTGGTGCGCGGGGGCAGCGGCACGCTCCAGTACAGCACCGCCGTCTGGGACCGCAACCTCGAAAGCTCCCTCACCGTGGTGGCCGAGCATGGAAGTCTGCGCCTCGGCGGCCAGTATATGGACCAAGTAGCCTACTGCCACCTCAAAGACTACCAGCTCCCCGCGCTACCGCCCACCAACCCCGCCAACGACTACGGCCCCTACCAAGGCTCCGCCGCCAACCACGTGCAGGTGATAGAAAACGTGGTGGACACCGTGCAAAAGCGCAGCTTCGCAACCACTAATGCGCTGGAAGGCCTAAAGGTGGTGGAGATTATTGAGCGGGTGTATAGTTTGAGGTAAGAAGCAAGACGTTGCGTGATGAAGAGTCGTATATTCCGGCAACATGGCCACCTTACGTATCTTCAGACCCGACTCGCCAGCCTCTGCCAACACTTTCGGGTAGAACAGCTATATCTGTTTGGCTCGGCCGTAAAGGGCCAGTTTGACCCCGATACTAGTGACGTAGATGTGCTGGTAAAAATGTTGCCCGCGTCGCCGGTGGAGCAAGGAGAAGCCTTGCTGCAACTCAGGGAAGAATTGGAGAAACTGTTCCAACGCAAAGTCGATTTGCTGACGCCGGGCGCATTGCGCAATCCGTATCTGCGAGAGGAAATAGAGCGTACCAAACGCCTGGTGTATGACATTTCGCGGCCATAAGTATCTGTTTGATATCCTTCAGGCCATTGAATAGGCGGAAGAGTTTGTGCACGATATTCCCGACTTCGCCGCTTATCAGGCAGATCGTAAAACCCGTAGCGCCGTAGAACGCCAATTAGGCATTGTGGTGAGGCAATGAATCATTTACGCCGGGTGTGGCCCGAGGCCGAATTGCCCAATACCAAGCAGATGATAGATTTTCGGAATCGGCTAATCCACTCGTATGATAATATTGACGACGTTATCGTGTGGGCTATCTTGAAAAAACATCTACCAGTGTTGAAGGCCGACGTGCAGCGCCAGCTAGGGGCCGATGAGTGAAAGCAAAACTTGAACCGTGTCTACTGCCGAAGAGCAAGCCCGTACCGAACTGCACACCTGGCAGCGCAAGATGCAGCAGCCTCCTTCGCTGCTGAACCGCTTGGCGCGGCGCGTCCAAACCCGGCTGAATGCATTGCTGCCAGAAAAAGTACACGCGGCCATCACGGCGGCCATCAAGCAAATGGTGCGCGGCGTGCTGTTCGGCTCCGCGCATACTACGCGCAAGCCCGTGGAGGATATTGCTCTCGCGGAGCGGGAAGACGCCGTGCGCACGCGCGTCCGTGTGTACCGCAACACGGCCGCTGCGGAAGGAGCCGTGACGGGCGCGGGCGGCTTCCTGCTCGGACTCGCCGATTTTCCGCTGCTGCTTAGCATCAAGCTCAAGCTACTCTTCGACATTGCGGCCCTCTACGGCCACGACGTGCGCGACTACTCCGAGCGTCTCTACCTGCTGCATGTGTTCCAATTGGCCTTTAGCAGTCAGCACACCCGCAACGACATCTACCAGCGCCTCGCCGATTGGGACGCCTACCGCCACACCCTCCCCAGCGACGTGCACGAGTTCGACTGGCGCACCTTTCAGCAAGAATATCGCGACTACATCGACCTGGCCAAAATGGCCCAACTGGTGCCCGTCATCGGGGCTCCCGTTGGGGCCATTGCCAATTACCGCCTCCTCATTCAGCTTGGCCACACCGCCATGAACTGCTACCGCATGCGCTGGTTTGCGGCTGAGGCTACCGCTTCTCCTTCCACCTGAACAGAGGAAAGAAGGACAGGTCATAAAACCCGAAAAAGCCCCGTCAATCACTTGACGGGGCTTTTATCATTGCGGCTGAACTTAGCTTTTGGCTTTGCGGTGGCCTTTGTGTTTCTCGGCTTTCTCAGCGCGAAGCTGGGCGTATTTGGTGTACTGGTCGGCCGTCAGGATTTGCTGGAGCTTCGCGTCGTATTGCGCTTTGCTGGCCTTCATTTCCTGGTGGCCTTCGCGGCGCTTTTTCTTGTCGGTAGTGGCGGCGTACTGGGCGCGCTTGGCTTGCATCTCCTGGTAGCGGGCCAGGTGCAGTTCGCGCACTTGCGCCGTCTGGGCGGGCGTGAGGTTGAGCTTTTTAGTGAGGCTCTGGGCGGCGTGGTCGGCGCGCTGCTGGGGCGTTTTCTGCGTCTTAGCGGCGTGGTCCGTTTTTACTTTGCGCTCGGCTTTGGCGGGCGCCACTTGCGCCGATGCTACACCAGCCGAAAGAGAGAAAGCAGCGAGAAGAACGAGGATTTTTTTCATGGAAATGTTTGAATTGTTGAATTCGAGAAGTCGGAAAAGAAGCATGGCTAAGCAGTATTTTGTGCTTCTGAGTGTGATTAGGCAACTCAGGTGCCAATTTTTGTGCCCGGTGGCTTTTCTGTTGAAAATAAAAAAAGTCAATTATGAGATTAAACCTTCGTGTCCTCGATTCATCGGGGCCAGATGGGCGGGAATATGCAGCTCAGGAGCACTATTTGTAAATGCGCGAAGGCTGCGCTTACCTTTGACGCACCAATTCTTTACCGACGAAGGATTGTTTTTATACAGAGGCGCTGAGAGACAGGCTCTACGACGCGCCGGCAACCCTCGGATCATCCGAAACGGTGCCAACTCCTGACCATATAAAAACAACAAGCCGTGGATTCTTTGCCCCGCTTTTCAGCCCGTTTCGTACTCTCTGCCTCGCTGTGCGTGTCGGCTAGCTGTTGTTGCCCGGGCTGTTGTAGCTAGCCTTCCTGTAGGTCAACTTCAGACCGTGTGAGTGCGCTCCGAAGTTGGTGGCTAAGGCCTGTTAAGGCCCTTTCTTTCCCTCGTTTTCTTTTTTGGCTTCGGCCTGCCAGGCGTTTTACGCTCCGGTTCCGCGTGCGGCTATTGCGGCGGAACGGTGTGTGGTTCAACAATTCGTGAAGCCGAGGCTTCATGACACCTCTTTTTATGCTGAAAAAATCCTTGGAACTGCTGCGGCAGGAAGCCGCCGAAACGGGCGCCAACACCCTCAAACGAACCCTGAACGGCTTCAACCTCATCACTATTGGCATCGGCGTCATTATTGGGGCCGGCTTGTTTTCGCTCACGGGCATCGCGGCCGCCAACAACGCCGGCCCGGCCGTGACTCTCTCGTTTGTGGTGGCTGCCGTGGGCTGCGCGTTTTCGGCGCTGTGCTACGCGGAATTTGCTTCTATGGTGCCGGTTTCGGGCTCGGCCTATACTTATGCCTACGCTACCATGGGTGAGCTGTTCGCCTGGATTATCGGCTGGGATTTGGTGCTCGAATACTCGGTAGGCGCGGCGACGGTAGCCATTAGTTGGTCGCAATACCTGCTCAAGTTTCTCAGCAAATACGGCATCATTCTGCCGCCGCGGCTGGTGATGTCGCCGTTTGAGACGGCGCAGTTGGCCGATGGCAGCATCGTGCATGGCTTCGTCAATGTTCCGGCCATGCTCATCGTGCTGGCTATTACGCTCATCATCATTCGCGGCACACAGGGTTCGGCCTGGTTCAATGCGCTGGTCGTGACGCTGAAGGTGGCGGTGGTGCTGGTGTTTATTGCGCTGGGCTGGCAGTACATTGACCCGGCCAACTACCAACCCTACATTCCGCAGAATACGGGCGTGTTTGGGGAGTTTGGCTGGAGCGGCATTCTGCGCGGGGCGGGCGTGGTGTTCTTCGTCTTCATCGGCTTCGACATTGTGGCCACGATGGCGCAAGAAACGAAGAACCCGCAGCGCAACATGCCCATCGGCATTATCGGCTCCTTGCTGATTTGCACGGTGCTGTTCGTACTGTTCGGCCACGTCATGACTGGCTTGGCCAACTACACCGAGTTCAAAAACAGCGCCGCGCCGGTAGCCATTGCCATCGAAAAAACGCCCTACGCCTGGCTTTCTTCGGCCGTGATTCTGGCCATCATCATCGGTTATACTTCCGTGATTTTGGTGGATTTGCTCGGGCAGAGCCGCGTGTTTTTCTCGATGGCGAAGGATGGGTTGCTGCCGCCGGTGTTTGCGCGCATTCACGAGCAGTTTCGCACGCCGTTGCAATCGAATCTGCTGCTGGGCCTGTTCATTGCGCTTTTCGCCGGTTTCGTGCCGATTTCGGTGGTAGGGGAGATGACGAGCATCGGTACGCTGCTGGCTTTTGTGATGGTGTGCGTGGGCGTGCTCATCATGCGCAAAAAAGAGCCGAACGCGCCGCGCGGCTTTCGTACGCCGTTGGTGCCTTTAGTCCCCATTCTGGGCATTCTCACCTGCCTGCTCATGATGGTGTCCTTGCCCGGCGAAACGTGGCTGCGGCTGGCTGTGTGGCTGGCTATCGGCTTGGCCATCTACTACGGCTACGGCAAAAAGCACAGCAAGCTGCGGCAGGAGCAAGGACGCTAGAAACCGGCTGCTACGGGAGTTTCCGGCGAAGTCTGCCGTAGCGCCTTCATCGAAATTGTAGCTAGCTCAAGTTGCACAACAGCCGCGTAGCGGCAACAGGTTTGTAGCCTCTGGTTGGTCTGGGGTGTAGCACCGCGTAGCGGTGCCAGAGACGCCAGCCGATCTGGCACCGCTACGCGGTGCGGGCTCGTTTTAGGGTTGTTTTCTACAAACCTATTGCCGCTACGCGGCTGTTGCACAACCCGGATTCGTTAAGTCATTACGGCTTTGCGTGGCGCTAGCCCCGCTCGCTTGCCGCAAGTAGAGTGGAAAGCGCTTTATTAATTTATTAAAGAGAGTTGTTTGTGCTGTTTTCAGTTTTTCATAAAAGACAGCACAAGCTTGCCGACTGGGCGAACTAAAGTTAGGCGCGTTTCAGCAGCTTTTGCAGCACTTCCCGTACCTGCGGCTCCGCGTTGGTGAGTAGAAGTAGGCCGCCATACAAGGCCGTTAGCAGCGTGGAACGCAGCAGCATTGTGATGAACAGAGAGTGCACAAAGGGCACCAGCCAGGCGGCCAGGCCGGCAGCGGCAGCGAGCAGCAGAATAAGCGGCACACGCTTGTCGAAGGGCTGTAAGCCGAAGCTGCGCCACACAAACCAGGTGCGGGCCGTGTTGATGGTGACGAGAGCCGCGGCAGCGGCCACGGCGGCGCCCGTCAGGCCCATCCGCGGAATCAGTAGCAGGTTCATAAGCAACGTAGCGCCAGCCAGCGAGGCATTGAATAGCAAATCGTAGCGGTAGCGCGGCGACGTGACAACAATAAGCCCGTTGACACCCGTGATACCATCGAAGAGGCGGCCGGCCAGCAGAATGAGGACAGCCGTGGCGCCGCTGGCGTAAGTGGGTTTCATCTGGGCGTAGATAAAGTCCAGGTTTAAGGCGATGCCAAGCGCCAAGTAGCAGCCCAGAACTGTATTGAGGCGAGTGGTGCGCTGGTAGAAATCGGCCATGCGGGGCAAGTCGTGGTCTTTCCAGTACTCGGCCAGTAATGGAAAGGCAATCTTGTATAGCGCCCGAAAGGGCAGCACCAGTGCCGTGCTAATAAAAAACGCCACGCTGTAGATGCCCGCCCCGTCGAAATTCACCATCGAGCCCACCATCAGCGAATCGACGGTGGTGATGATAACGCCCGACACGTTGCCGAGCAGCGCAAACGCCCCGAAACTGAGCATCTCGCGCATGGGCCGAACACCCAGCACCGCGCGCGTGGGTCGCAAGTGCAGCTCCCCAATGAAGGCCGTGTACACAATGAGCAGCAGCCCCACACTACTACTCGCGCCGATGTACCAGAGCACGTAGCCGTGGAAGCTGAGGTAGCCACCGCCAAACAGCAGAGCCCCAACCGTAATGAGCAGCCGCAGAATGATTTCCTGAGCGAAAGAGGAAAACGCCGTGTGGTAGAGCGACTTCAGATAGGCATCCTGGAGATTGAGCAGTAGCGTGAACAGGGCCAGCACCAGCCCCCACACGTAGTATTGACTGAGCAAGTCCGCATCCTCTAAGTAGAAACTGAGCACCAGCGGTTTACCCACCAGATACAGCGCCGCCACCACCGAAAACCCAACCAGCGGCACGCCCAGCAGAAACGGCAGAAACCCGTGGTGCCCCGTCTCGCGCTGCCGGAAATACGGAAAAAACCGCACCCCCATATTGCCAAACCCGAAAGCCGACATCTGCGCGAACATCGTAGCCAAGGCCACTAGCACGCTGGTAAGGCCTATCTGGTGCGGTTCCAGCACCTTGGGCAGCACCAGCACCGTATTAACGAAGCCCAAGGCCAGCCCCGCGTAAGAAATAACCGTATTGCGCAGCCCTTGCCGCCGAACGATGCCCAATTGTACTTAGTGCTTAGTTGTCAGTGCTTGGTGCTTAGTTGTTAGTGCTTAGTGGTTAAGGTTTATGCTGATGCCAAGCAAGTCTACTACAAACCCCTAAACCAGGCACTAAGCACTAACAACTACGCACTAAAGAAACAATGTCCTGGCCGTTTACGAAGGCCGTATTGCGGCTGCGAAGGTACTGCATCAGTTCGGCGAACTGGCGCGGGCCGGTGGTTTCATTGGTTGGGTCGAAATGGTCGTTGTGCCAAAGCAGCGTACAGACGCCGCCGAACCGCTCAATTTCTTGGAACATGGGCCGCAGCGCTGGCAGTATTTCATCGGGTGCTAGCTGCAAGTAGTTGAGATGATGCAGTGTGGCATCCATCACGTTGAGCGGAATTTCGAGAAAAGTACACGCCTCGCCCCGCTCAAAATTGAAGGGATAAAAAGGCAAGCAGTAAGAATTGCGAAATCCAAAATGCTCCGCGAAGCCCAGCGTGGAATCGTAGGCGAAACTGACTTCATCAAGTATACTGGGTGTACGCTGGGGCTCCCAGTACAGATAGTGAAACCGGTTGCCAAGAATGGAGCCAGGAAGTTGCACCCGTTCCCGCTGCAAGCGTTGTACATCCGTACTGGTGCCAATGCTACCGTGCACGGCTAGCTCACAACCCTGTTCGGCTAGCACTCTAATCCGCCACTGCAGAGCTGTAGAGGATAGTTTGTAGTCGGCATTGGAGGTGCCGTTGGGCGCTTTATGGTGGTTAGGTAGAAAGAAGAACGTGCTTTTAGCTCTGTGCTCAGCCACCGTCTGCTGCACCAGTTCCAGGTTGTCCCAGGCGTCGGGCAGGGTATAATGCCGTTTGAGCAGCTTGCCGAATTTCAGCCATTCGCGGCCCTGCCAGGCGGCTTTGGCGGGAGCTTTCCACGCGCTGCGCAATTCGTCGATATCGTGGGTGATGAAGGTGGCGAAAGGCGCATCGCTGGCCCAGCGGCGCAGCGTTAGTGGCTGACCCGTGGCATGTTCTACAGCCGTCTTTAGGATGTCGAAGTAGTAATTTACCAGCGGCTTCGTCACGAAGCCATATTGCTGCTGCACACTGGCGGCGTAGGGAAACCGACCGTGTCGGTCACGCTCCTCCGAAAAATATTCCTGCCAGCCGCTGAGCAGGTAGAAAGCAGCAGAAACGAGGTCAGCGTGCAGATAGGCGCGGCGCTCGGGCAGTAGTTCCAGCAGCGGCAGTTCCAGATTAGGATCGAAGAAAACCGGCAGAGTCTGGCCTTGCCACTCGCGCAACGTTGGAGCAGCGGGGTAGGGCTGCTCCCGCGTAAAGAACCCCGCCGAAGCCTCAGCTATTTCAATTTGTGCCTGGCTGCCCGCGTAGGCTGTGCTCACGTTGGGCACCGCCTCGTAGGCCAGCCGGAAATGCCGGAGCACATACGCCAAGCGGACTTCAGCGGAAATAAGAGAATGTGGCATACGCTTCAGCTCGTACCGAAAAGTAGTTGGTTCGATAAGAAAAGCATTGTCTTGATTTGAAAGGAAGCAAACACATTCGGAAGACTGCGTAGCCAAACTAAAGCTTACCCCACGGATTCCAGCCACTCGTTTAGCAGGCGGGCGGCACGCTCTTGGCTGTGGCCTTCCTCTGGCGTGCCCAGCGTGGCATTGTAATAAGCCGCCCGGCGGTACAGATCCGCCGGTTTGTGCTGCCGATAGCGGCGTATCAATTCCGACAGTTCCGGCAGCGTCTGAGCCCGTTCCACCAAGCCGTGCGCCACGTAGCCGTAGTAATCGTCGGCTATGGTATGCGCGCCGAAGCGGTAGTATAGACTCACGACGTTTAGCAGGGTGGCTTCCAAGTGGGTGCTGGTGTCGGCGGCAATAAGGGCATCTTGCTGCTGCACAAACTCGAATACGTTTTGCTGTCGGGCATCGGAAAACAGTAGCTGCGGGTATTGCTCGCGCAGTGGGCGGAAGTCGCGGGAGTCGCTAGGATGGGGGCGGAAGGTGAAGGTGAGGTCTGGAAATTCGGGCAGCAGGTGCGCAATGGCAGCAGTAATGGCGTCCGTCATGTCCAGTGTGTTGCAGGCAATGCCCACGCACCGGACCTGCGGTTGCTGGTTTTTCTGATTGAGAAAAGCATCGGCTTTCGGCATGCCCACCAGTTCTACTCGGCCTCGCACCGGCCCGCACTGGCGATATTTGTCTAGTGCGTCCTGTCCTTCGAGCAAGTTTAAATCGAAGCCAAGCGGTGGGAAATTGACGCTCACGCTGGCGTGCTGGACGTAGGCCGTCGGAATGCCCTCGGCGCAGCAGGCCAGCAGCAGAGCCCGGGTGTCGTCGTTGTGGTCGTTGGCGAAGACGACGGCCCGCGGCTGGTAGTGCCGCAGCGCCCGCCGGTACACCTCGTAGTAGCCAATGGCGTTGTAAATCAAATCGAAAAACCGCCTGGCCCGCCGCCCTTCCGTGCGCATCAGCCCCCAAAATACCAGCGGAAACTGCCAGTAATACAGCAGCTTCCGCCGCAACGACAGGCGGTTCACCACGTCATTATAGCGCCCAATTTCCTTGCTCTGCCCCGCCACCAGCACCGCATCGGGCCGGGCAGTCCGCAGAAAGTGCAGCGAGTCGTAGTTGTTCTGGCTTACCACGTACAGCCACACCGCCCCGTGCAGCTTCTCCGGATTGCGAACGGGCCGAAACACGTTGCCAATGAGCCGCGCGCCCGTGTAGCCAAGCACTTTTACGAAGCGCCGGAGCGGACTGGTAGGAGAAATGGACTCTAATACGTGCTTTGGAAATCCCGCGAAATGGTCGGTGAAGCGGACATACAGGATTTCCCGTAGCCGGGCAGTCAGACGTCCGAACATAGTGGTAGATGAAAAACTAGCCGATATGGCGAATCAGCATGAAGGCTTCCGCATAGGGCTGCCCAATTACTATACCCCAGCGCTGCGCCAGAATTTGGAGAGCTTCCGGGGAGCGAGGGTGCGGATAAGGGCGCTTTTCGAATTCGTACGCTTCCATACCCTTGATTTTAGCGGCTACATCTTCCGGCGTTACGGCCAGAAAAAAATTAGGCAAGAAAGGATTGGGGTAGTTAGCCGCTTGCCATTCCGTAGAAGATGGCGTCTCACAGGCCAGAATGGTACGCATAGGCTCCCCCGGCAGCGGCCGGCAGCCGGTAACCACCGCCTCAAACGTGCGGCGGTGGTCGATGTTAGTATCGCCACCGTGGTGGGTGAAGATGAGGTCGGGTTGAAAGTTCTCTTTTTCCTGCTCCACCACCTTCACTAAATCAAGCAAATCCACGGAATCGAAACGGTTGTCGGCGAAATCGTAGATGCCGGTGGACGCATAGCCAATGGCAGCGGCGGCCCGCTCAATGTTGCTACGATGAATGGTCAACTCTTCGGCCCACTGCTCTGGCGACCGAACGGCCGCGCGGGCCGTGATGCCTTCGCCCAGAATAACGGCGCGGGCCGTGCAGCCGTGCCGGTGCACCAGCCGGTGAATAGTCGCTCCTAGGCCCAATAGCTCATCATCGGGGTGGGCCACTATCACTAGGATTCTCTTATTTTCGAAATCAAAGATCATCCGGCGAAACGGCTAGCAAGCGGCGGTATTCTTCGGGCAGCGTGGAGCGGAAAGGTTGCCCGGTGAAAAATTTGATGCCACGGCGGCGCAGGAAATCGCGGAAGTCTTCAACCTCCGTCGTCACCTCACCCGTCAGTTCCAAGCGGTCGAGGTGAAACTGTGCCCCATTACAGTGAATTACTCGGGCGGTGGCGTCGTAGCGTGTCGTAACCGCCAAACTTTTATAGCTGGCCAGCTCGGCATAAGCGGCCAAGATGGTCACAACCAATGCCTCGTCGCGGCTCGCATCCTGATTGGGATACAGGTTTTCGCGGATGATTTTGACCGGCACGCCCCCGGCGAGGCAGCCGTCGGGTAGATTTTTGTTGATTAGCGCGTGCATGCCAATGACCACGTTGCTGCCGATGGTACGGCCCGGCAGTACGGTGGACTTACCCGTGAGCCAGACCCGATCGCCGATGGTAACCGGGCCGAAATCAGCCGGGAAGCCATCGAGCACTGGTAGCCAGGCCCCGTGCGTCCAGATGGCTACGTACTCGCCGATGCCCACGTACTCGCCAATGGTGATGGCGTAGTTGACGTTGAGGCGGACAAACGAGGCTAGCATACAGTAAGAGCCCACGCGCAGGTGAGCGTCGGGGCTGAACTTACCGCCGTGGCCTACCAGCACATGCGAGTCCCAGTACACGTACTCACCCAGGGTTACCGTGCGAGCCGTGAAGTCATTATGGGTGCCGATGTAGGTCAGGGACCCTATTTCCAGTCTTTGACTGATGAGAAAGGTGTTGTGGGCACCTATCGTTACATCGTCGCCAATGACGCATTCTCCGGCTCGAATAGTGGTATTCGGCCCCATGCGGAAGTTTTTGCCGATTCTAATCCGGTCAGCTATAATGTAGCTTCCGTTATCAAACTTCTGGATTTCCATAGTTGTGAAAGTAGTCAGAACGTGCTTTAGAAAGCATCCCAGGTAAGTGCTGTGCCCCGCCGCAGGGCTTGACGAACCGGCCGGCCCAGCAACTCCGGTAAATAGTGCGGGGCTAGGCCGTGCCCAGGGCGGATGACTCGAATATTTTCCTGAGTTAATACTTCGCCGGCGGCAATATCCTGCACCACATAAATGGAGCGCCGGAATCCTACTGATTTCAGTTCGGCTTTGGTGGGACCATACGATATGGTTCCGAGTGCTTGCTGTGCTTGAGTGCATTCCTCCACGAGCCGCTTCATTTCGGCGGGTTCCATAGAAAAGGAAGAATCTGGCCCCCCATCGGCCCGGCGAATGGTAAGGTGCTTCTCAATAACCGTGGCCCCGAGCACCGTAGCGGCTACGCTCACGCCGGTGCCCATGGTGTGGTCGGAGAGGCCCACGTGGCAGCCGAACATGTCGCGCAGATGCGGAATGGTGCGCAGGTTGGTGTTGTGGGGGAGGGCTGGATAAGTGCTCGTGCATTTAAGCAACACAATTTGCTCGTTGCCCTCACTGCGAACAATGCGCACCATGCGTTCCAGGTCGGCCAAATCGGCCATGCCCGTGGAAATGATAACCGGCTTGCCCGTGCGGGCGGCGCGGCGGATGAGGTCGGGCCAGTTGTTTTCGAAGGAGGCTATTTTGTAAGCCGGGCAGTTTACGGTTTCCAGAAAATCAATGGCTTCCACGGAAAAAGGGGAGCTGAAACCCACCATGCCGCGGGACGCCGCGCGTTCAAAAATTGGCGCGTGCCACTCGAACGGCGTGTGGTTGGTGGTGTAGAGCTCGTAGAGCGACTGGCCTTCCCAATCGTCGTTGGCGCCGCGCACGATGAAGTCCGGTTCCCGGCTGTCGAGCGTGAGCATGTCGGGCGTGCTGGTCTGAATCTTCAGAGCCTGGCAGCCGGCATCGGCTGCGGCATCCACGATTTCCAGGGCTTTTTCCAAAGACTGGCCGTGGTTGCCCGACATTTCGGCGATGATGAAAGGCGGCTGGCTGGGGCCAATGAGGTGGTTGCCAATACGGATGTCTTGCATAAAAGAAAGCAAACTAAGCTAGCTGGTGGCCGGGGTGTGACAGACGAAGACGTCGTACAACTCGCCGTGCAACTCCACGGGAGAGTGGCGAGTGAAACCCAACCGTTCGAATACCCGGCGCGAAGCTGGATTCGTGGCTTTCACTTGCCCCACCAACGTCCACGGAGCGGGCCGTTCCTGCCGGAGTTGCGCAAAGGTACGCCGCAGAATGGCGCTGCCCAGCCCGCGGCCCCGAAAGTCGGCGGCTACCGAATAGTCGATGGTGCCCGTTTGCTCCGCAAACTCAACCCGCACCTGCCCAACCGGCTGCCCGTGCAGCGCCAACACGTACAAATAGGAAGTTGGATCGGCCAAGCGGCGGCCGAACCACGCTTCATGCGCCGCCCACGCAATGGGGGCCGACTGCACGGCGCTCTGCCGCACCTGCGCATCATTAGCCCAGGTGAAATACAGCCGCATATCATCAGCCGTAGCCCGCCGTATGGTTAGGGAATAAGCGAGGTGCAGTTCCTGAAACATGTGTTGGTAGCGCTGAGCGGCCGCCCCATCGAAAATAGCCCGCTGCCGGGCCTGCATAGCGTGAGCCATCGTAGGCAGCACCTCCGCTGATAGAGTGGGCAAGCTAGTGAAGGGTAGCGCGAGGTTGGAATTGGTAAGGAAATCGGAAATGCCACGCTGGTTTTCAGCAGTTAGATGAAGCAGAAGCACGCCCCCGAAAGCGCAGCATTCATAGGCCATCCCACTTGGCGGGCATACGAACACGCCGCAGGTAGCGAGCAGCGCCGCCATGGCCGCCGCCGACAGATTATGCTGCACACTCACTTGCGGTTGAGGCGTGGTATAAGCAAGTAGGGCCTGCTGGTGAGGATAAGCAGCGCCTACAACTACGGTTATCCGTCGATCAGGAAATTGCTGTTGCACCTGCTTCAGTACCGTCAACGTCTGGTTGTGCGGGTCGGCGCCGCCCATATTGAGGAAGATGCGCGTGGTATCGGGCTGGTGCGTTGGGCGTTGCGCCGCTTCCCGAAACGGCTGCCGCAGCAGCGCATACGCTGGCCCCAAACAAAGCACCGCACCCGGCTCCGGCGAATACGCAGTAGGAGATACACTACCCGCCGCGTTAATAATTACGTCGCACCAGCTATGCTGCGTAGTCAGGTCGTCGAGGCATACTAGTGCCCGTAGATGGTGTTTGAGTGTACGACGATATTCATCCGTGAACTCATAGCCATCCAACACCAAAATAGTGTCAGCGGCTAACTGCTCCCGTAGCCAAACGGCTTCTTCTAAGAGCGAGAGGCCCGTTGGAACCAGCTTATAGTCGAATTCTCGCGCTATAAATTGCTCTTTCATGGTCGAATCCAAGTCTCGCACGATGAAGCAACAGCCAAATGCCGGTTGCAGCATTTCCGCCAGGGCCAAGCAGCGAGTAACATGCCCCAAGCCAATGCGCGTATTACCGTCAGCCCGAAATACGACTTGTGGCAGCGTATTCGTCATAATCAGACTTTCTTCTGCTCGATGTGCGCGTTCAACGCCACCAGTTCCGGGTGCTGCTCCAGCAGGGAAATGAGGGCTTCCGTATAAAGCTCATCCGCGTGATACTGCTCAATGAGTTGCTGAATTAAGTGGAAGTCTTCAGTGGTATCAACGGTTAGGCGGTACTTGCTTTGGTCTTGAGGCAAGGTGATATGCTGAAACCGAACGCGCCCCGAACGATTCTGGTGGATGTACGGCGTAACGTGCTCCCGGTCGGAATCCATTGTGGCCTTCGAAGCAGCTTCTTCCAGCAGCTCCCGCGAGAATACCTCAAAATCAAGCCCGCGCGGAAACGTGCGTTCCAGCACGTTCGACAAATAGAGCCGCGCATCATTACGGCGCACGTACTCTTGCACGCTTTGTCCAATGAGCGGGCCATCGAGCAAAGGGCAGTCGGACGTGACGCGCACGATGATGTCGAGGTCGTATTGCGCCGCACATTGCTGGTAGCGGCTAAGTACATCATGCTCATCTCCGCGCACGGTGGGCAGGTTCGCGGCAGCCGCGAAATCAACCAGCGGGTCGTCGGTAGCGTTGGTGGTTGTAGCTAAGTACAAAGGTAGGCCGCTTTGCAGCACCCGGTTCACGTGGTATTGCAACAGGGGCTGGCCCGCAATGCGCTGCAACACTTTACCCGGTAAGCGGGTGCTGGTCATCCGGGCTTGCGAAATGATGCCGATGCGAGGAGAAGACACAGAATCAGCCTTAGGATACAAATTCTCGAATACAAGCCACCACATACTCCTGTTGCTCATCCGAGAGGCTCGGAAACATCGGAATGCTGAGGCAACGCGCGTAATACTGCTCCACCTTCGGAAAGTCGCCGGGTTTCCAGCCTAAGTCTTGGTAGTAGGGCATGGTATGTACCGGAATGTAGTGCACTTGCGCGTACACCTGCCGCTCACGCAGAAAGTCGTACAGGCCTTTTCGGTCTTCCACCTGAATCACGTACAAGTGGTAAGCGTGGCCGGCCGAGCCAGCCAGCGGAACTACACCGGACATGGTAGCAAAAGCAGCATCATAGCGCGCGGCCAACTGTCGGCGGCGGGCCAGCCCTTCGTTGGCCCGCCGTAGTTGGCTGATTCCAAGGGCGCAGAGCATGTCGGGCATGCGGTAGTTGTAGCCCAATTCCTGCATCTCCA
Organism: Hymenobacter sp. M1-2; assembly: GCF_057808495.1. Taxonomy (NCBI): domain Bacteria; kingdom Pseudomonadati; phylum Bacteroidota; class Cytophagia; order Cytophagales; family Hymenobacteraceae; genus Hymenobacter; species Hymenobacter sp. M1-2. The sequence goes on from NZ_JBTYZO010000004.1 coordinate 206,983, forward strand.
TGTACCAGCCACCATCGTAGCGCTGCATCTGGGCGGGGTCTTTCGTGATGCCGTGGGTGCGCAGCTTAAGCAGAGCCTGGTACAGGTCTTCGCGGTTGGTCGTCACCATACCGCCCTCGCCGGTAGCAATATGCTTCACTGGGTGGAAGCTGAAGATGGCTAAGTCTGCGAAGTGGCCGTTGCCGCACTGCTGCTGCTTGCCAGCCGCGTCCACAAAAAAACCGCCGGGCGCGTGGCAGGCGTCCTCAATAATCCACAGCCCAAATTCCTCGGCTAAGCCTCGCGCTTCTTCCATGTTGATGGCTAGGCCCGCAAAATCCACGGGAATCAGCCCCTGAAAATGACCCTTGGGGTGTGCTTCGAGCAGGGTGCGCACAGCCTGCAAATCAAGCAAGCCGGTGGCCGGGTCGATATCGGCGAAATGTACCTCACCGCCGCAGTAGCGCACGCAGTTCGCCGACGCCACGAACGTTAGGGGCGAGGTGATGACGCGTTGCCCTGGCTGCACCTGAAGCGCCAGCGCGCAAAGGTGCAAAGCCGCCGTGCCATTGCTAACGGCCACCGCGTATCGCGCTCCGATGTACGCTGCAAACTTCTCCTCAAATTCCAGTACCCTGGGGCCTTGTGTCAGAAAATCAGAGTGAAGAGCCTCGGTAACGGCTTGGATATCGTCTGCTGTGATCTGTTGCCGGCCGTAGGGAATAGGAGTCATGAAAAGTGGTTAAGGATGTGCTGCTTTATTCAGCAGTGCAAAGGTCCAAAATTGCTGGTCACTAGCAACCGACCTATTTAAGGCATTACCTTTACTTGATGAGCTTTGAAGTCAAAAGGGTCTTTCAAAATTACACTCAAGTTTATTGATTCAGTTTTTTAGTGTTTGCGAATGAAGCAGTTTTACAAGGTGACCAGTATGCTCTTTTGGGTACTCATCAGTATTCATTTTCCTACTACTCTGTACGCTCAGCGGGAAGCCAACAATTGGTATTTCGGTAGTCAGGCCGGGGTAACATTCACCAGTGGCAGTCCGGTGGCTTTAGCAGATGGGCAGATACGTTCCTACGAAGCATGTGCCAGTCTTTCGACCTCAGCCGGAAATCTGGTCATGTACAGTGACGGAGAAAAAGTATGGGACGCCAGTCATCAGCTTATGCCAAACGGCTCCGGCTTAGGCGGGCACATCTCTTCCTCGCAAGGCGCTTTGATCTTGCCGCACCCGCTTAATCCAACGCAGTATTTCATCTTCACCGTCGATGCCATCGACAACAACTTGGTAGGAGGCCTGCGTTACTCTCTTGTTGACATGTCAAGGCGGGGCGGTCTAGGCGACTTGGTAGTGGGGACAAAAGCAATCCGGTTGCCCACACCCACTCTCAGCGGAAAAGTGACGGAAAAACTTACGGCTGCGCTTCATGCCAATGGCCGGGATTATTGGGTTGTTGTGCATGGCTGGCAGTCGAACAGCTTCTACAGCTTTTTACTGTCGCCAACTGGCATCAGTCCTACGCCCGTAATCAGTTCCGTTGGCCCCGAGCACAGTGGCGGAGCTGGAGCTTTCGGCGCTGCGAATGCTGTTGGCTACATGAAAATCTCGCCCGCAGGCACTCATTTAGCCTTAGCCCAACGGGACAAACAGCTAGAGCTATACACTTTCAACAACAGGACCGGCAGCGTTTCCAACTATGTGCCGCTTCCCTTTTCCGCTGCTCATTACTCTGGAGTTGAGTTTTCTCCGGATAATTCCCGCTTTTATGCTAGCACATACGCAGATGACGGTTTCTCCAGCACTATCTATCAATACAATCTGCTTGCCGGTTCGCCAGCTGCTATCAGTAATTCCCGCCAAGTGGTGGCAAACCTTTCAGGAATAGCCGTAGCACTACAGGTTGCGTTGGACAATAAGATTTATATAGCTTCTTATGATAGACCTTCCTTACATGTCATCAATTCGCCCAATGGATTAGGCGCCGCCTGTGGATTCAGCCCGAATGCTGTATCGTTAGGATCAAGATTTGCTCAGGTGGGACTGCCCAACTTCCCCAACAAATTTGCGCCACCAACCGTTACGGCGGCCATTTCAGTGGCTCCTATTTGTGTGGGTGCCGCCGCGTCTTTCTCCTTAGCGCTGTCGCCGGCGGTACCTGGTGCTACCGTTGCCTGGAATTTTGGTGATCCGGCTTCGGGAGCGTCAAACACGGGAGTTGGCGTAACGCCCACGCACGTGTATACTGCGGCGGGAACTTACACCACCACGGCTACCGTGACAGTGGCTGGTGTAGCGCCCATTACGGCAACGGCAACCGTGATGGTAAGCCCGCTTCCTACGGTAAGTTTAGGACCTACTACGCAGCCGCTTTGCGCAGGCCAGCGCCTGACACTCATGGCTGGGACGCAACCGGCGGGAAGTACATACCGCTGGCAGGATGCTTCCACGGGCAGCAGTTTTACCGTGACACAGCCCGGCACGTACTCCGTCACGGTTACTTCGCCGCAAGGCTGTTCGACGCAGGCAACTACCATTGTCAACGCGCAGCCTGCACCAGTTGTAAGCCTTGGCGCCGATACGGTGGTATGTCGGGAAAGACCGCTGCAGCTACGGGTTAGCTCGCAGCCAGCGGGAGCAACTTACCGTTGGCAGGATGGCTCTACGAGCAGCACGTTCATAGTACAGACGCCCGGCACGTATGCAGTGGAGGTAACGCTGCCCGGCGGCTGCACGAGCCGTGACGAAATAGCCGTGCGCGCGGCCCAATGCCCGTTCAAAATTCCCAACGTCATTACGCCCAACGGCGACGCCAAGAATGATGCTTTCGTACTGGAAGGACTGAACCCCAAAAACTGGCGCCTTGAAATTTACAACCGCTGGGGCCGGCAGGTCTATCAAAGGGAAGCCTACGACAATGGGTGGAAGGCCGTCGACGAATCTGTTGGCGTCTATTACTATCTACTGACCCATAGCATAACCGGCCAGCGCTACCGGGGCTTCGTGGAGGTAATACGCTGATTTTTCTTCGCTATAGCCGCACCAAAAAGCGCCGCCTTCACGTGAAGGCGGCGCTTTTTGGTGCGGCTAGTTTCAGGACGAACCGATTTCTAAAAAGAATGGTCGCCGCCAACGGCTCCGCTGTCGTTGAAATCGAAGTACCACGAGGTCACGAAAGGGTTATCGGCTTGGATGGTAATCCAGCCGGGCTGCCCTGCCAGGAAAGTGCGCAACTCGTGGTCGGTGTTGCTTTCTATGCGTAATTGGCCGAAAGGTGCTAGGCGGGCGTTTCGGACCAAGGTCTGACTATCAGTTTCCCGAAAAAACGTGAGTTCCAGGTTGGCGGGCATGGCATACTCCTTCACGGGGGAGCCGTTCAGTATTATTACCACCGAATGGTCGCCATCGAGAATGGGACTCCACTTGAACGTGCCGGGTTTGGTGAGCAGCTTTGCATTGGCTAGCTGCGAAGCGAAGCACACGTTGGTGGGCAAGTCCAGCGGCTTATCAGCGCGGCCCACATTCAGCCCGAACTTGAGCCGAGTTGGAATTCGCTCTCGATCCGGCCAGTGCTTGATGATGTTGACGCCCTGTAATTCAGCGGCTTGCTCAGCAGAAAAATGCGCCTGAATAACCTCGTTGAAATCTAGGCTAAAGAACTGTTCCGGCGATGCTTCCAAGTGGCGCCAGTCGCGTACGGCACCTACGCGCTGCCCGGCCTCGTCGTAAAATTCCAGATCGATGCCGAAAGCGCAGGGCGAGTAAACGGGGTAGAACACCAAATGCGTATATTCGCCAGCTTCCTTAAAGAGCGGTACAAAAACTGCGCTATCGTAGAACCGCTCGTCGCTGTTGGTCCAGTAGGCGCTGGCGTCGCTCACGGCAGAGCTGTCGTAGTAGGTGTGCGTGATGCTGAGCGCGTGGCGCTGCTGCTCAAAATTGCCGGCCACGAAACGCGGAAAAAAGCCCCGGAAATCGTGGTGCAGCTTGATCGTGCCTTTCTCGCCGTGCAGGATGGCGTCGAGGTCGATGTAGTCGCGCAGATTGACGAAATACGTGGCGTAGGCGGGTACGTCGCGCAACTCAAACGCGCCGTGCGTGGCGCGGTCGTGCTCATCTACGATAGTCCAGCGAATGGTTTGGCTTTCATAAGCATACACGCCATTCACAAACGCAAAAAAAGGCGCGTACGCCTCACCCGACAAAATATCGAACCCACATTCAGGTACGATTACCGACTCATTTTCCTGCAGGTCTTCGATGTCGTTGTAGATGCGGCCCGTGGTGTGCACGCTGGCCATAAAGTTGTCGCCGTAGTAATTGAGCACGAATGCCGGATAAGGATATACCAGGTCGCGGGTGGCGAAAATTTCCAATTCGAGCGAACCCGTAAAATCCGCGGCAGCACCAAGCACGGTTTCCGCCAGCAGGTCGTTGAGGCGCAGGGCAAAGGCTTTCGGCTCGTTGATGAGCAAGCTTTTGCGGAGGAGCAAGTCGCCGGCTTGGCCCCGTAGCGTCACGAGCATTTGTACCTCCGGGATATTGCGCTTCAGCAGCCAATAGCCCATAAATAGCACCCGGCTGCTGTAGTGCTGGTTGTGCAGCACCGGAAAAATTGCCGAAGAGCGAAACACGGGCCGCCGCGTCAGGCTCACCGTTTCACCCACGGCCAGCGTCGATTCCAGGTGCTTTTGGTAGTTTTTCATGCAGTGAGGTTGCCTCGACGAACAAGGCTAGGTGTGGGGCAGAAAGGGCGGCGGGGAGAATATGTAGCTGTAAAGTTCAAGCAAAGCAGCGAATTTGGCTGGCGGCAGTTGTGCGAAAGTGAACAGGGAAGTAATAAGGCTGCTTTTTAGAATATCCCGGTGGGCTTAACTTCTACTTGCTTTGCTCTTTTGCGAGCAAAAACCACGTGACATCATCCTGCGGGAAAGAATTGTCGCGCTTGTAGCAAAAGCCATAATCCACTAACCTAAGATCCGCGTATTTATCGAGCATTTCTCCTGCGAAATCCCGCTTAAATAAACGGTCGGTATGTCCTCTGTAGTTTATGGCTACCGGGGAAGGATTGTAGTACTCGCAAATAAGAATGTACTTATTGCTCGACGCGTAAAGCTTCTCATACACTTCCTGAAGCCTGTCAGGGTTAATATGAATTAGAACACCTTTTATCAGCGAGACATCAAATTTTGTCGAGGTATTATAATCGAGAATTGAACCGTTGTACACATTGTCGGCACCAACGACGCTGGCAAGTTCCTCAGCGGCTTGCTTGTTTATCTCTATGCCATACAGGTTGATAGCCGGAAACAGGAGCTTGATGGCCTTCAGGTTCATTCCCACATTAGCTCCAAACTCGATTAAAGAAGTTGGGCGGCTAACTTGATTGAATATTCTGGAAAAGAAATTCAGGTTGGAGGCCAAATATTCTTCACTTTTGTTTCTGCCAATATATTCGTTGCCAAACTCTCCGGCCCAGAATTTCTCCTGCTCTGTCTTGAAATTCATTTTAATTTACTGCTACAACTTCTTACTCGTAAGGCTTTTCAGGGGCGCCCCGTTTATTTAAGTGGTTTCTGGACTCCACGCCTGGTTCTTTAATGAATATTGAAAAATAATTTCAAGAGGGGGTTGATTAAATGACAGGTTGAATTTATAAAAAGCAGGTTGCTATACTGCGAAGTTTGCATCTACGTGCAATCTGATTTCCTCTCTAATTTCTTCCGCGTTAAGCCAGTGGTCGTTGTTGGCAGAGTTGTAATGGAAGCCTTCCGGAACGCGCTTTCCATCGAAATGGCGAATAAACTCTTCGACATTCCACCACGGCGTGAAAGGCAAAATCACGTAGTACTTCTCCAACTCCACGGTGCTTAGCGCGTCGGTTTCGGTTATCATTTCCTCGTGCAGTTTCTCGCCCGGCCGGATGCCCACAATTTCCTGCCGGCATTCTGGGCCAATGGCCTGAGCTACTTCCGTGATTTTATAGCTCGGAATCTTAGGCACGAAAATCTCGCCTCCCCAACTGTGCTCCAGCGCGTAGAGCACCAAATCCACGCCCTCTTCGAGCGAGATGTTGAAGCGCGTCATGTCGGGGTGGGTAATGGGTAGTACGCCGGAGTGCCGACGTTGCAGAAAAAAGGGCACCACCGAGCCGCGGGAGCCAATTACATTGCCGTAGCGCACCACCGAAAACCGCAAGTCGCGGCCGCCCTTGATGTTGTTGGCGGCCACGAACAGCTTGTCGGAGCAGAGCTTAGTGGCGCCGTAGAGGTTGATGGGGGCGGCGGCCTTATCAGTGCTCAGTGCCACCACTTCCTTCACGCCGCAATCGAGAGCCGCATTTATGACGTTCTCCGCCCCGAAGATGTTGGTCTTGATGCACTCCATGGGGTTGTACTCGGCGGCGGGTACCTGCTTGAGGGCAGCGGCGTGCACAATAATGTCGACACCCTCGCAGGCTCGCTTCAGCCGTTCTCCGTCGCGCACGTCGCCGATAAAGTAGCGGATGGCGGGATACTTGCTCTGCGAAAACGTCTGCGACATCTCATATTGCTTCAGCTCGTCGCGCGAGTACACGACCAGGCGCCTTACCTGCGGGAATTTTTCGAATACGCTCTGCACAAACTGCTTGCCGAACGAACCGGTACCGCCGGTCACCAAAATGGATTTGTGATTAAGGTCGAGAGCCATAAAAAGCGAAAGCGCCGGGTATGTTCGGCAAATCAGAAGGGCAAAAGTACGGGATTGGGAAATGAATGAAGAATTAGGACTGAAGAATGAGAAATTCGCGCAACCCGGCCAAAGGGAGGCGGCGTAGCCATTCTTCATTCTTCATTCTTCATTCTTCATTCTTCATTCTTCATTAAAGAAAGCAGCTGCTCCGTAAGGGCGCGGCGGGAGTAGCGGGCGTGCTTGAGGGCCGGTAGATCAAGGTTAGGGTTGAGGCGCCATTGCGCCACTAGTTTCTCCAGATGTTCCAACATGGCTTCGTAGGCAGCATATGGGAATGCTTGGCCCGCGCTGCACTCCCGTAGCAGCAGGTCGGCATCGGAGCCGGCCGGCCCGACGCAGATAACCGGCTTGCTCGCCGCCAAGTATTCGAAGACCTTACCTGGCAAAATGCCGAGGTTGTACGGCACATCGGGAATAGCCATCAGCAGCACGGATGCTCGTAGCAAGTAGCTCACTGACTCGTCGTGCGGCACGAAGGCAACCAACTCCGTGTGCGGCAGCAGCCCGTTTTCGGCGAGCTGCTGCTGTACGCCTTCCGATACTTTTCCCACGAAGCATAGCCGCAGCGGCACGTCCAGGTGCCGCCTGCGGCACTCTGCAAAGGCCCGCAGCCACAACTCAATGTGGTAGGTTTCAGAAATAGTGCCGGTGTGCGTGACGAGCAGCGTATCAGTGGGCGGCGTCGATGGGGCTTGAAAATCAGCTTCATCATACCCATTGGGCAGCACATGGAATTTCTCCGGTCGTAGCGCCGCCGACTTCCCCAGAAACAGCCGCCCAGTGTCGGCACTGGTTGTCAGCACCACGTCGGCTTGCTCCAGCACTTGTCGCTCGTAGCGGGCATCGAGCCAGCGGGCCAGCGGTGTTTGGTTTAGCTCGTGGTGGTAGTAAATGTCTGTCCAGGGGTCGCGCAAATCGGCCAGCCAACGCAAGCCGTAGCGTTTTTTGAGCGCCAGCCCAATGAGCTGGGTGGAGTGGGGGGGCGAGCTGGTCAGCACCGCGTCGAAGGTTTCCCCTTGATTTATAAGCTCCGCCACGGCTTTCAAAGCGTGCCGGTTCCAGCCGCGTCGGGCATCCGGGATAAATAAATTGCCGCGCACAAACTTGAAAAACCGCTGCGTGAGGCTGGTTTTATTTTCGCCTACAAAGCCGCCGTACGGAATCTGCTGGCGCCCCGTCAGCTTCTTGTAGCTCCCAAACGGCTCCGACGTGTCCGTTCGAATTACGCGCACGCCGGCCGGTACTTCGGCCGCCAGCGAGTGGTCTAGTACCGGATAAGCGCCTTTTTCGGGGTCGACAGTAATCACGGTTGGTTCGACGCCCAGCGCCGGTAGATGCTTCACGAACTTGAGGCCGCGCTGCACGCCGGCGCCCCCCGAAGGCGGCCAATAGTAGGTGATGACGAGCAAGCGAAGCGGACGGGCAACGGACACGGGCAACCAAATAGCGGGAAGAAGCGCGAAGGTACGCAGGCGCGGCCTTTCGAGGTTTTCTGGTTACTTTTGAAGGCTGAATCCGTTTTCCATTCGTATCATAGGCTATGGCTGCCGACTACACCGAATTGCTGGCCCTCACGGGCGACGTCCTGCGGGCCGTAGATCGGCAAACCGAGGAGAATAAAAAGGCTATCGACAACCTGGGTACTCGTTTCGAAGCCATCTTCAACCGCTTTGCCGAAGCCACCGCCGATGGTTTTATCCGGGTGGAAAAGAAAATCGAAGGCGTGAAGCAGGAGGTAGCCGAGTTGCGGACCGACGTGCAGCAGATCGACAAGCGGCTGGAGCGTATGGAAACCAACCCGCCCGCCAACCCCGACGTGCTGCGTCGCCTGGAAGTGCTGGAAAACATCGTGCTGCGCAAGGCTTTTTAAGCGTCGAAATCAGCACATCACCTCACTAGTAAATTAAGTAGCACATCTACCGATGTTTGATAACCTCAGTACCAAGCTCGATCGGGCTTTCAAGACGCTCAAAGGCCAGGGCAGCATCACCGAAATCAACGTTGCCGCTACCGTCAAGGAAATCCGCCGCGCCCTCGTGGACGCCGACGTAAACTACAAGGTAGCCAAGGAAGTAACCGACAAAATCAAGGACGAGGCTATGGGCCGCGACGTGCTCATTAGCGTGTCGCCGGGCCAGCTGATGACCAAGATTGTCTACGATGAGCTAACCCAGCTCATGGGCGGCGATAAGAAGGACATCGTCATCAAGGGCGAGCCGGCCGTAGTGCTACTTTCGGGTCTGCAAGGCTCGGGCAAAACCACTTTCGCTGGTAAGCTGGCGTCCTTTATCAAGAAGCAAAACCGTACCGTGTTGCTCGTAGCCTGCGACGTGTACCGCCCGGCCGCTATCGACCAGCTGAAGGTGCTCGGCGAGCAGGTGGGCGTGGAGGTGTACTCCGAGCCGGAGAATAAAAACCCGGTTGACATTTCGCGGAACGCCATCGAGTACGCCCGCAAAAACAACAAGAAGGTCGTCATCATCGACACCGCCGGCCGCTTGGCCGTGGACGAGCAGATGATGGCCGAGATTGAGCAGGTGAAGCGAGCCATTAACCCGTCGGAAACGCTGTTCGTGGTGGACTCCATGACCGGCCAGGACGCCGTGAACACCGCCAAAACCTTCAACGACCGGCTCAACTTCGACGGCGTGGTGCTCACCAAGCTCGACGGCGACTCGCGCGGCGGGGCGGCCCTTAGTATCCGGGCCGTAGTGGAGAAACCCATCAAGTTCATCTCGACGGGCGAGAAGATGGAGGCGCTGGATATGTTCTATCCCGACCGGATGGCCCAGCGTATCCTGGGCATGGGCGACGTTATTTCCCTCGTAGAGCGTGCCCAGCAGCAGTTCGATGAGGATGAAGCCAAGCGCATCAACCAGAAGATTCGCAAAAACCAGTTCAACTTCGATGACTTCCTCTCGCAGCTGGAGCAAATCAAGAAGATGGGCAACCTGAAGGACCTTGTGGGCATGATTCCCGGCATGAGCAAAGCCGTGAAAGACGTAGACATCGACGACGACGCCTTCAAGCCGATTGAGGCCATCATTAAGAGCATGACGCCCAAGGAGCGGGCCCAGCCGGAACTGCTCAACGGTTCGCGCCGCCGCCGCCTCGCCAAAGGTTCCGGCACCGATATTCAGCAGGTCAACAACCTAATGAAGCAGTTTGAGGACATGCGCAAAATGATGCGCACCATGAACAAAATGAGCCAAACCAAAGGCGGTATGCAGCAAATGGCCCGCATGATGGGCATGAAAGGCCCACTCCGCTGATCACGGATTGGCGCGGATTTTAACGGATTCCACGGATTTTGTGGACGATTCGCCTAGCTTAAATTGAACGAAAGTCCCGTTCAGCAAAAAGCCTCGCATGTGCGAGGCTTTTTGCTTTTGCAATCGTCCACAAAATCCGTGGAATCCGTTAAAATCCGCGCCAATCCGTGATCAGTAGGCTTTTCGACCCTCGTATTGTTTCCAGGCTTGGAAACTCACTAGAGCCTCATCGCGCAATAGCTCCGTCATGGGGATTTGGCGCTGGTGGAGGGGCTTTTCGATTTCGTCGTAGATGAAGTGGTCATCGAAGCCGATGGCGGCGGCATCGGCCTTGGTGTTGCCGTAGAAGACGCGGGACGGGCGGGCCCAATAAATGGCGCCGAGGCACATGGGGCACGGTTCGCAGGAGGTGTACAGGTCGCAACCTTCTAGTTGAAAGGTCCCTAGCGCGGCGCAGGCCTTGCGAATAGCGTCCACCTCGGCGTGGCAAGTAGGGTCGTGGGTGCTGGTGACTTGGTTGAAGCCGCGTGCAATAATTTCACCATCCTTCACTACCACAGCTCCAAAAGGCCCGCCGTGGCCGGCTTGCATCTTCTCGATGGAAAGGCGAATGGCTTCGCGCATGAAATCAGGGTTGGGAGCGTCCATAGGAGAAAATAAAAAAACGGACTCGCAAGGTAAGTACCTGCCAGGTTATACACTTGTTGCCCACGTATTTTTGGACGCTAAGTTGTCAAAGAAAGGTTGCAAGCAGTAGGAGCAATACAGAATGGGCAGTGCTATTAGGGTACACAAAAAAGCCCCTGGAACACTTCCAGAGGCTTTTCCGGCAGGTAATTAGGAAGTTGCTTAGTTGCGCACGAATGGCATTGCTAGGCTCACGCCGTTACCAATAATGCGCACCACGTAGCTTCCTTGCGGTAGGTCTTTTACAGCAAGCGGGTGCTTATTGGCTCCTCCTAGCGCATAAGTGCCAACCTGACGACCCGTGATATCTAGTATCTGCACCTGGTAAGTGCCGGCCGGCAGATCTGTCAGATCGAGAGTGGCTTGGCCAGGAGCAGGGTTAGGATATAGCGCCACGTTGGCCTTGCTTGCGTTGTTAAACTTCACAACCCGTACTGGGCTCACCGAGACTGTGCCATCGGTATCAACCTGCCGCAGACGGTAGTAGGCGATTTTGTAGCCTAATAGGCCCGCACCAGCATCCGTGAAGCGATAGTCAGTAGCGCGAGTGCTACTGCCCTGCCCACGTTGCGTGCCTACCCGCTCGAAATGGCTGGCGTTGAAAGAACGCTCTATCTCGAAACGGTCGTTGTTGAGCTCGGTAGCCGTAGTCCAGGTCAGTACTGCATCATTCTTCACCGCCACGGCTTCAAAGCTTTTCAGCTCCACTGGCAAGGGCCGCGTGATGGTTACGTCTTCGGCAGTGCTGGAGCTAGCAGTATAATTGCTACCGGCCGCGGTTCCCAAACTCGTATCAGTGCCACCCGCGTAATTGCCGCCTGGCCGAACTGTGCTGGTGGCGTCGCTGGTGCGAAGCGGGTTAGTATAAGTAACGTCGCTACTCGCTTGATATGCCACGCCATCGTTAGCAGCCGCTGCAATGGTAGCTTGGAAAGTTACGCTTAGCGTAGCACCCGCTGGAATAGACGAGGTAGTGAACGTGGGCTGGCTACTTCCGCTAGTGGTGGGCTGCGTAAAATTGACAGGTGCCGTAACGGTGTTATTGGCCAGAGTTAGACTAGTCTGTACCGCCGATGTGTTGTCGAAGCCAAAGATATCATTGGCTAAGCTCACCAGCATAGTTACGTCGGTAGCCTCACCACCAGTATTCGAAACAGTGAGGTTGTAGAGCGCCGGATTCACAGCGCTTCCCGGAGCACCTACGCGAGTCCGGATAGGAGTGGTAGTACGCAGTGCTGCCGTGAGCACAGGTAGGCAGTCACCGGCTCCAGCAATCGTGTTGGGGATGGCAGCGCTAGTGGCGGTTGAAGAGCTGCCACCAGCACCCGCTGTTGACCCGTAATTAGTGTTAAGAAGTGCACTGCCAGTTCGGCCATTAGACCCAGCAGCCACCGATGAGGAAGCTAGGGCACTGTTAGCGTACACGAATCCGCCACCGCCACCGCCACCTGGGCCGTACAATGTCGAGGCAATGACAGCACCAGAATTCGCGTCGCCGCCGTCGCCGCCGGTAGCGCGCACAGTTAAGCCGTTCAGGCCTGGCGCCGTGCTGGAGGGAGGGGTAGCAAACAGCAGTATGGTTCCGCCCGCACCGCCACCACCAGCGGCATCGGCAAGGTTTGGTGTGCCTGGAGCATTGCCACCATTCGCTACTACTTGGCCGGTACCCGTTACAAAGCCCGTCCGCAGGATGATGATGCCGCCACCTTGGCCGCCACTGCTTCGAAATTCGTTGGCGGCGTTACCGTTTGTACCACCAGCGCCACCGCCACCGCCCATAACCAGTTGGGAAGAGCTACCTGCGAAGGCTGCTCCGCCTGAGGCAAGGGGGCCACTGCCACCCGTGCCCTGGCCGTAACCGCCCAAGCCGCCCGCGCCTGCATTGCTGCCGCCGCCGCCGCCAGCATTACCCGTGTTACCAGAGTTAGGTGAAGCAGACGTACCGCCGCCACCTGCGTTGCCAGGGGCACCCTGAGCGTTGCTACCGCCTCGGTAGCCTTCGTTGCCAGAAGTTATAGTTGCGGTACCAGCATCATTTAATATGTAACGGGGAGTACCAGCAATACCCTCGCCTTTTGAAGCGTGGGCACCGGCAGCAAGCTGGAGAAAGTCATTGGAGTTGTAGCCGCCAGACGCCCCACTGTAAGTCTTACCGCCCCCGCCCCGGAAACCTTTAGCATTCATATTGAGCGAGCCGTTGTTGAAGGTCGTTCTTCCTGCCACATCCAGCACGAGCACGCCGCCCGTGGCTCCGTTCCATTCTGGGCCCGTAATGGTGCCTGTAACAGTCAGGGCGGAATACTGCGGTACCCGAATAACTTGGAAACGGCGTTGGCCGGTCTGATCTCCCGTTATGCTGCCAAAATCAATATTTTCGTACGTATTGGTCAGCGCTTTGTTGAGAGTAAGAATCTGGTTTGCACCAGATGCCTGCACGGCCGCAACACTGGCATACTCGTAGTTACCAGCCGTCAGGTCGGCTGCTAGGACACCGCTGGCTGGTAGGCCAGCAACACCGTCACCATACGCATTCGTATTGGTAGTATTAAGATTAGCGCCTTGCATTTGCATAATCAGCACCACATCGCCTACTGCAATAGGTGTTCCATCCGTATTGCGGGCTGCCCCTATGGCCACGGTGGTGCCGCTGGCTGAAACCCCCGGATAATAAGTGTTAGGCGTTGCTGTGTTCCCGTTGGCAACGGTTCGAAAGCCGTCTTGGCCCGGCGATGCGCAGACAGTCGATACGTTGGCTATACCACCAATAATGGTGGTGATGGTAGCCGTATTATTAGCGACTACTGGATCCGGAATGCCATTAGCTACAGTAGCGAGAGCTACAATACTGCCACTTGCTGGCACGGTAACGTTTACGGAGTTGAGGACCGGAGAAGCGCCACTAGCTAGCGATGCAATAGGAGCGAACGTGACTAAGCCCGTAGAAGGATCGTAGCTTCCACTGGAGGGCGTGACACTACCAGCCGGCAAGTTGGGCGTGAGCTGCAATGTTGTGCTTACGTTGCTAGCGGCTATTGGTCCAAGGTTGGTAGTGGCTACAGTGTAAGTGATACTAGAACCAGGGTTAGCAGACGTAGGGCCGCTAACGTTCGCTTGTACATCGGCACCTTGTACAATGACCGTGATGTTGGCTGGGCTGGACGTAGAGGTGGTCATACCCAGCACATCATTCACCGTGTACGGTATGACAACCGTTCCAGCGAAGCTTCCAGTAGGAGTAAACGTAACTTGGCCGTCCCGAGTCGCTGTGAACGTGCCTTTACCAGTAACCGTAAAAGTATTCTGGATGCCAGCAGTGCTGAAATCTAGGTCTAGAGAGCCAAGCTGAAAGCCAGTACCAGGGAATATGTCGTTGCTGATGGCGTTTAGCGTCACTGGCTGATTGTAACGCGTAGAGGCCAAATCATCGTTAGCAAACGGCGCCTGCACAATATTCAGGTTACGAATCTCGTGCACATTGGTGGAGCCGCCCGTGGAGCCCGAAAAGCCCAGGCGCAACCTATCAGGGGGAGTGGCTACTGTGAAGTTATTCACCGTGGTAGCTACCTCGTTGCCGTGCTGAATTCGCACTGTAATCCGATAAGTCCTGCTTGTACCCGACCCGACTGGTACCACGTCGATAAAGGCACGGCGGTAGTCGTCCGATCCTGACTGCGCCCGTTCAGTAGGTACATCCAAGCTAAAGCCAAGCTGGTTCAAAGCTGTACCCGTGAGGTAGGGATAATCGGTGGTACTAGAGCCGTCGCCGGCTCCGCGAATGGAAACAGCGTCTGGCGTAAAGCCTGGCCCGCCGTTGCGGCCCTCCGTTGGGTTGGCATAATTGCCCCATTCGTCGATGCCGATGCCGATATAGCCGCGCGAAACACCGGGGGCAATGGGGGCAACTGTTTTTTGAGCATAGCCCAAAGATCCACCCGAAGCTCCAATGCGGAAACCACTCATGGGCTGGTTCTGGTCCACTAGAAAAACGCTGAAACCGTCCGCTCCAGTGCCGCCGTAGGCAAAGAACTCGAATGAGATGGTAAAACCTTCTGGAGCATCGAAGCCGAGGTTGTCGATGATGGAGCCGGCTTGATCGTTAGTGGCTTCGGTTAGGCGTAGGTACCCTGAACCAATAGCGTCATCGCCAGTTCTTCCAGTCCCGGTATAGCGGGCATTACCACTAAGTGTGAAGTTTGCTTCAGAGGAGCCCTTAAACGTTGCATTGCGCGGAAACTGCGCCTGAACGTTTGAAAAAGAGCTTAGAGCCAGATTTAAAAGAAGCCCTAATAACAAAATTGCGCTCAAGCGTCGCCTAAAGAAGACCGACAGCGCAAGCTGAGCAGTAAAGGGTGTTTTCATATGGAACAGAGAAAAGAGTGGCTACTTGAGAGTTAGGCATAGAATATTTTAGCTATCTCTAGTGCAATGGTTTTATTGAAATTATTCAACAAGATATTGCTCTACTAGACAATGATAAGCGTATTTTACGATTATGTACACTTTTCTACCTCTTATTATTTTGTGCACTTATTGGTTACTAGCAGCCAGACTAAGGCGGTAATTGCTATTGTAGCGCTTAGAAACCGGCGAGATAATTAATCTTTTTGGCCCGATCCTTGTTAAAGAAAAAATCCTAGAAAGAATACTTTTTAGGTGTTTTGGTTGTGGAAAAGGGGCGGGCCAGTGGTCCGCCTTTTTTTATGCCTAGCTTCGTCGTTAAGGGTGTCCTGCTATCCTTGGCTCTCAGCCGCTCGAAAACAAGGACTTGCACTTGCACGGTTCTCAAATACGCACCAATTGACTGGTGGAATGAGATTGTACTTGCCTTTTCATAACCGTCATGGCTACTTCTACTATGTCTCATTCTGCTGATCCAGCTACTGGGCGTTGGATTTTAGTGGCTGCTATTGCGGCTTCTTGCATGGCTTTTATCGATGGTTCGGCGCTGAATGTGGCTTTGCCAGTTCTGCAGAAAGACTTGGATGCAAGTGGTCCGGATTTGCTCTGGATTTTGAATGCCTACTTACTGGTGCTGGCAGCGCTCATTTTAGAGGGCGGCGCGCTTGGCGACCGACTAGGCCGTAAACGCGTTTGCATGGCGGGTATTGGGTTGTTCGCGTTGGCTTCACTGGCCTGCGGCCTGGCGCCCACCACGGGTTGGCTGATTGCGGCGCGTGCCGTACAGGGTATGGGCGGGGCTTTGCTGATTCCTGGCAGTCTGGCGCTCATTTCGGCCGGGTTTCCCGAACAGGAGCGAGGGCAAGCTATCGGCACGTGGTCGGCGGCAACTACGTTGGTTACGCTGGGCGGACCAGCGCTGGGCGGCTGGTTGGCCGATGTAGGATGGTGGCGGATTATCTTTTTGCTGAATCTACCGCTGGCGGCGTTAGCGCTACTGGTGCTTTGGCGCCGAGTACCCGAAACGCGCTCCGCTACTGCTCCTGGCAGCGACTGGTTGGGCGCCGTTCTGGTAGCACTTGGGCTGGCTGGCCTTACCTGGAGCTTGCTACGAGCCCCGGCCATTGGGTGGAACAGTGTACAAGTGGTAGCATCCTTTGGCGGTGGAGTACTGGCTTTAGGTGCTTTTCTATGGGTAGAGTACCGATCCAAACACCCTATGTTGCCGCTTCGCTTGTTTACCAGCCGCACATTCAGTGGTGCCAATGGGCTTACTCTGCTGCTCTACGGCGCATTGGCTGCCGCTATGTTTTTCCTTTCCCTCAACTTGGTGCAACTGCAAGGTTACTCGCAGTTTCAGGCGGGGCTGGCTTTCATGCCTCTAGCCACCCTTATTGCCAGCCTTTCCCGGCCCGCCGGCCGCTGGGCCGATAGTTACGGGCCGAAGCCTCTGCTTACGGCGGGTCCGTTACTAGTAGCGTTGGGCTTTGGTTGGCTAGGGCATATTGGCTTTACGGCAGGACCAGCAGCTTACTGGAGTACGTTTCTGCCGGGGTTGCTTTTGTTTGGACTTGGGATGGCCCTGACCGTGGTTCCCCTCACTACGGCCGTTATGACGTCTGTTGCCGATGAGTACGCGGGTACGGCTTCGGGCGTGAACAACGCCGTAGCCCGCACAGCAGGTGTACTGGCTCTGGCCGCACTAGGTGGGCTAGCTCTTACGCACTTTTCTGGCCAGCTTATAGAGCGAACTGCTCCGCTGCAACTGCCTGAATTAACGCAGGCGGCCTTACTGCGCGAAGCACCCAAGCTTGGAGCCGCTGCAGTACCTGACGCTGTGGCGGCAACACAACGGCCAGCGGTGCAAGAGTCCATTCGAGAGGCCTTCCAAAACACTTACCAGCTGATGCTTTGGGTGTGTGCCGGCGTAGCAGCTGCCAGCAGCGTACTCGCCTTTCTCACTGTTCCCGCAAAATCGGCCTCAACGAAGTCTTCTCCACGAGAATCTTAAGTAAGAAAATCGCGAAGCTCTTCTTAATTCCCCGCCAGCTAGAATCAAGGCTAGAGAACAGGTATTGCCTTAAATTTCCTTGCGCAGCAGGAGCCAGGCAATGTTAGCGCTAGAGCTGGAAAGGAGGGTTGACCATCTAAGGACAAGTAGCTAGTGAATAATACGTAGCTCGTAAGTGTCGGCGGGTGCGTCAGGAGTTGGGAAGGCGCCTACGCGGCTAGGGCCGTAGCCAAGGTTCACTTTCACCCACTCGTTGCACGCTGGTAGTAGCGCTATAATATCCTGACGCAAGCGGACAAGGTCGTCGCGCAGGTTTTGCAGTTGTTGCTGCGCCTCCTCGGCGTGCTGTGGGAAGCTGCCGGTTGCCGGGCGCTGTTCAAATGCTGCTGCGGCAGCCTCTGTTTGCGCCTTCTCTAAGGGCAAAGCTATAATATCCTGTTCTGCTTTATGCAGGTCTTTTTCCGTGGCCAGATAGGCATTTACCTTGTCTTCGAGCGGCTGCAAATCAGGATTCAGGTAGTCGAGGTTGCTGGACATGGTGAAGGGCGTAAAAAGCGTCTGGCATACCAAACGCAACCATTGTGCAGAAGGATACGCCGTGGTGGATTTACTGCTCGGATTATGGTTGCAAAGTGTCGTAATAGGCCAGTAGACGAACCACATCGGCTTCCTTGCTCAGATTGAGACTTTGCTTGCTGACATACGCAGCGGCTGAAGATTTATACTGCTCCTCGAGAGCCTCCAAAATGCTCCGTTTGTTGAGTCGGACTGGGATTAGCGTTTGGTCGGGGCGCTTTATGTAAAAATTTTCTGTAGTACCCCACTCCGACTTTTTGACGGTGTTCAACGCTCCGCCTGATGTTTGAGCCCGAACTTGGCCAATCAAGCAGGACCCACCCCGCCCGATGCCGTAACTTGCGGCGCCAATATCCTGCCCATCTCTCGCCACAATCGCCGATGCCTACCAATGCCCCTGTGCTACCTGACCCGCTTGGTCACGCTTTGCGCGACTATCAGCAAGGCCAAACGGATGCTGCGCTCACCGTGCACAGCAACGTAGCGGAAGAAGAGCCCCTGCCAGCCGCTTATTTTTTCCGCAGCCTCTGGGAAATGCCCGAGTTGGAACGGCAGGCTCTCGACGAGTGCCAGGGCCGGGTGCTCGATTTAGGCGCCGGCGCGGGCTGCCACACGCTGGAGTTGCAAGCTCGTGGCTTCGAGGTGAAGGCCATCGATGCTTCCGAAGGAGCCGTGCAAGTAATGCAGGCACGCGGCGTGCGCGAAGTAGCCCACCACAACATCTTTGATGCCGCCCTCACGCACGAAAAATACGACACGCTGCTCATGCTCATGAACGGCCTAGGCCTGGTGGGCACATTGGAGGGGTTGGAAAAATTTCTGCGCCACGCGCGCGCACTGCTGGCTCCTGGCGGTCAGATTCTGGCAACTTCTTCCGATATCAGCTACCTCTACGAAGACGAGGAAGGGGCTTTGGTTTTCGACCTGAACGGCCCGTACTACGGCGAAGTCACGTACGCCATGCAGTATGGTGAGCTACAGGGCGCCCAATTCTCCTGGCTTTTTGCTGATGCCAGCATCCTGCAAGACTATGCTGTAGAAGCGGGTTACGAAGTGGAGTTTCTGGGAGAGGATGAGCAGCAACAGTACCTCGTGCGGCTGACACCACTCAACGGGTAGATAACTAAGTCAATAACAAGTTTATTAGTCAACATTACAGCGACACGTCAATCAGCAAATTCTTCGCAACGACATGACCTACATCAAGACGTACACCGTGCGTTGGGCCGATATGGACCCAAACGGGCACATGCGCCACTCCGCTTACACCGACTACGCTGCCCAAACAAGGCTAGAGTTTCTTGCCGACCAGGGTTTTGCGATGCAGCAGTTTGCCAAACTGGCTATCGGCCCCATCCTGTTCCGCGAAGACACGCGCTTTCTGAAGGAGATTCACTTAAGTGAGACCATCCGCGTTTCGGCGGAAGTGGGTGGCCTCAGCGCCGATGGTTCCCGCTGGCGTATTATTCACACATTATACAAAGCCGATGGCCGCGAAGCCGCCATTGTGGCCGTAGACGGTGCCTGGCTCGATTTACGCCTGCGCAAACTCACGCTGCCAACCCCCGAACTGGCCAACACCTTCTCCCACATGACCCGTCACGCCACGTACGCCGACATTGTGCGGGAGAAGAAAGTGAGGGAGTAGTGTATTCAGCTAGAAACGGGAGCGTTTTTGGCGACTGAAGGTGCAATAAACAGTAACACTTTCCCCGCTAGGAGCCAGGAAAGACGCTTATGCATTTTTGTGAAAACAGCTAAAAGGAAGGACTATTTCACTCCTTCCTTACTCTTCAGCGCCTTTGCAATACGCTCCACCTGGAGTTGGTGGTGGAGCACGTGGTCGAGCATGAAGTCCAGCGTTTGATGGATGGTGAGCATGCCAGAGCGAGGGTGCTTGAAGATGGCCCGCTTGAGTAGTTTGCTAGGATATTCATTCAGGGTCTGCTCCAAGCGCCGCCGCCCGGACTGCCATTCCTCCCGCAGTTGCGGCAGAGGCGGAATATGGTCGGGCGTGATACTGCTCAACACAGCTGGTGCTTTGAACCGCGTGAATGGAAGCCGCAGCAACACCCGCAACAACAGCGACTTGAAAGCATGCCGAAGACCAGCCTGTTCCAAGTTTTCGGCGTGTTGCAGCTTCTTCTCGATGTATTGCCCAATGCCCATTTCGGCCACCAGCAAGTGCTGCACCACCTGCGCCGCCGACCACTGGCCCGGCCCCGGCGACTGGTGCGCCGCGTCACCAAGGGCCTCAGTCGTTTTCAGCAAGCGAGAAGTGGCTTGTTCGAGCTGCTCGAAGCGCAGGTGCAGACGATGATTCATGAAGCAAGGTGGGAGTAAAGGGATGCGGCGTAGCTTTGGGCAAAAGGTACGTAAAATCCCCACCGGTGGCTTGTAGGCTAGCCTGCTTGTTACCGGGTTCCATGTCCAACGCTCATCCATTAATGTCCATTCCCGCTGAAGCTGTGTCAGTTAGCCAGCCTCCACGGCTCGTGCGGTGGCTAGGTCAGCCGTGGCCGTTGTGGGTGCGCGTGTGGATAGTGCTAGGGATTTATGGGAGCTATTTTTTGCTGGGTGGGGGCCTCCGTGGTGCCGGCATGCCTTACGATGCTGGCCACTATTGGGAATTGGCGGTGTCGTTTCAACGGCAGCACCAGGCCTTTTCGTTGCTGTATTTCAATGATCCCACTCGCGGTTACGTAGCGGCCCTATTGCAGTTCCCGGCGTTGGTAGTCCGCTTCCTCACCAATTGCTCCATGCCAACGGCGGCCAAGACGGTGGGCCTAGTCTGGGCGGCGCTCCTGTATGCCTGGCTGGTGCCGGCGCTGTGGCGTAGTTTGGTGCTAGGGCGGGTAGCGGGAGCACGTTGGCTGGTGCTGGTGCTGCTAGGTTTCGTGTTCTGGCGTGACCATTTCAGCTTCACCCTCACCGACATGCCGGCCTTGGCACTGCTGCTGCTGGCTCTCTGGGCATGTAGTCGGGCGGGAATAGGTTGGTGGCTACTGGCTGGCTTGGCCTTAGCGGCGGCGCTGAATAGCCGGCCCGTGTACGCGGTGGCTGTACTGCCCGTGCTAGGGCTGGCCGGCTGGTGGAGTCGGCAGCACGGCGGCAAGGCGCTATGGCGTTGGGCAGCGCTAGCGCTAGGTATTATTATAGTACTAGGTCCGCAGCTAGCCATCAACCGGCTCCACTTCCAGCGCAACACACCCTTTGTACTAGCCCGAGTCAACCCCACTAATAACGCGCCGCTTTACCTCAAGCAGCTCACCTGGGGCACCCACGTGCTGCGCTACGATACCGAATTGCGGCAGCGCCTCGTCTATGCCGACCTAGACGGCCTGCGGGTGTTGCGGCATGAGGGAATCAAAGAATATGCTTCTTACGGACAGTTTCTGCGCATCGTAGCTCGCCATCCGCTCAACTACGGCTGGCGCTATTTGCGACACTTATTCAATGGCCTCGACGTGCAGCAACCCGCACCATACCTGCTGCACAACTATAGACCAGCGCGGCATTGGATGCAATTGCTGAACTACACGGTACTTGGCTTTGGAGTAACGGTAGTAGTACTGTCGCGGCGCTGGCGAAACTGGCCCCGGGCACTGGCGCTGCTGGCCTTGCTGCTACCTTGCGCCGTTGCGTTGCCCACGGCCGTAGAATGCCGCTTTCTACTCCCGTTGCACCTGTTACTGCTTACGGTGGTGGCTTTCCGGGTTTCGCCGGAACGGTATTGGAGAGCCTTGCGCGTCCGGCCGATACTCGCCGTGGTAGTGGTACTAACGGCTGGACTGTGGCTGGGGGGCTGCTTCTGGCTTTCGGCCGCTACTTTCCGCAACTTGCAGCCCGACCGTGGCAAGTCCTTGGTAGACGACTAGCTTTTTTACCACATTCCACCTTGTTGACGCGTGTTTCTTCTCTAGCTGGCCGTTTGCGGATTCCCTACTGGGACTTAACGCTGCTGATTTTGGTGGTGTACTTGGTGTACCTGCCGTTTTCTGGCTACTCGAATCTGTACTTTGACGCCGAGTATTACTGGTTTATCTCCGTTTACTTTCACCATAAAGGCAGCCTATCCTTATTCAACTTTCATGACAGTCTGCGGGGATATTTCCTGCCGCTCTTACTGCTGCCTTTGCGCATTGCGCAATATTATAGTGAGCTGCCTGCCATTTGGTTTACCCGCGTGTTTGGTGCCATACTAGCGGCGCTAGGGTTTGGGCTACTGGGTCCGTTGCTCTGGCAAGCGGTACGCGGCGAAAAAACCAATCTAACGTGGACTCGCCGGGCAGCTTTTGCGGCCCTAGGATTTATGTTGTGGCGCGACTATTTCAACTTCACCCTTTCCGATTTTCCGGCACTTTGGGCATTAGGACTTGGGCTATTACTGCTCTACCAGCCACGCCTGTGGGGTATAGCAGCAGCGGGGGCCTGCTTTGCGGCTGCTTGCAATATGCGGCCTCCCTATTTAGTGGCCGTGCCGTTTTTCCTGTTGCTATCCGTGGTGGCTACGCCGGAAGAAAGCCAGTGGCGCTGGGCTCGTGTAGTAGCTCTGTTGGCAGGAATGACGCTGGTGCTAGGGCCGCAGCTCATTATCAATCAGCGGCATTTTCATCAAACCTCCCCGCTAGTGTTGGCGCAAGACGAGAACCTAGAAACTGACAACCTGTACCGTGAAAAGCTAAAATTGGGCCTGCTGCAACAGAAGTACGAAACCAGTCTGACGTTGGACTACCCACAACCCGTAATGATTTTTCGGGATGAGGCGGGCGAACAGCTTGTGCGTACAGAGCAGGTGGAATGGTTTAATTCCTACGCTAGCTACGCACACCTAGTGCTACGTCATCCATTGCTTTTCGTCAAAATGTATGCCCAGCGCCTCTTCAACGGCCTCGACTTACAATACCCGACACCTTACATTCGTCAAGTATACCGGTCTTCGCTCGGACTAGCTTGGCTGAACTATACGGTTTGGTTTGGGGCCTTGTTGGTGGTGATGCACACTCGTGCGCGTTTTCTGCGGCTGCATCAGTGGTTGGTGCTGGGTGCGCTGCTAGTGCCCTGCTTGCCCATGCTGCCCATCAACATAGAGTGCCGTTATCTACTACCCTTGCATTTGCTATGCTATGCGGTACTATGCTTTGGCTGGCCCGCTGCTTGGCACCCTGCGCGGTTTCCGCGTCAGCAGCTGGCCCTGGTGGGTGCAATGTACGTGGTGTTTGTTGGTCTGTGCTTCGTGGCTTCCGCGGCTGCGCAAGCTACGCTGGAACTAGGGCCACGAACGCTGTGGTAGAAGTGGGTGTTTGCTGCAATTATCAAAGAGCTGCCTTAAAGCATCAAGTAACTACTCAATAAGCACCTTTGCGCTGTTTCAGGCAAAAGGTTTTCAATAACAGAAAGGCCCGCTAGCATGACGCCAGCGGGCCTTTCTGTTATTGAATGGAATCAAACTAATCAGCACTTAGGCTTTCTGGTACGTCACCTCTTTTACGGCTTGCACGGTGCGGGCCACGTTGGGCAGCGAGGCTTCAATGAGCGTGGGCGCGTAGGGCAGGGGAACGTCCATGCAGGTGATGCGCACGACAGGAGCGTCGAGGTAGTCGAAGGCGCGGCGCTGCACAATGTAGGCCAGTTCCGAGCTGATGCTGGCCAGCGGCCAGGCTTCTTCTACCACCACCATGCGGTTGGTTTTCTTCACCGATTCCACCAGCGTATCGTAGTCGATGGGGCGGACGGAACGGAGGTCGATAACTTCGGCTTCGATACCTTCCTTGGCCAGCTCATCGGCGGCGGCCAGGGCCACTTTCATCATCTTGCCGAAGCTCACCACCGTCACCGATTTGCCTTCGCGCACCACGTGGGCTTTGCCGATTTCGAGCAGATATTCCACTTCCGGCACCTCGCCTTTGTCGCCGTACATCTGCTCCGATTCCATGAAAATCACTGGATCAGGGTCGCGGATGGCGCTTTTGAGTAGGCCTTTGGCGTCGTAGGGGTTGCTGGGCACTACCACTTTCAGGCCGGGCGTATTGGCGTACCAGTTTTCGAAGTTCTGCGAGTGCTGGCTCGACAGCATACCGGCGCTGCCCGTGGGGCCGCGGAACACGATGGGGCAGGAGTACTGCCCGCCCGACATCGAGTAAATCTTGGCGGCCGAGTTGATAACCTGGTCAATGGCTACCAGCGAGAAGTTGAAGGTCATGAACTCGATGACCGGAATCAAGCCGTTGATGGCCGCGCCCACGCCGATGCCGGCAAAACCAAGCTCGGCAATGGGCGTGTCAATTACGCGGTCTGGGCCGAACTCATCCAGCATGCCCTGGCTCACTTTGTAGGCGCCGTTGTATTCGGCTACTTCTTCGCCCATGAGAAATACACGCGGGTCGCGGCGCATTTCTTCGGACAGGGCTTCACGCAGGGCTTCCCGGAATTGGATGGTCCGCATAGTCGATTGGTGTTCGAAAGTCAGAATGAAAATGCCGGCCCAAGCCGGCGCGTAAAGCTACGACGAGTAAGGCTGTTGGGCAAATGAGTCTATTTTGCCTTAAACACGTAGCTCATGTAGGCCAGCCGGTCTGCCATTTATTTCATTACTCAAAGAAGCCAGGTAACTCAATGTTTCTCCACCTTCGAGAAATTATCAGAAGGCGGCCATTTTTATGGCGCGAAGGACTACTTGCTCATTGTCTCAGCACCTCCAGAAACACCTTGCCGCGGGCATAATCCATGAATTCCAAATCCTCTACGGCGCGGCCAGCGAATTTGCGGTCCAGCTGCACGGCGCGGCGCAGATGCTGGCCCAGCAGAGGCTCATCTTTCCGGCGAGCGGCTACCACGGCCAAGCAGTAATAAGCCAGCGGGTCGTTGGGCTTCAACGTAAGAGCCTCTTCATACATGCCGTTGGCGCCCTCATAATTGCCCTTCAGCAAATAGATGAGCGCCTTATTCATGGTGTTCTGGTAGGTTTTAGAACTGTAGCTAAGGCTGTTGACGGCATCATCCAGTTGGCCGACTTCAATTTCCAGCGCGGCCTTGTCGGCAAAGATTTTGTCGAGTATTGGGCGCGGGCCGCCGAGCTTGATGGCGTAGTCGTAATTCTGGAGAGCTTCGAGCTTGTCGCCGGCGCGGTGGTAAGCGGTGGCTACACGGTAGAACATGGCCGCCGTGGGGTTGCGGTGGGCCGCCAGCGTAAAATTGACGCCAGCCCGGCGTAGGTAGGTGCGGCGCACTTTTTCGCTCACCTCTTTCTCCGAGCGCAGCAGCAGTACTACCGCCAGGTTGTGGTAGGCTTCCCAACGGCCGGTGGTAGCCACGGAAGTTTCGTAGATGCGCTGCTTTTCGGCCAGCAGCGGCGTGAGCGTGGCGGAGTAGCGCAGCTCTTCCGGCGTAAGAGCGTCGGCCTCAATCTGCTTCTCCACAATCTTTTTTGAGAGCAGATAGATTTCCGAATCGTAGCGCTTGGGGGCGGTATACTGCACGGCCACCGTGCCGAAGCGCATCACCGGGTAGATGTACTGCTCCAAGTAATCGAAGTACGAGAGCTCGTGCAGGCTTTTTTCCTTCTGCGCGTAGGTGCCAGGCGTATCATTCACGAGCAGCAGCACGGAATCTATCTGTTCGGGCTTCAGAGCCGATTGCTGCACCTTGTTCAGAAACAGGTCCCAGCGGCGGTGGTAAGCTTCGGTTTCGAAGTCGATGTCGCGTACGCGATTCAGGTAGGCGTACAAATCGACGCGGTTCTTGTAATACTTCACCAGGGCCTGTACGCGCTTGTCGGCGAGGCGCCGGTCGTGGGCGTCGAGGGAATCGGGGGAGTGGCCGGCCACCACCATCACCTTCTCCGTGCGCTGGTTGGCTTCGATGAAATCTTCCAGCGCGGCCACGTTGGTGCCCAGGTAGTTGCGGATTTCCGCCTTGCCGGCGTCAAAGAAAAAGGGCAGCACGCGGGTGCCGCTCATGTTGTTGTCGACGGTTTCGGGCAGCAGCTCGATGGCCGTATCCTGGCGCACCACCAGTCGGCCGGTGCTCACGATGCCGCGGGCCAGTCTAATTTCCTCGCCTTTCAGACGCTTGCCTTTGGGCTTCAGCTGCCGCACCTCGCCCAGAGCCAGCAATTGGCCCGGACTTTTATTGGGCGTAAATGGGAAAGACAGCTGTTTTTTAATGACCAGCTGGTTTTTGTCGGTCTCGTCGTACACGTATTCGCCCGACACGAAGGAGAGGCGGCCCAGGGTGTCTTCGCGCAGGCCATCTTCGTAAACGTAGCGCAGATTGAGTCCGTAGGCGGCGCCTTTCTTTAGATGCGCGGCCGGCACGCGGGCCGTTACCTCAAAAAGCACGTTTTCGCCGTTACTTTCCAGCACGGAGGGCTGTACGCTAACTTGTTGGCCGGCTTGCGCAACCTTCAACATCTTAGGTAGCGTACAAGCAGGCAGCAAGCCCGCTCCAATCGACAGTAAGGCAAGCGAAATCAGGTGCAACGGGCTTCTCATAGGCAGGGGTATCGGGGCGAAATTTCAGACAACAAACGCAAAAGCGCGCGGACCAGACGTATCTTGGGAGGAATTTGCACCACCCGAGCTTGAAGAAAGCCGCGTATCTCCCTATTTTGTACCAGGTTAGGGGCCGCAAGTCTTTACATCAGAACGCTATGAAACGAATCACCGACTACATTGAGAAGCAGAGCTTCGGCGTCTGCAACGCGCTAGGCAATCGGCTGGGATTCTCCACGAGCAGCGTCCGGTTGTCGTTCGTGTATGCCTCGTTTTTTACGTTTGGCTCGCCCATCGTGCTGTACTTCGGGCTGGCATTCTGGATGAATGTACGCCGCGCCATGCGTCGGCAGCGGAGTACGGTTTGGGATTTATAGCCTAGGCTTGGTAGCCTGTGCTGGTGCCTGCTTCGTTTTGAGGCAGGCTTTTTTGTGGGTTGAATTTCTCGCAGTATCTCGCAGTGTTCTAGCGTATCAGAGCAGTTTCCAGTTCCGAAAACTTGCGTTTGCCTTGGGCAAAGTAGGCCCACACGAGGCTGCCTTGGTAGGTGCCGGGGTGTTGCGAGATGGTGAGACGGGGCAGGAAATCCTGGCGCTTTTGCTTCCAGTAGGCCCGCTGACGGCGGAAGTCCCGGTGGGCCCGCAGGATGGCGCGGGCGTCGGCGGTTTCGCCTTGCAGCAGCAGGCGCAACGCGGCCACCCAGTCGAGGAGGAGGCGCGTGACGAGCGTGCCGACAAGCTCCGTTGGGTGCGTGTTTTTGTAGACCAGCGCCAGGCCGTTGCGGAAGTTGAGGTAAGTTTTGCGCGGGTTGGACTTGTGCAGCGTACCGCCGCCCACGTGGTAGACCGTGCTGCCACCGTGGTACCAGACTTCGTGGCCAGCATTCCAGAGTCGCCAGCACAGGTCTATTTCTTCCATGTGAGCGAAGAATTCTGGCTCCAGACCACCCAGCGCGTGCCAGGCGCTCAGGCGCACCACCATGCAGGCGCCGGTAGCCCAAGCCACTGGGCGGGCGTCGTCGTACTGGCCCTGGTCGGTTTCGAGGGTGTCGAAGAGGCGGCCGCGGCAGAAGGGGTAGCCGAGCCGGTCGAGGTAGCCGCCGCCAGCGCCGGCGTACTCGAATAGCTCGGGTTGGGCGTGAGCGCGCAGCTTGGGTTGCACGGCCGCCACGGCGGGGCGCTCCTCTAGCAGCTGCCGCAAGGGCCGCAGCCAGCCAGGCGTCACTTCCACGTCGGAATTGAGCAGCACCGCGTAGCGAATATCGGCGGGCAGTTGCGGCAGAGCCTGGTTGTAGCCTTCGCAGAAACCGAAGTTGGTGGCGTGCTGAATGAGCCCAACCTGCGAAAACTCTCGCTTCAGCACCGCCACGGAGTCGTCGGTGGAGGCGTTGTCGACCACGATGATTCGGGCGTCGTTGGTGTGGGCGAGCACGGAGGGAAGGAACTGGCGCAGCAGTGCGGCGCCGTTCCAGTTCAGGATTACCACGGCCACATCGGCGCAGGTGTCGGCAGTCGGTGGTACTGGATTAAAGGCCAAAGCCGCCGAGGTCGAGGCCGGGAATGTTGGGGAGCAGGCCGCTGGTTTTTTGCTTGAGTTCTTCGCGGGCCTTTTCGCCAGCTTCGTCCAGTGCTTTGTTCACGGCAGCTACTACTAAGTCCGCTAGCATTTCGCGGTCGGAAAGCAGCGTCTCGTCGATTTCCAGTTTCAACACGCGGCGCTGGCCATTGGCGGTGGCGCGCACCAGGCCGCCGCCCGCTTCGCCGGTGGCCGTTACGTACTGCATTTCTTGCTGGGCCTGCTGCATTTTCTCTTGCAGCTCCTTCATCTTGCCCATCATGCCCATCATATCAAACATGGCACTATTCTTTTCGAGGGTGGAGGTGATTTGGGTGGCAAAGGTAACGCCGCCCACGTTGTAGAAACGGTAGCTGCCAGCGGCAGTCTTTGGCGCGGCGCAGCCACGCGTGACTACTCGCCATTGGGCTAGTTCCAGTCTTCAGAGTGGCAAGAACAAATATGGCGCGATTTCAAATGGCCGCTTTGCGTCTGCCGGTTCGGAAACCTGCTTGATTGGCTACTTCTGAAATATACTGATCTAAGGATATAAGCTAGAATACGATAGCTTTAACATTATTAGATAACGAGAAATAGAGTATGATTCCTGTTAACTGTGTTTGGGAATAAGTAAATTTTAATTCTATAGGCTAATCCTTGGTTCTCTAGATTACATCGTATTTAGCGAGCTCTAATCTAATATCACTATTGACTTTATTATATAACGTCATTAATCGATCATTTAATTCTATGGAAGTTGACAAATACTCTAGAGTTTCAGATGAGAAATCATTAGTCTTTATTTTGTTTATCAACACGGGTAGGTATTTATTAATGCTCTTTGTGAGTATAATAATCTGATTTTCAATATCATGTAAATTAAAATAGAGTGATACATAATTGCTTTCATTTAAAATATTTTCTGAAGCTGTTCCTGATACACTACTCCATTTCTCATAAAGATGAACATTATGCGTACGATGATCTTTGGCAAAATGTAAGTAGGAATTTAGATAAACTGTACTGTTTTTCTTTAAGATCATCGCATTGATGCATTTCTGGGATGCGTCAATCTTGTTGTTTAGGTAAATCGCTCTTATAGATAACTTATGTTCTTTAACTTTTTGCTCAGATTCTATCCATTTGGACCAGATGTTAACGGCACCTGTTACTAACACTGTCAAGAATGATCCAGCTAATGCTACTATAGCAATTACGGTACCTTGTTCCACTGTATAAGGGATTGGGGATTCATGATGGGGACTAAGATAAGGGACTACTATATCCTATCCCACGCAGTTTGAACATCGGTTGAGTCAATTAGCCCAATGACTGACTTCATCTCGCAAAAAAAGCTGCTTGGTATGGTCCAGTGCTTGACGAGCACCTTAAAACGTGCACTTACCGCAAAATCGTGACGGTACCGTGCTGGACTACGGTTTTGCCCGTTTCGTCTTTGGCTTCGAAGCGCCAGATGTAGGCGCCGGGAACGGGCTTTTCGTTGCGGATGCGGCCGTCCCAGGCCTGGGTTTTGTCGGTGCCGCGGAACACTTCCTGGCCGTTGCGGTCCACTACGGAGAAGGTGTACGTTCTCAGAAAACGGCCTTTCACTTCCAGCACGTCGTTTAGGCCGTCGCCGTTGGGGGTGAAGGCGGTGGGTACATAGGCTTCGAGGGCGCGGGCAGCGGTGGCGATGTTGGAGTAGCTCGGTGCCGGGAGGCCCGCGCCCGTCACTTCGAGGCGGTAGCGCACGGTTTGCTGATCGGTGGGGGGCATCGGGTCCAGGTAGGTGCCGCTGGCGCCCACCGCGACGGCCCGCAGCACAGTATTAGTAGGGCTGAGTACGAGCAGGCGGTAGCGGAGGGTATCCTGGGCCGTGAGAGCCGGCGCCCCGCGCAGCCCCGACCATCGCAGTCGTACCGAAGAACCCCGGATATCAGCCAGCTCAGTGGCCAGGATGGCGGGGCAGAAGGGGGCGCTGGCGGCGGAGCGGTTGGTGCAGTCGTCTTCGAAGCGGGCTTGGTAGCAAGGAGCCGCGGCCAGGCTGTAAGTAGCGAGCGAGTCGCGGCGGGTGCGGGTGGGCGTGGTACCGATGGGCTGGCCATCGCGCAGAAAAGTGAGCTGGCCGGTTGTGGGGAAGCGGGCTACGGTGGCCATGAGCACTACGCGGTTACGCTCATCAAAACTGACTAGCAGGCGCGGAGTAGCTGGTGGCTGAGTGGCCGTAGCGCGCACGGCCACTTCGTTGGAAACCGACGACACACTACCAGAATAGCGGGCCGCGAGGCGGTACGTGTACGTGACACCGCAAGCCACGGCGGTATCGGTATAGGCGCGGCTGGCCCCGGCAAGCGGCGTACCGAGTGGCAGCGGCGTCCCGTTGCGGGTCAGCTCGTAGCTGCTAGGGTCGGCGCCGAGCTGCCAGGTCAGCTCGTTGCGGCGCTCGGTGGCTTGCACCGTGAGGCTGAGCGTACTTACGGGTTCCGAAACGGCTTGGGCCTGCTGGCAGGCGTCGAGGCGGCGCAGGCGGTAGAAGCCGGGCTGGGCGTTGGCTATGGTGAAGCCGCTGAGGCCGTTGGCTACGGCAGGTATGGGTTGAAACGTGGTTGGTGTGGCGAAATCGGCCCGCTCCACGAAGTAGCGGTAGCCAGCTACCAGCGGCGCTACATCGAGTTGGGCTGTGGTGCCTTGCAGGCTGAGGCGCTGGATGACGAGCGGACCTGGCGCGGCCAGCTGCGGCAGCGGCTGCGTGGCCGACTTGGTGCAGAGCGTATTGTCGCTGTACCCACCCGTCACGGTAATGGAAGTAGCGCCGGCCGGCACCGAATACGTGCTCGACTGGTTGGGATTGGCCGAGAACGTGCTGGAGCCGATTTGCACCGTGTAGTTGTCGTAAGGATCACCGGGCAGCGTCAGGAGCACGAAGCCCGGCGAGCAGGCAGTAGCGGTGAAGTTTGGGGCCGGATTGTCGTAGACTTCAAACACCCGGAAGAAGATGGTAGAAGTGCCGCCCCCGACCGGAGCCTGGCCATTTTCCGTGACGGTGATGGGGCCGGCAGCGGTGGGCGTATACGTAAAAGGGGAGGGCTGAAAACCGGGCCCGCACGGATTGGGAAGAACATTCCGGCTAGGCACCACCTGGTAGAAGTACACCAGCGGCGCCCGACCAGCGCACAACTCGAATCGCACTGGGCGGCCCACGCACAGCGTCTCGACTGGCTGGCCGGTTTGTACATCAACGGCCACGAAGGTGCAGGCTGGCGGATTCGGCGATACGCCGCAGGGCTGAGCCAGCGCCGGCACCGCGCCAGCCAAGGTGCAGCCTACGAGCATCAACAACAGATAGAAATACTTCGCAAAGGGCATAAAAGGAGCTAGAAGTCAGAAGCTAGGAGTCAGGAGCAGGTAATCAGTGGCAAGCTATTGGACAAGTAGTGAGACGCTGTTGATCGGCTTCTTTATGCACTACTACCAATTACCTACTACTGACTACTCAACTAACGAAGACGCGGCCCCAATCAACACACATTCGTCCGGCGGTTCCCGCATTACGGCCAGTCGTAG
This sequence comes from Hymenobacter sp. M1-2, assembly GCF_057808495.1. Taxonomy (NCBI): domain Bacteria; kingdom Pseudomonadati; phylum Bacteroidota; class Cytophagia; order Cytophagales; family Hymenobacteraceae; genus Hymenobacter; species Hymenobacter sp. M1-2. The sequence goes on from NZ_JBTYZO010000004.1 coordinate 238,249, forward strand.
CCGCGTACGAAGGCGGCAGCGGTGTGTAAATCGGGATAGAGCACCCGGTCCCGGCTCACGAAATTAACTTTCTCTCGAAAAGCTGCCACCACCTGTTCCAGCGCGTGGGAAGTGCGGGCGGGGCGGCGGAAGGCCAGCGCCTGGGCGGCGTTCAGCAGCTCGATGCCCAGGAGCTGCTCCACGTTTTGCACCACGCGCAGCGCCTTGGTGGCGGCGTTGGCGCCCATGCTCACGTGGTCTTCCTGCCCATTGCTGCTCACAATGCTGTCGACGGAAGCCGGGGTGCAGAGCTGCTTGTTCTGGCTCACGATGCCGGCGGCCGTGTACTGCGGAATCATGAAGCCGGAGTTCAGACCGGGCTCGGCCACGAGGAAGGGCGGCAGGCCGCGCTGCCCGCTAATGAGCTGGTAAGTGCGACGCTCCGAAATGCTCCCGATTTCGGCGGTGGCAATGGCCAGCATGTCGAGGGCGAGAGCCAGCGGCTGCCCGTGGAAGTTGCCGCCGCTCAGGATCAGGTCGTCGTCGGGGAAGAGGTTGGGGTTGTCGGTGACGGCGTTGCACTCGGTTTCCACCACTTGCTGCACGTAGGCCAGGGCGTCGCGGGAGGCGCCGTGCACCTGGGGCAGGCAGCGGAAGGAGTAGGGGTCCTGGACGGCAATTCTAGGCTGCGTTTGCAGCTCGCTGCCGGCTAGCACCTCCCGCACGTGGCGGGCCACGGTGAGCTGCCCGGCGTGCGGCCGGATACGGTGCAGGCGCTCATCAAACGGCTCGGCCCGCCCTCCAAACGCCTCCAACGACAGCGCCCCAATGACATCGGCGGCGCGGAGCACTCGATGCACACGCAGCAGCTCTTGCACGGCGTAAGCGAGCATAAATTGGGTGCCGTTGAGCAGCGCCAGTCCTTCTTTGGCTTCCAGCGTGAGCGGCGCCCAGCTAAAGAGACTCAGCGCATCGGCGGCGGCCAGGCGGTAGCCCTGGTAGTTGACTTCACCGAGGCCCAGCAACGGCAGGCACAAGTGGGCCAGCGGGGCCAGGTCGCCGCTGGCACCCAGGGAACCCTGCTGGTACACCACGGGCAGCATGTCGCGGTTGTGCATGTCGAGCAGGCGCTGCACGGTGGCCAGCTGCACGCCGCTGTGGCCGTAGCTCAGGCTCTGGGCCTTGAGTAGCAGCATGGTTTTCACCACTTCAGCGGGCACTTCCTCGCCCGTCCCGCAGGCGTGCGACATCATCAAGTTGACTTGCAACTGGCTCCGGTCGGCGGGCGAAATGCTCCGGTCGTAGAGGGCGCCGAAGCCGGTATTGATGCCGTACACGGGCGCGTCGGAGCGTTCCAGCCGGTCGTGGAGGTAGGTGTGGCAGTGCTCGATGCGCTGGCGGGCTTCAGTGGAAAGCGTGAGGCGGGTTTCCGGACCCAGCAGCTCGGCCAGCGTATCGAGGCTCAGGTGGGCAGAAGGGGTGAGAGCGTACTCGCGGGGCATGGGGTGGGAAAAGTAGGCGGGTGGGGCCGGGGTGGAAAGCCAAAATTGCCACTTTTTCCCGTGAGCTGACACACGAAGTTGCCTGGCGCTACGGAGGAACTGGCGGCAGTCTTCCCGCCGACGGAGTCGGCAGACTGCCAGCCACGGAGCCGGTTCAGTCTTCAGACTGAATTTTAACAGCTGCTTCTCGTGTGGTCCCGTGCGGTGTCTCTGTCCTGTGCCATGCGCCCGTCAGTCTGAAGACTGACCTAGCTTTTGCGGCTGACAGTCTTCGCCGACTGCGTCGGCTCAAGACTGCCGCCAGTTAGCCTACCAACAGTACGGGGAGGCCGGGTTCGAGGCCGGCGTATTGGGCCGCGCTGCTGTAGACGTAATCTTCCGGGCGAAAGCAGATGCCGGCCCGGACGGGATTCTGGTGCGTGTAGTCGACACGCTGCCGGATCATTTCATTTGAGGACAGTTCGACGGCGTGGCTGTGCTGCTGCCAGAACTGCGTGTGTTTGTTGTTGGGGTTGACTTTTCCCGCTTGGTTGAACATCCATTGCAGCCAGTGCTGCCGACTCTCCCGAGGATTCTCGCTGATGGCTTTTAGAAGCGCGTAAGACGTGTACTTCTTGAAGTCCCGCACCACCGCCGACAGGTTGCCGCCCTCTATCACGCGGGCCACCAGATGCAGATGATTTGGCATGAGACAGTAAGCAAAAAGCTCCAGGCCTTTCTTCTGCTGGCAAAAGTGCAGACTATCGAGAATGAGGTCCTTGTACTGCGGGCGGGTGAAAACGTCGATCCAGTCAACCACCGTGAAAGTGAGGAAGTACAGCCCTTCCTGGTCGCGAATAGAATAAGCCATGATCAAAACATATAATGCGCCTTCAATATAGTAAGCAGTAGGACTAATTTATACAACTGTCTAGCGTCTTGCTGAGGTCGTTCGGAGCGGCTCGTGAACTGTCGCAGACCAGCTGACGCGCCTTGCAAGCCTACTTACATCCGTTGCAACGCCTCCTACAAGCGTTGCAAGCACATCTACAGGCGTCGCAAAACGTCTTACAAGCGTTGCGAACAAGCTTACAACCGTTGCAAAGCCCATGCAAGCGTTGTAAAAGCAGCTACATACGTTGCAAAGCAAGCGACAACCGTCGCAAGACTACTCGCAAGCGTTTCAAAAGCGCTTACAACCGTTGCAAAAGCAGATGCAAGCGTTGCAAAAGCTACTGCAACCGCCGTTGCAAGCGGCCTCTCATCCGTATAAACAGGCCTGGCGGCAGTCTTGAGCGCGGCGCAGCCAAGCGAAGACTGCCAGCCACGAAAGCCAAGTCAGTCTTCAGACTGACCTACAGAAAAGGAAGCAGAACCACAGACGCAATAAATCAGGTTCAGTCTGAAGACTGAACGGGCTCCGTGGCTGGCAGTCTCGCCGACTCTGTCGGCTGGAAGACTGCCGCCAGCTGCCGCTTATTTCATTAGCTCCGCCACCACTTCTTCTACAAAGGCCAGCACCAACTCCTGGCCGGTGCGGAGGTCTTTCAACTTGAACTGGCCGGCGGCGCGCTCCTCGGAGCCTTGCAGCAGCACGAACGGAATGCCTTTGGCGTCGGCGTACTTGAACTGCTGGGCCAGCTTTTTAGCCTCCGGGTACAACTCGCTGGCGATGCCGGCTTCGCGCAGCTGGCGCAGCACAGGCAAGATGGCCCGCTCGGCCTCGGCATCGAAGTTGGCGATGAGGCAGCGCGTGGTGGTAGCCGCGTCGGGTGGGAACAGGTTCAGCTCTTCGAGGCAGTCGTAGAGCCGGTCCACCCCGAACGAGAAGCCCACGCCCGACACGCCCGGCAGCCCGAAAGCGCCCGTGAGGTTGTCGTAGCGGCCGCCGCCGCTCACGCTGCCCATGTTCACGTTGTTGATTTTAATTTCGAAGATGCAGCCTGTGTAGTAACTCAGGCCGCGGGCTAGCGTCACGTCGAAGTCGAGGTTCTGAAACTTGTCGAAGCCAAAGTCGCGCAGGTAGTCGAGCACGCGCTGGAGGTCTTGTAAGCCTTTATAGCCATCAGCAGTGGCATTATCAGGGTCCACACCGGCCGTGACGAAACCAGCCAGCAGGCGCTCCAGCTTTTCCTCGAAGTCGCCTGCTACGCTCAGTAGATCGAAGAGGCGCACGGTGGCTTCTTCCGAAAAGCCGCGTTCGGCCAGTTCCTTCTCCACGCCGGCGCGCCCAATCTTATCGAGCTTGTCGATGGCCGTGAAAAGGTCCACTTCGGTTCCTTCGCCGCCCAGCGCCTGGTAAATAGCGCCCAGCACGCGGCGGTGGTTGATTTTAATGGTGTGCTCCGTCAGCCCTAGTGCATTCAGTACCTCGCTCATCATCAGCACGATTTCCGCCTCGCACAGCAGCGAATCGGTGCCTACCACGTCGGCGTCGCACTGGTAGAATTCGCGGTAGCGGCCCCGCTGCGGCCGGTCGGCGCGCCAAACGGGTTGAATCTGGTAGCGCTTGAAGGGGAAGGTGAGTGTGCCGCGGTTCATCACCACGTAGCGGGCGAAGGGCACCGTGAGGTCGTAGCGCAGGCCTTTTTCGGCCACTTTGGGTAGGATGGCGCGGCTGCGGTTGTCGGTCGTGAGGTCGTCGGGCGTTACGTCCTTGGCGAAGTCGCCGGAGTTGAGGACTTTGAACAGAAGCTGGTCGCCTTCTTCACCGTATTTGCCAGTCAGCACCGAGAGGTTTTCGAGTGTGGGCGTTTCAAGCGGAGCGTAGCCAAACTTCTCGAACGTGCGGCGAATAATGCCGAAGATATAGTTGCGGCGGGCCACTACGGCCGGGCCAAAGTCGCGGGTGCCGCGCGGGATGCTAGGTTTCTGGGCGCTCATCGGGAGGGTGCGGTATGATGGCGCGAAGGTAAGCAACGGGCGGCGGCTCACTTCGCCCGCCGCGCCTGAAACAGCACCGAACCGGCCAGCGGCGCCTTGAGCGCCGTCCGTAAGCCGGCGCGGCGCAGGGTACGGGTGGTCCAGTCGTTACAGGTGCGCAGGGCGTGGTAGCGGCCCTGGGCCCGGAAGAAAAAGTCGTCGGCAGTGTAGCCGGCCGCGTTGCGCAAAGTATAGCGGGCCAGACTATCGGATTGGAAAGAAGCGGCAATCTGAGCCGTTAGCAGTTGATATTCTTCAACTGAGATACGCAGCGGCACCACGCGGGTGCCTTCCAGCGGCGCGCGGCGCAAAAAGCGGACGTGCATAAGCGTGGGCCCCGGCACCAACGCGCGCAGCACCGTGCCGGGGCCGGGCAACTTGTGCCCATAAGAAGCCAGGTAAAACCCTTCACTGCCCCAGCCAAACGCCGCGTACTGGTAGCCGCCAAAACGAGTCTGAAATGAGGAATCAGGCAAATGCCGAAACCAATTGGTGCCGCTGCGAGCCTCCCGCAACGGCAGCACCACGTCCGTGTGCGTCCCATTCGACACCACAAACACCGGCACCCCATCCGGCGTCTGCCGAAACCGACTATTCACGGGCACCAACGTACCCGTGAACAGCAAAAGCAACAAAGCAAAAGCAGCCGACAAGAAATAATGAGAAATTAGGAATGAAGAATGAGGAATTGGAGCTGGCTCCGGTCTGCCCGCTTTTTCGCGGGCTGACCGGTCGCCGCTAGCTGAAATTGCTCCGCCTGGTCGTTTGTCCCAATTCAAAATTCTTCATCCTCATTCAGAATTACCAGCTGGCGCACCCTTCGACCGGTCAGCCCGCGAAAAGCGGGCAGACCGGGGCTTTTCCGCAAGTCAAAATAAATGAAGAATGAGGAATGAAGAGGGAGAAATTGACACAACCCGGCCCGTCGTAGGTCGCGTAGCACATTCTTCATTCTTCATTCTTCATTCTTCATTCTTCATTCTTCATTCCAACTATGACCCCGCCTGCGCTACTTGGCTGGGGCTGCACTCGGCTACGGCCTGGCGCGTTGCGGTTGCCGTGGGCTGGCTTGGCAAGGATTGGAGCGTGAGCGTGCCGAGTTGCTGGTGGTTGCGCATGGGCCGAACCGTGACGGTGGGTTGCAAGGGCTGGTAGCCTAGGGCCGTCGATTCTATGATGTAGTTGCCGAGGGGCAGGTTATTGATGTGGAAGTTGCCCTTGGCATCGGTGGTGCCAGTGGCGGCCAGGCCATGGTCGGTGGCGCGCAGAACTACCACGTTGGTGTACGGAATGGCTTCTTTCGTGTCACCGTCGCGGAGGCTGCCGCTGACGGTACCGTTGAGGGTGGCAGCCGAGAGTTGCAGTACGGCCAGCGAAGCAATAAAACCTACGAGGGAGCGGTTCAACAAGGAAGTTTTCATGATTTTCAGAGGAAAAAAGTAGGCAAGGCGCTACCCGTCGGCCAACCACGTAGGGCAGCCAAAAAGCGGAAGCAGTGAATTAAAAAAGAAGCTGGTGAGCCCGGGTCCGGCTGGCGAAAGCGCCAGGTGGCAGGGCGGGGGCCCCACTCCAGTTGAGCGGGGCTCTTCGGCGGGCGGGTGGCCTGGCTTTTCGTTTCTGGAAAGCCGCCGCACATCGAAGCGGGGTCTGGAAAGTCGGCAGAAGTAGCTAGCAGTCTGCCGGGTAGTGCCGCAACTACCTTAAAGATGTCGGCGGCGGGCAAAGAGATGCCTGAGCATCAAAAGATTTTTCGTTGGCGCTATTCTAAGGGTTACTTGGATTTTACGCTGCAAAAGTAGGGAGTATGTTCGCCGGTTTCAATCGCACGATGATGTGATATCAAGCCGGCCACCCCTTAGCCACCGAAGCCACCGCCGCCGCCCTGGGGCTGGCTCTCGATTTTCTTCGGGGGTTTGTTGGAGCCCAGGTACCAGGAGAAGCCCAAGTAGCCTACCCGCGACTCCCACTTGTTGTAGTACGTGGCCTGGAAATCGTTTTCGGCGGCGTATACTTTCGTGAGGTTGCGTTGCGTGTTGAAGATGTCACTCACCCGGAGCGTGAGGGCCGCCCGGTCGTTGAAGAGGCGCTGGCGCAGGGCCACTTCCACGGAACCCACGGGAGAAATACGGCCTTGCGGCGTGATGACGGCGGCGCGGTAGTTACCAGTCAACTGCACGTCAAGCTTGGCGGTGGGGTTGAAGGTGCTCATCAAGCGTCCCGTACCCGACACCGTGCGGCGGCTGGTTTCGTTGCCCGTAGCGGCCGTGACGTTGGTTTGGAACAGCGAGCCGTTGGCCGTCAGGCGCCACCATTTCGTGAGGGGCTGGTTGAGCGAGAGTTCGGCACCCATGCTCGTGGCCTGCCCGAAGTTGTCGGCGTAGCTACCCGTAATCACGGCGCCGTTGCCGTAGAGGCGGGTGGCGGCGGTATCTACTCGCGTCAGGCGCTGGATGGCGTTGGTGGTTTGGCGGTAGAATACGGTGGTGTTGAGCGAGGTCTGGCCCATCATCATTTGGTGGCCCAGCTCAAAGGAATTGATGTATTCGGGGCGCAGTGTAGGGTCGCCGATGCGGTAGGTGCGCTGGTCCTGGTAGAGCGGGAAAGCCAGCAGCTGCATGAATTGCGGGCGGTTGAGGCGCCGCGAGTAACTGAATTGCACGCGCTGCTCGGCCGTGGAGAGGTTGCGCGCCACCGTGGCCGAAGGAAACAGGTTGAGGTAGCTCAATTTGAACGGGCCATTGCCGCCGTCTACCTCGCCGCGGGTGTTGGTGTATTCGCCCCGCAAACCACCTTGCAGGCTCCATTTGCCCATGGTCTGCTGGTAGGTAGCGTAGCCGGCCTGCGTGTATTCCTTGAAGGTATAGAGGAATGAACGGTCGGCGAGGCGTTCGAAACCGGGCGTGTCGCCGTATTCGCGCAGGAAATCGTCGGTGCCATCGTTGAGCATCATCTGGCCCTTCAGTCCAGCCTCAAAGCGGATTTTCTCGCCGACGGGATGCACATAGTCGGCTTGGTAAGAGGCCGCGTTCAGGTCCACGTGCAGATCCTGCTTCCATTCGAGCAGGTCGTCGGTGCCGGAAGTGTTGCGCTGACCCACCACCACATCGGCCAGTAGGTTGGTGTAGGCGGCGCTGGCCGTCAGTTCGCGGCCTTTGTGGGCTTCCCAGGTGCGGCGGTAGTCCACAGAAGCGTCGGTGTTGTTTACGTTCTCCGTCACTCTGAACGTGCTGCCAATCAGATTGCTGCCTTGCGCACTACTGATGTTGGCTAGCTGCGTGCCGGTGTTCAGGCCGCGGTTCATGTTGGGCTCCACGGTTAGCGTGAGCGTTTGCTCAGGCGAAATCGTGTAGTCGAAGCCCAGACGGGCAGAGTGGTTGACGTTGTGGCGCCGGTTGCTGCCGTCTTGGTGGATGAGTAGCGTGTTGCCTTCTACGGTCGTGGTTTGGTCGGTTCGGGAAGTGCTGATGTACCGGTCGTCGCGCAGGTTGTAGGAGCCGAACAGGTTCAGCTTACCGGCGCGGCGGTTTAAGCTGAGGCTGGGGTTGTACTTGTCGCGGGTGCCCACCGTAAGGGCGGCTTGGCCGTTCCAGCCGTCTTTCTTCTGCTTTTTGAGGATGATGTTGATGACGCCCCCGCCGCCGGCCGCATCGTAGCGGGCCGAAGGGTTGGTCACGACTTCCACCTTCTCGATGGCGCTGGCCGGAATCTGCTCCAGGCGGTTGCCACCCGCGCCGCTGTTGCCGCCGCCGCTGGGTTTGCCATCCACCAAAATCGTGATGTTGGAGCTACCGCGCATTGTTACCGTCCCATCGGGCGATACGGCCACGGAGGGCACGTTTTGCAGCACGTTTACGGCGGTGCCGCCCACGCTGCTCAGGTCTTTTTCTACGTTGATGACCTTCTTATCGAGGCTTTCTTCTACGGCGGCCCGCTCGCCCTGCACCGTAACGCCGGCCAGCTGCATGGCCGTGGGCGCCACTTTTAAGGAACCCAGCCGCAAGTTAGGGTTGGCGCTGGTCAGGGACACTGGGCGGCGCAAACCTTGGTAGCCGACGGCCGAAGCTTTCAGCAGATAATTGCCCATGCCCAACGAAGCCAGCTCAAAAGTGCCCGTTTCAGTGGTTTGCGCGCCGCTTACGAACGTGGAATCCTGAGCGCGCAGTACTACTATGTTGGCGAAGGGCAGCGGCTGGCCGTTGGCTTGGTCGAGTAGCGTACCCGACACCGAACCGGTGGGCTGTTGCTGGGCCGCGGCCGCCAAAGGAGAGAGCATAACAAGGAACCCCAGGCCCTGAATGGCCCGGCTGAAAGGCAGGAAGGAAGTCATCGGAGTGGTGAGTTGGAGTACGAACCAGGCAAAGAGCTGCCGTTCCAGGCGGCCGCGGTTCCGCTGGGTGGCTGTATTGCCAGAAGTTAAGGCACGAAAAGCAGGGGTGCCCACCGATCCAAACTGGGGGCACCAAGCGGCCGAAACACAGTGAGCAGCAAAGAGAAACGTTCGTCTCAGTTAGGCTGCCCGGCTCCCGGCCCGATTGGCACGGTGGTGTCCGGCGTCTGCTGCGGGGGGCGCCCCCGAGTGGGGCGGGCCGAGCGGCAGGGTATTTCGCTTATCAATGACCCAAAGGTAACAGAAGGTACTATGCAACGCAAGGTACTGTGTAAATTAATTTTGTGTTGCGTCGTTTTTTGGTTGGAGTTAAGCAGGTTGTGATGAGCGAGAAGTAGCCAAGCGGCTTACTGAAAACCCTCTTTGCAGCGTATAAAGCTGGTTTTGCTTGCTTCTGGAGTACTAGATGTAGAAAAAGCGAAAAGCGTGGTCCGTACCCGAAACTTTTCTTGCGACTCCCTAGCGAAGATTCAGCTTCATCGATCAAACTGCCCTGTACTGTCGAGGTCAGCGAAGGATAAAGACCTAATCTGTTGATGATCAAGAGGACTTCAGCCATCGATAGCTAAACCGTCTGCGCCTATGTAGCCTTGGCTTCAGCCTTTGGAATGGTCTGGACCAGTTGGGCCTTATAGTGTGGAGTTGACTATTGAGGACAATCTTGGCTGATTCTGGTGGGGATACTTCCGCAAGTGGCATTCGTTACAGACCACTCAAACTTTTAGGCCAACAATTTTCCGGGCGCAACCTGGGCACAAGCTGATACAAACCGAACATAGTGTCCAAATCCGGACAGGATTTCTCTCGTTGCAAATCCTTGATACATGTATAAGTATCTGATATAAAACACTCTGCAGAAATGGCACGGCGGTTGGCTGACTGTACAGGAATCACCCTTATTCCTGTACGAAAATGGACAGAGCAATTTCTTCCGACACCAAAAACCGCCGCAAGCTTCGCCAATGGTTGCTGATAGCAGTAGCCCTGATCGTGGCCGTGGCGGGCCTGCTGGCCTTCCGCTCGGTGTTGCAACCCAGCATCCGCCGCGCCCAGCTCCTGACGGCCACCGCCGAAACCGGCGACGTAGAAGCCTCTCTCACGGCCGCCGGCCTCATTATTCCGGGCCATGAGGCCGTCATCACCAGCCCCATCCAGAGCAGCGTGCGGCGGGTAGTAGTGCAAGTAGGGGAGAAGGTGAAGCCCGGTCAGACCATTCTGGAGCTGGACAAAGACCTCACCAACAGTGCCCTGGCCAAGCTGCAAGACGGCCAGCAGCAGAACCGCAACAAGAACAGCCAACTGCAACTAAGCCTCGAAAAAGCCCTCAACGACCTTCGCTCCCAGGAGCAGGTGCAGCAAGTGAAAGTGCGCAGCCTACAATCGGCGCTGCGCGACGAGCAGTATCTGCTGAAGATAGGCGGCGGCACTGCCGAAAGCGTGCGGCAGGCGGAGCTGAATCTGAAAGTGGCCGGGCTGGAATTGCAGCGTCTGCGCGAGCAAATTCGCAACCAGCGGGCCGCCAACGCGGCTGATGTGCGAGAGCTGGGCTTCACGATGCAGATTCAGGACCGTAGCATCGCGGAGCTGGCGAGCAAGTTGTCCCAGGCCGATATCAGTAGCCAGCAGCCCGGCGTGCTTACCTGGGTGAACGAGGATATCGGGGCCACCGTGCAGCAGGGCGACCCGCTGGCCCGCGTGGCCGACCTGAGCAGCTTCCGCGTGCGAGCCACCATTTCCGACTCCTACGCCGACGCCCTACACACCGGCGACGCCGTAATCGTGCGCCTCAACGGCATCGACCTGCGGGGCACCATCAGCACCGTTAGCCCGGCCGTGGAGAAAGGCACTGTGACATTCTACGCCCGCCTCGCCGAAGACCACCACCCGGCCCTGCGCTCCAACCTGCGCGCCGACGTGTTCGTGGTGACCAGCAACCAGCGCAACGTGCTGCGCGTCAAGAACGGCCCCTTCTACCAAGGCGGCAAAGAGCAGCCCGTGTTTGTGGTGCGCGACGGCAAAGCCGAGCGCCGCGTGGTACGCTTTGGCGAAAGCAACCTCGACTACGTGCAGATCCTGAGCGGCCTGCGCCCCGGCGAGGAAGTCGTGCTCAGCGACATGAAAGAATACCTGGAAACGCCCAGCCTCACTATCAAAGACTAACGGCCATGAAAATTCTATCGACTTTCTGGCTGAAAAGCACTTCAGGTTTCTGGGTAAAACGCATCAGCTTGCGAGCTAGCCAAGTTTTACGCGGTACAGCACAAGCGAAAACGTACGTGGCAGTGTTAGCCTTGCTTCTACTACTAACCGTACCAGTTGCCGCGCAGAATAGTGGCTCCTTGAATCTGGAGCAGGTGATTGGGCTGGCGTTGGAGCAGTCAGCGGTGGCGGGGCAGGCCCGCACGGCGCGCGAAACCAGCTACTGGCAGTTTCGCACGTATCAGTCGAACTACCGGCCGCAACTGGCGTTGCAAGGCACATTGCCCAATTACAACCGCGTAATTACGCCCGTGGTGCAGCCCGATGGCACCATTCAGTTTCAGGCGGTGCGGCAGAACAACTCCACGCTCGGCCTCACGCTCAGCCAGAACATCGGCCCGACTGGCGCGCAGATTTTCGTGAGTTCGGAAACGCGGCGCTTCGACGACTTCAACCGCGACATTCGGCTCTACAATAATCAACCCGTCAACTTTGGCCTCACCCAGCCGCTGGGGCGCTACAACCGCCTGCGCTGGGACCGGCGCATCGAGCCGCTGCGCTACGAGGAAAGCCAGCGCCAGTTTGTGTTGGAGCGCGAAACTATTGCCCAGCGCATTACGGAGCTGTATTTCGATGTGCTGCTGCAACAGGTGAATGCCGACGTGGCTACGCAAAACGTGCAAGCCAACGAGGAAATGCTCCGCCTCGGCAAAGAGCGTTTCCAACTCGGCCGTCTCAGCCAGAGCGACTTGCTGCTGCTGGAACTCAACGTGCTCAATTCTCGCCGGGCCCTCGCCCAGGCCCGCATCGACGCCCAGGATGCGGCTCTTAGCCTGCAAACCTACACTGGCCAAAGCGCAGAAGCCCTACGCCTCACGGTGCCCACCACTACGCCGCGGCTAACGGCACCCGCCGATGAGGCTCTAGCCCAGGCCCGCCAGAACCGCCCCGAAACCGTGGCCTTCCGCCGCCGCCTGCTCCAAGCCGAAAGCGACGTGGCGCTGGCCAAGGGCACTACTGGGTTTCAGGCCTCGCTGGTGGCCAACTTAGGCTACGTGAACAGCGCCCGCAACTTTTGGGACACGTATTACAGCCCCCAGAATCAGCAGCAAGTGAGCCTCACCTTCGCGCTGCCGCTCGTGGACTGGGGCCGGCAGAAATCGGTGGTGAAAACGGCCGAAGTAAACCGCCGCCAAGCTGAGCAGACGGTGGCCCAGGAACAGCAGGTGTTCGAGCAGAGCGTGCTCACGCAGGCCACCCAGCTCGGCACGCTCAACGAGCAGCTGGCCCTCAGCGCCCAGGCCGATACGCTGGCCCAGCGCCGCTACGACATTGCCCAGGCCACTTACAAAGTAGGCCGCATCAGCCTCACCGACCTCAATATCGCGCTAGCTGAGAAAGACCAGGCCCGTCGTGGCTACATCAATGCCTTGCGCGCTTGCTGGGTGGCTCACTACCGCCTGCGTGCCCTCACGCTCTACGATTTCGAGCGTCAGCAACCGTTAGCGGCTGGTCAGTAGCGCGCCGCCGAGCCGTCTTGCTCTAACCGGACATTGCTCCCTGCTGATATCGAACACAGTGTCCGGTTTTGAACAGATTTTATACAACGACTTCAATTGGTTTTGTGATTAACTATTTGATTATCAAAAGAAAATAGAAATGGCACGCCACTTGGCTTATTAGGTCAGGTACGGGGCCTTCACTGCCCAAAAACGGACAACCTCTTCCAACACTTTCTTCCGACATCCTTCGCCTTCAACTTCTGCCGCACATGAACCCTTCTTCCACTCCGCAAGGCCTCTATACTTCCGCTGCCACGGCCAGCAGCAAACCGATGCTGCAACTCACCAACATCGAGAAGGTCTACCAAACCAAAACCATCGAAACGGTGGCGCTGAACCGCGTCAACCTGACCATCAACCAGGGCGAGTTTGTGTCGATTATGGGTCCCTCGGGCTGCGGCAAGTCTACGCTGCTCAGCATTATGGGGCTGCTGGACGAGCCGACTTCCGGCACCGTGGAAATTGCGGGCCGCCCCGTGCAGTCGTACTCCGATAAGGAACTGGCTTCGTTGCGCAACCACAAAATTGGCTTCGTTTTCCAGAGCTACCACCTCATCAACGACCTCTCGGTGCTCGACAACGTGGAGCTGCCGTTGCTTTACCGCAGCGGCGTGAGCGGCAAGGAGCGCCGTCAGCGCGCCCACGCCGCCCTCGACAAAGTGGGCCTGAGCGCCCGCACCAACCATTTTCCCAGCCAGCTTTCGGGCGGGCAGCGCCAGCGGGTAGCCATTGCCCGGGCCCTGGCCGGACGCCCCGAACTCATCCTCGCCGACGAACCCACCGGCAACCTCGACTCTGTGATGGGCGAGGAAATCATGGATCTGCTGCTGGGCCTCAACCGCCAGGAAGGCACCACCATCGTGATGGTAACCCACGACGAACAGCAGGCTCTAAAGACGGAGCGCGTCATCCGCTTCTTCGACGGCAGCCAGGTACAATAGCGCCACGCGGCCCAGGCGCCCAGGGCTGAAACCCCGGGCTAGGCAGCGAAATCCGAAACAAACCACTCCCTAGCCCAGGGCTTCAACCCTGGGAATTCCGAGAATCCCGCGCTTCGTGCTACAGCTTTAACAAGCCATGAAACTTTCCTCTCTTCCCTTCTCGACCGATGCAGAACTGGTAGCCGCTTGCCGCCGGGGCAACGCCGCCGCGCAGGAGCAACTCTACCGTCGTTTCGCGCCCAAGATGCTGGGGTTGTGCCGGCGCTACTTGCACCACGAGTTCGATGCGGAAGATGCGCTGGCCCGTGGCTTCGTGAACGTGTTCCGCGGCCTGCATCAGTTTGAGGGCAAGGGTAGCCTCGATGGGTGGGTGCGCCGCATCATGGTGCACGAGGCCCTAGGCTGCTTGCGCCGCCGCGAATCGCTCACGCTGCGCCTCGACGACTGCCACATCAGCCACTTAGCCACCGATGCGCCTTCGGCCGACGTGGAGCTGCAAGCCGCCGACCTGCTGCGGCTGGTGCAGGAGCTGCCCGCTGGCTACCGCGCCGTGTTCAATCTCTGCGCCATTGAGGGCTATACCCACCCCGAAGTGGCCGAGCTGCTCGGCATTTCGGAGGGCACCAGCAAGTCGCAGCTCAGCAAGGCCCGCGCCGTGCTCCAGCGGCAGGTGGCCGCCCTGCATTCTTCCTTCTTCACATCTCATTCTGCCTTCAGCCATGCTGCTTAGCTATCTTAAAATTGCCTGGAAGGTCTTGCTGCGCCGCAAGTTCTTCACCTTCATCAGCCTCTTCGGCATCAGCTTTACGCTCATGATTTTGCTGGTGGTGTATGCCTTCTTCGACCACATGATAGGGCCGCACACCCCCGAAAAAAAGATAGATCGGATGTTGTTCATCAACCGCATGAACCTGCTCTACAAGGACGGTGGCCAAAGCAATTCCAGCCCGAGCTACGCTTTTCTAGAGCGCTATGTGCGCCCCATGAAAACCCCCGAAAAGATTTCTATTAGCACTTCCTTCGGCTCCACGGTGGCTTTTATTGGTAACCAAAAGCTGGAGCTGATTGAGAAATACACTGACGGCGAGTTCTGGCAGCTGCTGGACTTCAAGTTTCTGGAAGGCCGGCCTTATACAGTGCGTGAGGTGAAAGAGGCAGCCCATATAGTTGTCATCAACGAAAGCACCAGTCGCAAGTACTTCGGCACTGCTACCGGCGTAGTGGGACGTCCGTTCGAAACGTTCGGGAAACGCTACCAAGTGGTAGGAGTGGTGGAGGATGTGCCCGCCACGCGCTTCCATACCTACTCCGATATCTGGATACCGATTACCACGAGTGTACAGGACATCAAAAGCACGGAGTACATGGGCGGGGCAATGGCCATTCTGCTGGCTCCCAGCGCGGCTGATGTAACAACGATGCAGCAGGAATATCAGCGGATAGTAGCCAAGGTGCCGGTGCCGGACCCGAAGGTGTTTGCCGCCGTCCGTACCCACGCCGAGCCGCTGCTTGGCTCTTTTACAAGGCAGTTTTTCAATTATGTAGAAGAAGACAGTGGCGTGCGGCGCTTCCTAGGAGTAGCGTTTGGCTTAGCCTTCCTGTTTATCCTGCTGCCGGCCCTGAACCTGGTGAATATCAATGTGAGCCGCATTTTGGAGCGTTCCTCTGAAATAGGAGTGCGTAAAGCTTTTGGCGCCACGGCGGGCACTCTGATAGGGCAGTTCTTAGTCGAGAATATCTTTCTCACCCTGCTTGGCGGCGTGCTAGGGTTGCTGCTGGCGGCAGGCGCGCTCTATCTGCTCAACACCAGTGGCTTTATCTCCTACACCAACTTCACCCTAAACTGGCGGGTGTTCTTGTGCGGCTTACTCGTTAGCCTGCTCTTTGGATTGCTGTCGGGGGTGTACCCGGCTTACAAAATGTCGAAACTACAGGCTGTAAAGGCCCTGAAAGGAGGAAGCAACTAATGATACGCCATCTGTTTACCCTGATTTGGAACCGCAAGCGGGCCAATTTCCTGCTCATCGCCGAAGTTTTTTTCGCCTTCGTCGTCCTGTTCGTGGTGGGAAGTATGCTGGTGTACAACCAGCAGAACTACATGGCTCCTCTGGGCTATGAGTACGAGCAGGTGTGGCAGGTAGACCTCGACCCCGGCCAACAGCCCACGAAGGACCAGCCCCCCATCTACGACCAGATTGTGCAGCGTCTGAAGGCCATACCCGGCGTGAAATACGTGGCGCGCAGCACCTGGAACACGCCGTTTTCATTCAGCAACAACAACGGCGACCTCCAATTTGGAACCGGCCCTAAAGTGGAGCACGACCACTACACCGTAGGGCCCGAAATGCGCGACGTACTGGGCCTCAAGCTGCTGCAAGGGCGCTGGTTCGAGAAGGGCGACGAAACGGCCACGCGGCCCGTCACCGTCATCACACAAGAAGCCCGCGATAAGCTGTTTCCGAATGAAAATCCCATTGGCAAGGTCATCCATAGCGGCAGCAACAGCAAGTATGAGTGGCAGGTGATTGGCGTAACGGGCACCTACCGCGCCGGCAGCGACTTCAGCGAACCCGCTCCCGCTGTCTTCCGCCTCATTATGCCGCTGGACACCAACTTCGTCGGGAGTTCGACCATGCTAATTCGGGTGGCGCCTGGTTCTGGGGCCGCTCTGGAAAAGCGCATCATCAGCGAAGTTCTGAACACGGCTAAAGGGTGGCGAACCGACGTTAATACTCTGCCCGAAATGCGCGTAGTTAAGCTCAAATTTGTGATGACGCCCATCGTAGGCTCGCTCATCGCCTGTGTATTCTTGATTGTAAACGTGGCGCTGGGCTTATTCGGGGTGCTCTGGTACAACATCAACCAGCGCCGGTCCGAGATTGGATTGCGCCGCGCCATTGGCGCGAGCAGCCCGGCCATTAGCAGTCAGTTTCTGGGCGAGGTGATGGTCGTGACAACGTTTGGGCTGCTGCTGGGCCTGGCCGTGGCGGCGCAGTTTCCGCTGCTCGGCGTCATGGATCTAGGGGCCAAAGTGTACGTGCCCGGCATGTTGCTCGCCACGGTGCTCATCTACATTCTCACGGCCATCTGTGCGATTTATCCGAGCCGCCTGGCTTCCGGCATCCGCCCGGCAGTAGCCCTGCGCGAGGAGTAAGTTCAGGCTGGACCCTTACTCATATTCTTCGCGCTCCTAGCCAGGCGCCTAATGGCATCAGGGGCTTCCAGAGGATAATCAGGTGGGTAAAAAGGTCAACTGGTTGTGTCGAAAGGATAACTAGGTGGGTGAAAAAGACAACCAGATGGGTAAAAAAGCTAACTGGTTCAGGTCCGAACTGAACCAGTTGCCTGGGGAGCACAACTGGTTGCCCAAAAAGGACAACTCGTTCAGCTCGGACCTGAACTGGGTGTCCTTTTAAGGCAACTAGCTGTCCTTCGCGAACAGCTGGTTTGAGTTTAGGCCACCTACTTTGGGTGACGTGGCGCGCTGGCCGGGCTCGTGGCCTATCTTGCCGGAGACTAGGCAGCGGGCCGTTGCGGGCTCACCCCCAAGGCTTCTCCTGGCAGCGGGGGCAGTATAGCAAACCCACGTTGCGGACTAGCCGCCTAGCGGCTCAAGGATTGTAGAACAACAGCCCTGAAACGACCCTGCGCCGCGTAGCGGTGCCAGAGACGCCCGCCGATCTGGCACCGCTACGCGG